>JBMFTS010000001.1:0-37433 GCA_049966915.1 Candidatus Micrarchaeia archaeon
AAATCGTGGGCTTTCTGCTAAGCATTTTGTAAAACCGCAAAAATCCTGCGACGATGCGCGCAAAGCGGCCATTCTGATAATTGTAAATAATTATGCGCATAATTATACTTACTCCATGTTTGAGGCGATGACACGAAGGATCCGTATGCAGATTTTGTAGACCAGGGCTACAAGCCTAGCGGCAGCGACATTGTTTGCCTATTCAGGGTTGAGCCGGCAAAAGGCATTTCCATGAAGGAGGCGCTTGGTAGGGTTGCCAGCGAAAGCAGCAACGGCACGTGGGCGGAACTCACTACGCTTAAGGAGCACATACGCAGGATACGCGCGCGCGTCTACTCCATAAAAGGCAATTATGCTAAGGTGGCGTACCCAATAGAGCTGTTCGAGATGGGCAGCGTGCCTCAGCTCATGAGCTCTGTCGCCGGCAACATCTTCGGCATGAAAGCTCTCAAAAACTTAAGGCTCGAAGACATAGAATTTCCGGAAGAATATGTAAGACATTTCAAAGGTCCGCAGTTCGGCATAGACGGCGTATTCGACAAAATATTCAAAATGAACAAGCGCAGACCGCTTCTTGCGCACGTACCAAAGCCCAAGGTAGGAATGACCACGTACGAGCACGCAGCTGTTGCAAAGAACGCATGGCTCGGCGGCGTCGACTTGCTAAAGGACGACGAAAATCTTACAAGCCAGAGCTTCAACACGTTTGACAGACGCATGCGGCTCATGTTCAAATACCGCGACTATGCCGAGAAGGTCACGGGCGAGAAGAAAAGCTACTTGGCCAACATAACGGCCGAAACCGAGGAGATGATAAGAAGGGCGAAGCTCGTGAAGGAGCTTGGCGGCGAATACGTCATGGTAGATATACTGACGGCAGGCTGGTCGGCGTTGCAGACGATAAGGAACGAGTGCGAGGATTTGGGGCTTGCAATACACGCACACAGGGCGTTTCATGCTGCATTTACAAGAAACCCCAAGCATGGCATGTCGATGCTGGTGGTAGCAAAGCTTGCCAGGCTGATAGGAGTAGACCAGATACACATAGGCACAGTGGTCGGCAAGCTCGCGGCATCCAGAAAGGAAGTAGTGGACTTAGACGAGGAAATGACCCTGAGCAATGTGAAAGAGCACAAGGACGTGCTCACTGAGCGATGGCACAGCATAAAGCCGGTAGTTCCTGTTTCTTCCGGCGGCTTGCATCCGGGCCTTGTGCCCTATGTCATGAAGCTGCTTGGCAATGAAATAGCAATACAGGCAGGCGGAGGCATAGACGGGCATCCGTCTGGCGTAAAGGCCGGCGCCGCGGCGATGCGACAGGCCATAGAAGCTACGCTTGAAGGCGAAAGCCTTGAGGACTATGCAGAAAAGCACAAGGAGCTCAAGGCCGCGCTGAAATACTGGGGCGGTTTTAGGCCCGTGTGAACCGCGCGGGTGGGAATCATGCAGGTAAAAAACACCGAAGTCGAAACAGGCGCACTTGTGGTTATGATCTGCGGGGCAGACGCCGTGGAGCAGGGCATGCACGCAGGCGACAGAATAATAATAAAATCGGGAAGTAAGACAGGCGTAGGCATAGTCAACATAAGCGACGCCGTGCCGAAGGGCACAATCTGGTTTACAAAAGACATGCAAAGCGAGCTCAAACTTCACGACGGCAGCAGTGTAGAGATAACGACGATGCCGATGCCTAAATCGCTGATAGCCATAAGGAGCAGGCTCAATAACGTGCGATTGGACTCGCAGAGTGCGTATGAAATAGTAAAAGACACAGTAAGCAAGAGGCTCGACAAGAACGAAATAACCGCATTCGTAGTAAGCTTGCACGCTTATCCGATAGACCTGGAAGAAGCGGCATGCATATCAGAAGCCATGGTAAAAACCGGGGAGACGCTCAATCTGGGCAAGAAAAGGATTTTCGACAAGCATTCTATAGGCGGAGTTCCTGGCGACAAGACATCCATGCTTGTGGTGCCCATAGTGGCTGCGGCAGGTCTCACAATACCGAAGACCTCTTCCAGGGCAATAACCTCTGCAGCTGGCACCGCAGACAGAGCCGAAGTGATAATGCCGGTGACACTGGACGTCAGCGAAGTAAGAAGAGTTGTAAACAAAACCAACGGCTGCATTGTTTGGGGCGGCGCTGTGCACTTGGCTCCGGCAGACGACATATTCGTAAGGGCCGAGTACCCGTTCTCCATAGACCCGCTTATGCTGCCTTCCATAATATCAAAGAAAAAGGCAGTTGGCTCGACCGACATGGTCGTTGACATACCAGTTGGTTCAACAATGAAGGTTAAGAACGACTCAGAAGGCATGGCGCTCATGAAGGAGTTCAACGTACTGGGCAACAGGCTTGGCATAAACGTGGAAGGCGCACTCACAAACGGCACGCAGCCGATAGGCTACGCGGTAGGAGCTGCGGCGGAAGCTAGAGAAGCGCTAGAAGCCATAACAGGCAAAACAAAGGCGAGCGACCTCATAGACAAGGCAACGAGCATAGCCGGGATATTGCTTGAAATGAGCGGCAAAAAAGCAGGCAAGCAACTCGCAAAATCAATAATAGAAAAAGGCCTTGCAGAGAAAAAGCTGAGGCAGATAATAGAAGAGCAGGGAGGCGACCCTAAGATAAAGCCTAACGACATAGAGATAGGAGAGCACAGCGAAAGCGTTTACGCAGAACACGGGGGCATAGTGCAGGGATTCAACAACGTGGCAATAGCAAACGTTGTGAAGCTCGCAGGCGCACCAAGCAACAAAAAGGCGGCGCTGATTTTAGGCAAAAAGATATTTGACAAGGTAAAGAAGGGCGATTTGCTATATACAGTGTATTCAGACAGCGCGCCGCTGCTTGCAAGTGCAGTAAAGTATGCAAAGGGGAACGACATCGTGCTGGTCGGCGACGAAAACAGGATGCTGCTAAGGCACGTAAGGCTCGAAAAGGCCGAGCCTTCGTTCGTGCTGGAAAGGTAGGCGGTTGTTTGAAGTACTTGCTGGTTGTACTCGACGGGGCGCCTGATAGACCCAACCCTACGCTGGGCAACAAGACGCCATTGCAATTTGCGCACATGAAAAACCTAAACAGGCTTGCCATCGAAGGAAGCATGGGAATGATGTACAGCGTGGCAAAAGGCATTGCGCCGGAATCTGACGCGGCAGTGTTCTCGATACTGAGCTACAACGTCAAGCACTATACGGGCAGGGGCCCGCTTGAAGCCCTGGGCAGCGGGCTCGAAGTGCGCAGCGGCACGCTTGCCTTGAGAGCCAACTTCGCAACCATAGACGCAAACAGAAACATAATAGACAGGCGCGCAGGCAGGGATGTGCAAAGACGCGAGGCAAAAGCGCTTGAAAAGGATATAAACTCGATAAGCCTCAGTTGCAAGGGAATAAGCTTCAGATTCAAAGCAACAATAGGCCACAGGGGCGCATTGGCGTTCTATAGCAAAGGCACCAGGAAGCTTTCGGCAAACATTTCAAACGGAGATACCGGCTATGTGAAGAAAGGCAGCATATCTGTGGCCATAAAAGACGCAAGCACAAAACTGCCAAGCATAAAGCCGCTTGACAAGTCTGCCGCGGCTAAATTCACCGCCGCGCTCTTGAATGAATTCCTGGACAAGGTAATTGACAAACTTTCAAAAAGCAAGGTCAACAAGGAGCGTGCGCTGCACCACAAACTCGTGGCAAACGCGCTTCTGGTGCGCGATGCTGGTGTTGGCCTGCCAAACGTGGAGCCCATAGACAAAAAGTTCGGCATGAGCTTTGCGTTCATAACCGAAATGCCAGTAGAGACTGGCATAGCAAGGCTGCTTCGCATGAAGCAAATAAGCGTCGCAAGCCACGGCAACACAAGGCAGGATTATGCAAGGCTTGCAAGGCTCGTTCAAAAAAGCGCCAATTCGTGCGACTTCATGTACGTGCACATAAAGGGCCCTGACGAGCCGGGCCACGATGGCGACGCTTTGGAGAAAAGCAGAAGGCTTGCAAACATAGACGCAGGCTTTTTCGGAAGCCTTAAAATGAGCAAACTCGGCAAGGACGTCACGCTCTGTGTCACCGCCGATCATTCCACGCCTTGCACGCTGAAGGCGCATTCCGCAGACCCTGTGCCCGTGCTGCTTTACAACAACAGGTGCAAGACCGGCGACGGGCTAGAATTTGAGGAAAGCGCAGGGAAGCGCGGAAGCATTGGCTATTTCGACGGCAATGATCTTTTGAACAAAATGATACGATACAAATGCGAATAGGTGCTTTGCATGAAAATAACCGATGCAAAACTGAGAATAATACTGGACTCGCGAGGCAAGGAAACTGTTGCCGCAGAGCTCATAGATGAGAAAGGCAACAAAGCAGAGGCGATGGCGCCAAGCGGCACGAGCAGAAGCGAATACGAGGCAGTGCCGTTTGCCAACAACTCGCCCAAGGCAAGCCTTGATGCGTTCGCAGGCTACAAAGGCAAGCTCTTGGGAAACGAACCGGACATGAAAAATATAGACATGCTGCTGCACGAAATAGACGGCACGGAAAACTTTGCCAAGATAGGTGGCAACGCAGCCACAGCAATTTCTGTTGCAACCGCCAAACTGGCGGCGATGCAGGCGCAGCAGGAGCTTTACCAATACCTATATGAGAATTTCACGAAGCGCACAGGCATCAAAAAGAAAATACCTGGGCTTCTCGGAAATGTCATAGGCGGAGGCGTGCATTCCAACAACAATATGAGCATACAGGAAATTCTGCTTGCCACAAAATCGGGCCCGGTCATGGCAAATGCAGAGAAAAACATAATGATACACGGTGCAATAGGCAACTACCTGAAGTCCAAGGATCTTGCCATAGGTCTCAACATAGAAAACGCATGGAACACAAAGCTTTACGACAAGGAAGCGATAGAGCTCGCAGGCAAATATGCAAAAGACAATGGCACGTTTATAGGCGTGGACTGCGCCGCAAGCGAATTTTACAAAAACGGCAAATATGTGTTCAACGAGCCCGATAAGACCAAGCGCGAAATGGAGAGAAGCGAGTACATAGAATTTGTGGTGGAACTTGCCGAAAAGAACGGTCTGGTGTATGTGGAAGACCCGCTAGACTCGAACGATGCAGACGGCTTCGCCGAAATAACAAAGCAGATAGGCAAGAAGGCGCTGGTCGTAGGTGATGACCTATATGCTACAAACAAGGAAAGGCTGCAAGCCGGAATAGGCAAAAACGCCACCAACGGCATTTTGATAAAGGTCAACCAAGTGGGCACGCTTAGCGACGTTATTGAGACCGCAGAGCTTGCGCACAAGCACGGCATAAGCACAGTGGTTTCGCACAGAAGCGGCGAGACTACAGACGCGTTCATGGCGCACCTAGGCGTGGCACTCGGTTCGGAATTCATAAAGTGCGGGGTATTGGGAGGAGAGCGTATAGCGAAGATAAACGAGCTCGCGAGAATAGAAGCAGTTGAATTGCAAGCGCTGTGAAACTTATAAAAATGCTAAACACGCATTATTTAGTGGTTTCATGATAGACGCAATAGTAACCGCGCTGGAAAGCAACTCCGTAGTAGTTACGCCAACAGAAGATGTAGATTTTGCGAAGCTCGTCGGAAGGAGCGCAAGCTACACAGACAGCAGCGACAAGAAATGGCCGGGCAAGGTGACCGCCGCAGAAGATTCAGGAGTAGTGATAATTTTCGATAACTTCCCGACGGGGCTTGGCCAAGGCCAAATAGTCCAAATAGATTATTGAAGTCATTAGATGAGCCTGTTGGGCCTTTTCCAGAGGAAGATACGCAAGATCGCAGATAACGGCAACCTTCTGGAAGTGCTCGACAACGGCAAGGAACTGACATTCACATTCAATGGTGTAATCTACTCGAAAATAAGCAAGAGAGCAGTGTTCACGCGACAGTATTGGGACTATTTTCTGCCTGCCGCGTATGTTTTCAAAAACCCTCGCATATTGCTAATAGGTATGGGCGCAGGAACCATTCCGTATCAATTGCAGAAGCTCATCGGCAGCGCCGCAAGCATAACGGCGGTAGAGCAGAGTGAGAAAATAGCCGAACTTTCAAAAACGTTTTTACCGGAGCCGCTGCTCGCGCGCGTTGTCATAGGAGACGGCGCAACTTACATAAAACAACTTGGCACAGGCAGCCAGGACATAGTGATGCTTGATGCATACATAAACAACTACATTCCGGAGCAGTTTCTTTCGCCGGGCTTTGTTGGCGAGGTGCACAGGGTGCTGAGCGCTGACGGCCTTTTCATGGTAAACTTCGCGATGACATTCATGGGCGCGCTCACCTATGCCAAATACGTTGCTTTGCTGAAAACCAGGTTCAGAGTTTACAGAATAGCGACGGCGTTGACCGAAGGGAACGTAATAATATTGTGCTCGAAATCGATGGACAAACAGGCAATCATATCAAAAATAAAGGAAGCGATGCCTTCCAATCAGGACACGCTGCCTTTGATAAGAAACTACGAAAACATGAAAGAGGAATAGCTAGCAAACAAGGGCTTTTCTTCGCGTGCATTGGCTGCGCAACAAGCAAGCCGTGCCAAGCAGGAACTGGCAAGCAATAGCATAAAATAGATGAGCATAGCAAATAAAATCATGGACGGGGAAGCGATAAAGCTTTACTTGTTTGACTTTGGCACAGAGCTGCAGCTTGACCAGGTAAAGAACCTGTTCAAGAACCCGGAAGACTTTTCCAAAATAGACTACAATCTGCCCACGCCAGAAGAAATACCCCAGTTCACGCTGCCTGCCGTATTCAATATGAAAGGCGCTGAGCTGCAAGCAGGCAGCGAAAAGCTGCGTGTTAAAGTTCAAATTGCAATCTTCGCGCTTGGCACGATTTCTATAAGGATAAGACTGCCGCTAGAGCACATAGAAGATGCCTTCCTGACGCGGCTTGCTGTGGATCCGCAGATAGAGGCCGAGGCTTACAAGATAGCCCAGCAGGCGAAGGCAAAGGTGAAGAACACCATAGGCAAGCAGCTCGCAATAAGCGAAGACGAGTTCATGGAAACCTACAATTTCTATTTCATAAACGACACGAAGGAAAACGTGCTGAAGAAAAGCAGGAATACAGTGGCCGGCTTGCTCGTAAGCGAGGGCGACGTGGGCAAGATGGACAGCGATTATGTGCATGAAATACTAAACCGCAGCATTTCGTACTACAACGACGATGCGTTTTTTGTAGGTTGGGACGGCGCCGTGCTTATAGACATTCTCAAGAGCATAGATTATGAGCTGCTCATGGCAGAGATAGCCAACATGCAATTGCTTAAGCTGAGAATATACAAGAAGAAAACATCTGAAATGCTGGAGCAGACAGGCGCAGATGTCGAGGCGCTCGGCAGCGCGAGATTCATGAAGCGCATATTCGACAGCAGGCCCATTGCGCTGAGCAAAAAGCTCGGCGGATTCCTTGACGCCCTTAATGAAATGCTCAACAGAATAGACAACACTGTCTTCGGGCTTGGAGAATGGTACTTGTCCAAGATCTACGCACTGTTTTCCAGCGTATTCAAACTTGCGGAGCTGAAGGGAGCGGTGGAAGGCGACGCCAACAAGCTTGCGGCGAGAAAGGAGCTCGTAAATGAAATTATCGCAGGCAAAAGAAATGACACGCTTGAATTTGTGGTAATATTGCTAATAGTGCTAGAGATACTTGTCGAGTTTGCGTACTTTGCCAAGTAAGCGCGACTAGTTTGCGGGAATGCGCAGCGGCTCGCGTAAAGGCGCACTCGGCGCTGCAATGTCGTCCACTTTGCCAAGGCGTAAGAACTGGCACCTGATAGGTTTATAAGGGCGAAACCCTCATGCATAAAATAGGCATGCGTTAGTATAGTATAAGCAGCAAACGGGTCGCCGTATGCACGATATCCGCAAACCGCCGCTAAGCGTCGTAATTCCAACAATAGAAGAAGAGGCAGTATTCAAGATTATACAAGACATCAGGAAGCTTTTCGGCGAGAGCACCGAAATAATAGTAGTGGACAAGAGCAGCGACAAGTATTTCGAGAGGCTGCAGGAAGCCGGCGTAAAGGCGATAAGGCAGGAAGGCAAGGGAGTAGAGAGGGCAGTAGGCCAGGGAATGGCAATTGCAAGCGGCGACATAATAGCGAGCATAGACGGCGACGGCACGCACGACATAAACGGACTAGTGGCCGCGGTAGAAATGATAAAAGAAAACAAGGCAGACATGGTGCTCGGCAACAGGCTCAACGACATGGAAAAAGGGGCAATGAGCGCCTACATAAAATTGGGAAACAAGCTCCTTAGCGCGCTCTTCAGCACGCTGTACAAAGTGCAAGTGCACGACATACTTACCGGCTTGTTCGCAATAAGAAAGAGCGCTTTCGAAAAGGTGAAAAACATAGAGCCATACCGCGCAGGCGTCGCGACGACCTATGCAATAGAAATGGTAAGAAGGGGCTACAGGGTAAAGGAGGTAGACATAAAATACTATAGGAGGCAGGCAGGCAGTTCAAAGATTTCAGAGCATAAGACAGGTTACGCGCTGAGCGTAGCGGCGAACATAATAAGGCAGGTAAGGGACTACAGCCCGCTGATGGTTTTCGGGATTTTTGGCATAATACTTTTTGCGGCAGGCGTGGCAATAGGTGCAATGGTGCTCGCAAACTTCCTTGCGAGCGGCCAGTTCACAGAGATTGGCAGGGCGCTAATAGCTTTCATGCTGGCTGTGCTTGGCATACTGTCTATATTCGTAGGCATAATACTTGACCTGCTTCTTGAGATAGACAGGCGGCTCAGGGAAAAGGCGTAGCACGTGCTGCGCAACCTGCGCATTTGCGCAACTAATAAAAGGATATTTGGCAATAATACGTGTTTATATGGCTGAAGCTCAAAAAACATCACACGACGGCGACAGCGGTCACGAAAACGCGGGCCAAAAGATGAGCGGCGCACAGAAAGCCGCCATAGTGGCAATAATTGTCGCAATATTTTTGATAACAATTTACCTGCGTTTAGAACTGCTGAAGTATCACGGTTTTTACGAGCCAGACGACTATTACCATCTCTCAGTAATACGCGCGGCAGTAGCTAACAACTTCATAGTGCCAATGTACTTGAGCACATCCGGCTGGCCTGCGCACACGATAGTAAGCGAGCCAAAGGGCTTATACTATACGGTTTTGGCTCCGTACTACGTGCTGCGTTTCTTCGGCATTAGCTATTACACAATAATGCGCTACGTGGCGCTGGTATTCGGTATTTTTGACGTGATAGGCGCGTACTTGCTCGCGAGATACTTGAGCAAGGACAAGCTTTTTGGGTTGTTGGCAATGCTGTTCGTAGCGCTCAACATGGGCGACGCGGCAAGGACAAGCGCGCTGATATTCAGAGGAGACAGCTTCGTGACGCTGTTCATAATACTTGCGCTTGCATTCGCCCTGGCCATGTCAAGGACTGTGCAGAAAAGACGCAAGCTTGCGCTTGCGGTGCTTGCGGGCTTTACGCTAAGCATAGCAAACTTCGTGTGGAACGGCGCGCCATACACCACCGTGGTGTTTATTCTGTTTTATGTGTTGCTATTGATGTTCGGCTTCGTTTTTGACAACAAAAAAATGCTAAACAATGCCAAATACCTGTTGGTATCGTTTGCCGTGTGGTTCGCGTTCGTATCGCTTTACAGGTATACGTATTTGATAATGGGCCAGACGTTCACCGGCTTGCATTTCATACCCGTGTTCACAATTTTGGTCATTGGCGCATTTCTATTTGACTTTCTGCTTGAAAAAACGAAAGGAAAGAAGCCTTATGAAAGATTCGGCGTATTTTTTGCAGTACTCGCCATTGCGCTGCTGTCGCTTTACGCTGCGTTGCCAGGATTTGTTGTAAGCGTAATCAAGAGCGGCAGCTTCCTCACGCTTAGCAGCAGCAAGTTCGCCGCCACAATAGAAGAATTGCAGCCACCCAATCCTGCGTTTCTTTACGCAAGCTTCGGCTTGCAGCTGTATATGGTGCCGATGAACTATGCCATACTGTGGTCAACTGGCTACACGGCAAAGTACTTGTTCTGGTTCCTGGTAATACTGCTGACAATACCGTATTTCTTCATGCAAATGTTCGACACCGGCGGGTTCGCAAACGGCAGGGCGCGCATAGGCTTTGTATATAACGAGGCGCTTCTTGCCATAATCGCGTTCTTCGTAACTACCGCGTATTTGCAGATAAATGCAATAAGGTTCAACTCGCTGGTATCGGTGCCTTTGTCGCTGTTTGCGGCATACACGGCCTATTGGCTGCTCATGTTTGCCAAAAGGAACAAAGCAGTTTATGCCATTGGCTATCTGCTGCTTATATTGCTTGTATTAAAGATGTTCTTGCTAAGCAGCGCATACGCAGTCACAACTGCGCCTGCCGACGAAATTTGCTACCCACAATTCTTCTGCTATAATCCGCAGAACCCGCCGGTAGTGCAGGCGCTTTCATGGCTCAAGAACAACTCTGCCAGCAACAGCGTTGTGCTGACATTGTGGCCCGACGGCTCACTGGTCGAGGGCATAGCAAACAGGACCAGCGTAACCAATAGCGTGGGCTCGCAAAATGCATCAAAGGCCGACCCGTTCGCGCGCTGGCTCTTCAACAGCAGCCCAGATGGCGCTTTCCTGCTCAGCCCCATAAACGGCAAGCCCAATTATCTGTTGGTAAGGTATGCCTGGCTTGTTGAAACTGGCGGCATATATACGGAAAGCGGCTACGGGGTGAACAACTATCCCAACATGACGCTCGTGCACTATCTGCAGAACCAACTCGCACGCGCATACTACCGGCTGCCGTTTACTGCGTTGAACTACAGCCAGGCGAACCAGATAAACGCAACTGCAAATGATTACATAGAAAGCCTTTACGGCTACGGCAGCTTCACTAACATAAACGAGCAGATAAACGCAACTACAAAGGAAGAGAACTTTACGTTCAGCGGCTATGATAATTTTGTCAGCAGGCTCACCATAGCGAACGTTGCAGGCACGCAGCGCGTGGGAGCGTTTCTTATTCAAAAGAATGCCAACGGCACGCAAACCGCGTCGCTATTTTCCAATGTCATTTTGTACAATATGATAAACGCCTCGCCTACGATAATAGACCAAGCGGCATATGTGAATAAGACAAACGAATATTCGCTGCTTGTAACCTACTCTACTGCGCCAAGTTCGAGACTGCCCATAAACGTGACCGGGGCATACATGCTTGCACCAGGAATTGCAAGCAGCAACATGGTCAAGTTTCTTTACGAGTGCGGCTATTCGGCATGCCCATGGAACAACAGCATAGCAAAGCTCCAGCTAGTGTACAACAATCTGGACAGCAAGATATTCAAAATAGTATATAACGACAGCAACGCTTCTATAGCAGCAATACACTATACCTGATGCCTTAGCAGATGCGCGGCCCAACTCATGAATTTGATGATTGCTGGTGCTGGCTGCTGCTGCTTGACTTTGCGTTAAGCTTTGCCGGATCGGTCCTTGCGAAATACCAGTCCATCAACCAGTCCATCTTCGTCTGCAGAGTTTGCCACGCGGTGTATTTCATGCCCAGTTTCATCAGGTAGTTCGTGGTGCTGGGCTTTAGCCTTGCGACCGGTTGCGTGTATGATCCTATTACGAATGTGCACTTGTGGCCGCCTATTTCCATCGGGCAGTTTGTCCTACCGTCAAACTTTGAGTCCTGGCCCAGCAACCGTGCCGCCACGACCTTGGATTCAAGATGCGCTGTCACGCCCGATTTTGAAGTGGAAATGTTTGTAGCGTCGCCTATGCAATAAGCGTCGTCAAAATTGTCTATCTGGAGTGTTTCCTTGTCGGTTTTCACGAAGCCGTTTTCGTCGCAAAAGTCTTTTACCACTCCTGCACCTATATGTGGGGGAACGAGCGCGGCGAAATCATAATTTAGCACGTCGCCTTCCATCGAAGTTATGACATGCTTGGCGGTGTCGACGGATTCCACGTCAAAGAATGTGCTTATGCTTATGCCTTTTTCTTTCATTATCGGCTCGATTATTTCGTTCATGGGCTCTGCAGGATACGCCCTGGGAAACGGCGTCACGAAGGTTATTTCGGTATTTTTTCTTACGCCTCTTTTTCTCGCCAGTTCCTCGAAAAGAAATGCCGCTTCCAGAGGGGAAGGCGGGCATTTGAATATGGGATACGCGGATCCTATTACGGCTTTGCCACCGGCGAAGCCGCTGGCTTTGCTCCACAGCCTCTTTGCGGCTTCTGTATTGCTGTGAAAATCGCCGAATTCCTGGTAAAGCTGGTACAAACCCGGTATTTTGCTATAGTCGGCCGTGCTGCCGGTATCAACAACCACGTAATCGTATTCTAGCTTGGCGTTGCCCAAGGTTGCGCTCCTCTCGGCCAGGTCTACTTCTTTTACTGTATCGAGCACGAACTTAACGCCTTTAGGCAGCAGTTTGGTCTGCGCTATCGACTTCTCGCTTGCGCCCTTGAAAGCGATGTGGAGAAGCCACGGCTGAAAGTAGTGCGTGCTGCTTTTGTCGACCACGGTTATGTCAAAGCCCTTTTTTGCAAGCCTATTGGCGAGCATTACGCCTCCGTCTCCGGATCCTATAATGAGCAATCGCTTGGTCACTAAATCATCGCATGCTGCTTTTATTTCTTCACAATCTTTATCAGCACGACTATTTTGTCAGGCTGCTCCGTAACCGATTCTATTACGTTTCCCGTCCTCTCGGCCCATGCTCTTGTATCGGCTTTTACTCCGGGATCCGTAGCCCACAGTTCTATCTCGTCGCCTGTGCTTGCATTCCTATATGCCAGCGCAAGGTCTGTTATTGGGCCAGGACATGCAGAACCCCTAGAATCCACAACCTTTTTTGTCATGATTGCACCCGTTTAAAAATTTTGTCATATGAACAGCGTTTGGCCACCCTCTGCATTTTGCAAAAACGTGGCAGCGCCAACTATATCGTCAACAAGTTCGTTGAAATCTTCTTTTTTGAGCCCCATCACGCCGCACATCATCGAGCATGCGTATACGCGCGCGCCAAGTGCCTTTGCCTGCTTTAGCATGTCGCTCCATGGTGCTACGTTGTTTTTCTTCATGCCTTCCGCCAGCGACGGAGCCATGGCCTCGAACTCCTTAGGGAAAGGCGGCTCATTCGGCTGCTTCAAAAAACTGAGCAGCGCAAAGCCCGTGACAAATACGTTTACCTCCATTCCCATCGCGGATCCGGCCTGGGCAAGTACGCCCAAAGGAATAAACTTGTCGGCTGTGCCACTGAACATTATTATGCTTAGCTTACCTGGCATGCGACCACGCTAAGCATGGTAAGCAAAAGTTAAAAAATACAAGCGCAAAACTTTATCAAAAGTAGCGTAAACCGGCAATACAAGGAAAAAGAAAATGCCGGAATCCGCAAAGGCTGTCGCAATGCTAAAGCATTATTTGCTAGAGCTCCTTGACCCGCTTGCCTCAATCACGCCGCTCTGCGGGCTCGTCGGCATAGCCTTCGCCTCGCTCTACGTTAGGGTAAACATTGCCAATGCTCTTTTGCTCCTTGTGGCACTCATGCTTGCAAACATGGCTGTCGATACGCTCAACGCATATGGCGATTACCAGAATGGCATAGATGCGGAAGTGGTAAGGACAAAGTTCAGCGGAGGCACGGTCAAATCTACGTATTTGGCGGAAGGCAAGATAAGGCCTAAGCAAACGTTGTGGCTTGCGCTTGCGGTCTTCGCGCTCGCGCTTGCCGCAGGAGCCTACTTCTTTGTAAAAACGCCAGTGCTAATTCCAATAGCGGCTTTTGGTGCAGCGGTAGTTCTTGGTTATACGCACTTTTTGCTGAAAATGCCTTATGTTGCTGAATTTATGCTAGTGCTGGTCTACACGCTTGTGCCTCTGGGCAGTTTCATTGCAATTACCGGAGCAACGTCGCACCTGCTCAACGCCTCTTTCGTGTCGGTGCCAGTGGGCATACTGGTAAGCATGGTGCTGCTCGTCAACGAGATACCGGACCGCGATATCGACAAAAAGCATGGCAGGAAAAGCGTAGCTGTGATGCTTTACGACACGCGCGCAATTTCCCGGCTTTACTTTTCCATGCAGCTGTTAGGCATTATCATCGTTTTGGCGGGCGTTGCGTTGCGCCTGGTGCCGCCATATTGCATTGACGTGCTTTTTGCTACGCCTTTCATGCTCGCTGCACAAAGGGGCATAAACAGGTATAATACGCCAAAGCAGTTCGAAAAAAGCATGGGCTTTAATGTAGCATATTTTATCGCGTTTGTTCTGCTGCTGGCGCTCGGCGTTTTCGCTGCAGCCATATGAAGCAGTGAAGCGGCCAAGCAGCCAAGCAAAAAACAGGCTAAACGGAGTTAGGATTCAGCCGAATCAGGCTCATGTAGTTGGCCAGCATTGCTGTTCCTTGGCATTTCGGCAAAGTTTTCAAAAGTCGTGCAGATCTGTCAAGATACGAGTTGTTGAGCGACACCGCACGAGACACAGCGTGCTTTATGCCGCCTTTCGTACCCAATACGTCAATTATATTGGAGCCAGAATCGCTCGCGCCGCCTTCAAGAAAGTCGATGACATCGTCACGTATCTGAAAAGCCAGACCAGCATACACGCCAATATTGTACAGGGTTTTTTCAATGGCGCTCTTTTTGTGCGTGGCAACTATGCTCAAAGACACGCCGATAAGCGATGCGCTCTTCAGCCGGGCCATTCTCAAGTATTGCTGCAGCTTGCTGCACTTTGAATTCTGCTCAGAGTCCATAAGCTCGCCGGCGCACATTTCCAGAGCCGCGTTTGACAGGCTGCGTATTACCTCGTTTCCGTACGGAGCGGCAAGCGATATCGCTTTCGAAACAAGCGCGTCTATTGCAAGCATGGCCGCATTGACGCCGTATTTTACGTGCACCGCGGTTGTGCCGCGCCTTGCGCTGCTCTTGTCAATAATGTCGTCTTGTATTAGTGATGAAACATGTATCAGCTCTACCGCGGCCGCAAGGTCGGAGTAGTCGCTGCCGCGCGAGCCCACAATTTCAGAACCCACGAAAACGAACGCGGGCCTGAGAAGTTTTCCAGGATTTTTCAGCAGGTGAACAGAAGGAGCATAGAGATCCTTTGTAACAAAATCGCTCACCTTCATTTGGGCAAGCTTCTTTATTGTGCGCTCCATGTAGGGCTTTATCGAAGCGTAAAAAAATTCCAAGACAGCACCATCTTTTAGTGTATCGCTACGAAACTTAATAAAGCATAGCACAGAAATAGCGAGGCGACAAGAAATGGAGCATATTTGAGCTGGCTTTCTGCTTTTGAAACAATCTACTCGCGCAAGCTGAATGCTTCGCGACCTGTAGACTCGTTGAGTTCGATTACAGCACTTATGAATGCGGCGTATGACCAATTAAGTTTTTGTATAGGCATGCCATTATTCCTTTGCAAATCGTTTTTGCCAGACGCGCTCTCAGGGTGCGCCGGATTCACAATCTCCTGCTCTGGCATCGAATCGGCATATTTGCTGCTTATGTAGCTTATGCGCTTTTCTGCTTCTTCAAGTTGACCACGCCTTGCCTTGTATATCGCATATTCCAACCCAAGGAGAAGCCAACGCCCGCCGCAAAAGTATTCGTCGTGAGTGTTGCGTATGGGCAGCAGATTGCCGCCGAATAGGTCATCCTCTATCTTTTTCATTGTAGCCTCTTCAACGCCTTCGCCGAGTTCTGTGCTACCTATGCTGAACCTGGTAAATACGAAAAGCTCTTCGGCGTCCACTCCGAAAGCGGTATCGGGACCGTTGAAAGGAAGCCTCCTGCTGTACAAAATCCTGTTGTTCTCCACGTCCTTCAACGCGCCTATTATGCCTCCGCGCGTGTAAAGAAAGTTGAATGCCGATTCTATCTCGTCACGCCGCATGTCGATCATGCCTGATTCGGCAAAGCCCTCGAGCAATTGCTTCGCCTTGAAAATCGCTGCTATGTTATAAGAATATATGTACTCAGTTTCTGGGGTTTCCCATGCTTCAGAAGCAGGCGTTTGGTAAATCTTGCCTAGGTAGTTCACAAGAAGCCTGCCGTTATCGCGTATTATGCGCGTTTCTGTTTCGCTTAGCCCGAATTTTTCCTTTTCCTCGTAAACCGCAAGCAGCACAAGCGGCAGCGTGTCGTATTGGATAAGCCATCGGTTGTTGCCGACAACGTCGTTTATGAACCTGCCGTTCTCGCCGGATTCGTTGAAAAGCTCAAACGATTCGTTCACGCGCGCTGGCATGTGGCTTGACATTTTGTAAAATTCTGGATCCTCATAAGCCAGCGACACGGCCCTTTTAAGCGAGCCCGCGTAATGCTCAACGGCCTTGAGGTTGAATTCGTTTATCCTGTGTGCTGCATTTCGTGCCTCGCCGGCCAGCTCCGGATACGCGTTTTTGAAATATGAAGCAAAATCCAGCAAGGATATCGCTATGAAACTGCTATCGCGGAACCAGTGAGGCTTGTACCAGAAGTACTCGCTCGATGCTGACACATAGCCCGTATTGCTAACCCGGCTCACAAGGTATTTGGCAGCTAGTGCTGCTTCTTCAGCGTAAAGCAAGCGCCTTGCTCTGCTATTTGCATTGTGCTCCTCTTCCGCCTTGTATGCGAGACTGGCCATCCTGTAAGGTAAGGGCAGGAAAGCAATAAAAGCATAACGCAACAGAACGGTGCAGCAAAGTTGATGGGATTCTTTTAGTGTAATTATTAAATTATTTGCTCATCAAAGTATAGCACATGGAAGATTCTTTTGACTCCGGCACCGTAGAGCACGTAGCAAGGCTTGCCAGACTCGAACTCGACAAGGAAGATAACCAAAAATTTGTAAAGCAGATCAACGATATACTTGCAATTTTCGGCAAGCTTGATTCTGCAGAAGTGGAAAGTGCAGAACCGGCGTTTCATCCGATAGATGCGAAGGCAAAGCTTCGCGAAGACAAACCGAGGAGGTGGGAGTGGAACCCGCTGGGCAACAGCAAGCACAATGAAGGCAAGTACATAAAAAGTCCAAAAATAATTTAGGTGATATTTATTGAACTTGTCAAGGAACACATCGAGCAGGTTAAAAGCGGCACAAAAGACCTAGAAGATTTTTCGGCAAAAGTACTGGAAGAAAGCAAAAAAATACAGGAGCAGTTCTCGCCTTTCATAACTCTCCAGAGCAGCATGGAGCTTGGCAGGTCTGGCATGCTCGCCGGCGTTCCGATAGCAGTAAAGGACAATATTTGTACAAACGGCATCAGGACAACAGCAGGCTCGAAGATGCTTGCAGAATACGTGCCACCGTTTGACGCCACAGCGGTGGCTGCGGCAAAACGCGAAGGGGCAGGAATACTCGGCAAAACCGCGATGGACGAGTTCGGCTTCGGCACTTTTTCTACCAACTGCGCTTTTGGCACTCCTAAGAATCCTGCTGATCCGCAAAGGTCGTGCGGTGGCAGCAGCGGCGGCGCCGCATGCGTAGTATCTGCTGCAAAGTTTCCGATAATTTCCATAGCGGAGTCTACAGGAGGCAGCATAACCTGCCCTGCGGCATTTACGGGCACTGTTGGCCTTACCCCGACCTACGGCCGCGTTTCGAGGTGGGGGCTCATAGACTACGCCAACTCGCTTGACAAAATAGGGCCCATAACAAAAACGGTTTACGATGCGGCGCTTGCGCTAAGCGTGATCGCAGGCAGCGACCCAATGGATTCCACCTCGCTAGATTTTGAAAAGATGGATTATACGCAATTCGTAGGCAAGGAGTGCAAGGGCATGCACGCAGGCATACCCAAAGAATACTTTTCCGAAAACGTCGACGAGAGAATACAGAAGCAAGTGCAAAAGGCAGTGGAAAAGCTGGAAGCGGAAGGCGTAGTGTGCGAGGAATTTTCGCTGCCGAGCACGGATCTTGCAATACCGACATACTACGTAATTTCGATGTCTGAGGCGTCGACAAATCTTGCCAAGTTTGGTGGGCTGCGCTACGGCCTGCAGCCGGAGCTGAGCGGCAACGTGCAAGAATACTTCACAAAGGTGCGCACAGAGGGCTTCGGCGAGGAAGCCAAGCGCAGGATAATGCTTGGGACATTCATGCGCATGTCTGGCTACAGAAACAAATACTACTTGAAAGCGATGAAAGTAAGAAGGCGCATAATAGACGAGTTCAAGCGCGCATTCGAAAGATACGACGTTCTAATAACGCCTTCCATGCCAATACTTCCGCCAAGATTCAGCGACATAGAAAAGCTGGAGCCAGCGCAGATTTACGGCATGGACGTGCTTACTGTTGCGCCAAACCTTGCCGGCGTGCCAACGATTTCAGTGCCGTTCGGCAAGCTGGACAATCTGCCAGTGGGCGTTCAGCTTATCGCAGACCACATGCAAGAAAGCAAGCTTATTGCGCTGGGCAGCGCTATCGAGGCGATGCAATGAATGACTACAGCGACGTGATGATAGGACTGGAAGTGCACGTCAGGCTGCTTACACAGTCAAAGCTGTTCTGCTCCTGCCCCAACGTCGAACCTGAAGAACCGAACAGCAACGTCTGCCCCATATGCATGGGCTTTCCAGGAACTAAGCCCGTGCTCAACAACAAGGCTGTGGAGCTTGCGACAACTGCCGCGCTAGCGCTAAACTGCAAGATAAACAGCACAATCTCTTTTTCAAGAAAAGTCTACTTTTACCCTGACTTGCCCAAGAATTTTCAAATAACGCAATACGAGTCGCCGGTGGGCACTGAGGGCACGCTGCAGCTCAGCAAGAGCGGCAAGAGCATAGGCATAAGCAGGGTGCACATCGAGGAAGACCCTGCAAGGCTTGTGCACGTGGGCGGCGACATAACGAGTGCTGAATATGCCTTAGTAGATTACAACAGGTCTGGCATGCCTCTCATAGAAATAGTGACAAAGCCCGAACTGAGCACGCCTGGCGAGGCGCGCGACGCAGTGGCAACGCTTGCCATGATGCTGGGTTATCTTGGCGTGTGCGACCCCAGCGCCGAAAGCGCCATAAGAGTCGACGCCAACATTTCGCTAAAGGGCGGCAAGCGCACTGAGATAAAGAACATAACAGGATTCGCAAACGTGGAAAAGGCGCTGCTGTTCGAGATAGCGCGGCAGAGGCAGCTGCGCGCGCAAGGCATTGCCATAGAGCAGGAAACAAGGCACTTCGACGAAACAAGAAAGACTACTTCTTCGCTCAGGAGCAAGGAAACCGAGGAGGATTACGGCTACATATTCGAGCCCGACCTGAACACTTATGAGATAGGCGAGGACTACATTGCCGCGCTTGAGCCTGCGCTTGCAGAACTGCCTTCGAAGCGCATAGAAAAACTTGTGGACAAATACGGCATAGACGCCAAACTTGCAAAGGTCGTCGTCTACGAAGGCAGAGAATTTGGCGACTTCTTTGAAAAGTGCGCCGACATGTTTCAGAACAGGAATCTTCTCGCGAAATGGTCTACTGGCGATCTGCTCAAGTGCCTTAATTACAACAAGGTAAGCATAAGTGCGTCAAAGGTTACACCTGAAAAATACGTAGAGTTTTTAAATCTCATAGACAAAAAGATAATAACTGAAAGGTTTGCGAAAGAGCTCATAAAGGAATTCGTTGCGACTGGCGCAATCCCTGAGGATTTGGCCAACGCCCGCGTTGCGAACGCCACTGATTTGGGAAAAGTCGTAGAAGAAGTAATAAGCGA
Source organism: Candidatus Micrarchaeia archaeon (assembly GCA_049966915.1). GTDB lineage: Archaea > Micrarchaeota > Micrarchaeia > Micrarchaeales > CABMGC01 > JAGDXZ01. The sequence goes on from JBMFTS010000001.1 coordinate 19,717, forward strand.
AAACGCAAAGGCCGTTGCCGATTACAAAAACGGCAAACGCGAAGCCTTGCAGTATCTAATAGGCCAGGTGCTTAGGAAGACAGGCAACGCTGCAGACCCCAAAGAGATAACGGCAATGCTTGATGCCCGAGTAGCTCAGTAGGTAGAGCGACCGGCTGTTAACCGGTAGGTCGTCAGTTCGAGTCTGACCTTGGGCGCTTGCTGCTTATGCACAGCATATAAATATGAATCGCAGATAATTTTAGCAAGGTGGTTGGTTGCTTAGAAGCACGTACATAAGGGACATACCTGGCGAGCCTGGCAAGGAGGTAACCATAGGCGGCTGGGTATCAAGGCTCAAGGAGCTCAAAAATGCAAAATTCGTTTGGCTTTCAGACAAAACGGGCACTGTGCAAATAACATTTGCAAGGGACAAGGTGCCGCAGGACCTGTTCGCGGCGTTCGACTCGCTCAATCTCCATGATTTTCTAGTAGTGTCTGGCGTTGTGCCTGAAAAGATACTTGCAAAAAGCCTGAAAGAAATAGTGCCCAAATCGCTAAAGATTGTAGGAAAGGCCGAAAAGCCTTTGCCCATAGACATGAGCGGCGCGGTCGAATCGGAACTGGAGACAAGGCTGGACTGGCGCTCCATCGCGCTGCGCGACCCGAAGCTCATGCTGGCGCTCAAGGTTCAGAGCAGCCTGGTAGAAGGCATGGCGAACTATCTGAACAAGAACGATTTTACCATGGTGTTCACGCCGAGCATAATAGGCGTAGCAGCAGAAGGCGGATCGGAAGTGTTCCCAATAGTGTATTATGACAAGACCACGTATTTAAGGCAGGACCCGCAGCTCCACAGGCAGCTGCTCATGGTGGCTGGCCTTGACAGAATATACGAGCTGGGCCCAAGCTGGCGCGCAGAACTGAGCCACACGCCCAGGCACTTGTCAGAGCACAGGACCTGCGCGGCAGAAATATCTTTCATAGAAGACGAGCACGACGTAATGAAGCTAGAGCAGGAGCTCATGCAGGCAGGTATTAAAAATGTAGTAGAGAGGCACAAGGACGAGCTCGAAAGCGCAGGCATAGAAGTCACTGTGCCGAAGCTGCCGTTCCCTGAATTGAAGTTTCCGGACATATACGACTTGTTGAAGGATCTTGGCAGGGAACCGCCAAAGGGCAAAGACATAGAACACGAGTCAGAGCTACTGCTGGCAAAGTACGTAAAGGAAAAATACGGCAGCGAGTTCTTTTTCATAAACAGGTTTCCATACAAGATAAAGCCGTTCTATGTCATGCGCGTTGACGACGATCCGGAATACGCAAGGAGCGTAGACCTGATTTACAAGGGCACAGAACTAAGCTCAGGAGGCCAGAGAGAGCACAGGTATGAGAAGATAATAGAACAGGCAAAGGAGAAGGGCATGAACCTTGACAACGTAATGTGGTTCGCAAAGTTCTTCAAATACGGCGCCCCGCCGCATGGCGGCTTTTCGATAGGCCTCGAACGCGCCGTGATGCAAATTCTGAACATGCAGAACATAATGGAAGTGCCTGCATTCCCTAGAACGCCGGAAAGGATAGTGCCATAGAGCGTAGCAAAAGGCGAACGACAAAGCAGCCACACCACAGCAAGGCATATATTGCGATAATGTGATATGCTGGCGTGGTAACATGTACGAAGAGGAAATAGACGAAAAAACTAAGAATTTGAGCAGGGCGAGGCAGTCGCTCATAGAGGAGCTGCAGGCAATGATGTGGTACGACGAGCGCATAAGCGCCACGAAGGACAAAAGCCTTGCAAGCATACTCGCGCACAACCGCGACGACGAAAAGGAGCACGCCACGCTTCTGCTCGAATGGCTAAGGCGCCACGACGCGCCACTCGACAAGGAGCTGGATGAAATACTGTTTTCCAATAAGGACCTCAGCAAGCTGTGGGACTAGCAGAATAGCGGAACTTGCACAAAAAGCGCACAAGACCATGCAGAATTTCGTGGGCACATCCGGCTGGCTCTACGCCTGGAACAGGGAAGGCACGCTCGATTGGTACTTGGCAAACAGCGGCCTGAACGCAATCGAGCTAAACGCAAGCTTCTACAGGTTTCCTTTTCCAAACCAGGTCAAGAGCTGGAGTGAAAAAGGCAATGAGCTGGCATGGGTGGTAAAGGTAAACAGGCTCGTAACGCACGTGCACATGCTCAATGCCGAAGCAGAATCTGTTTATGCGAAGTTTTTGAAGCTTTTCGAGCCGCTCGACAGGCGCATAATGTTTTACCTGTTTCAGATGCCGCCGCACTTTACCACGAACATGCGGCAGCGCGTCGAGGAATTTGCAAAGAAAATGGGCTCGACAAAAATGGCGCTGGAATTCAGGCATGAAAGCTGGTATTCGTTCGACTTTTCAAAGCTCGACTTTGAAGGCACAGTGGTAACGCCAGACTCCCCTGAAATAAATAGCACAGTGTGGGCAAAGAACGGCACTGTTTACTTGCGCTTTCACGGCAGGCGGTCGTGGTACTCTTACAAGTACAGCAAGCACGAACTCGAAGATATGGCAATCAAGGCAAAGGCGCTGAGGCCGAAACGCATCTTTGCGTTCTTCAACAACAACCACGACATGCTCGGGAACGCGCGCACATTCAAGGCAATACTCGACACTGGTGATTAGCTGAATATCATAAGCGTACACAACCTTGTCAAGTCGTTCGGCGACGTAACTGCACTGAACAGCATCTCGATGAACGTGGGCAAGGGCGAAACCCTCGTGCTCATAGGTCCGAACGGCGCGGGAAAGAGCACGCTAGAAAAGACAATAGTCGGGCTCTATGCGCCCACATCGGGAAGTGTCAGGGTGTTTGGCAAAAATCCGGCAAGCGACGCCGCAACAAGAAGCAAGATAGGGTTTGTCGGAGAAAATTATGCACTATATGACACAATGACTGCGATGGCAAACCTCGTTTTCTTCTCCAAGCTTTACGGAATCAGCACAGACGAAGCGAAGGAAAGGGCTGGCGCGCTGTTGGCTGAATTCGGCGCCAGCGAGTTCGCGCACAGAAAGATAGGCGAGCTAAGCCGCGGCACCAGGCAAAAGATAGCAGTATGCAGGGCACTTATGACGGAGCCTAAGGTGCTTGTGCTGGACGAGCCGACTGCATTTCTAGACCCGGGCAGCGCAGAAGTGCTGCGCGAAAAATTAATTGGCATGAAGAGCACGACAGTCGTTTACGCTACGCAAAGGCTTGACGAGCTCGGCAGGATAAGCGGCAGCGTCGGACTGTTGAACCGCGGCATGCTCGTGGCAAAAGGCAGCCTGGAAGAAATTATGAAAATGATAAAAGGCATAGAGATAGAAGTTGTTCTAGCAAGGAAGCCTGGCGCGGATAAGCTCGCAATGCTGAAAACCATGGGGGCGAAGGCCACCGGCAGGCGCCTGCTCTTTAGCGTGTCGAACCTCGCTGAGCTGCCTGAGCTTACAAGAACAATAGCCAGCATGGATTTGAGCGTGCTTACCATAAGTTACCTGAATTACGAGCTTGGCAAATCCGAAGGCAGAGATGGGGCGCGACAATGAACACCGATGCCGTATTTGCTCTGACATTGAAGGATATGCGCGAAGCTTTCAGCAGCGCGGAGATATACGCGCCTATGCTTGGCATACCTCTTTTCTTTGCTTTTGTCCTGCCGCTGTTCACCGTGTACGTGTCGCAATACGCGGGCTTGCAATTGGCTGAACGCATACTTGGACCTGTCGCGCTCGGCCAAGCGCCGCCGCTCGACAAGCTCGCATTCGTCAGGTATTTCGCGCTCAACGTGCTGGGCCCAATATTCTTGAGCATGCCAATAATTACTGCTTCTGTGCTTGCTGCCGACAGCTTTGCAGGCGAAAAAGAGCGAAAGACCTCGGAATCGTTGCTCGCTTCGCCCATATCGAATTCGGAGCTCTTTCTAGGCAAAATACTTGCTTCGGCACTGCCTGCGCTTGCGGTAACGCTCGCAGTATTCGGCATATACGCTGGCGTAATAGACTATTTCACGCTCGGCGAATATGGCGCCCTGGTTCTGCCTAACGGTGAGTGGTACATGATGCTGGCGAATTCGCCATTCTTGATATTGTCGACGATAGGGCTCGTTGTAGTCGTGTCTTCCAAGGTAAAAGGCATAAAGGAGGCACAGCAGATAAGCGCGCTTCTCGCGCTTCCGATATTTCTCATGCCGTTCATAGCCGTCTTTAACGTATTCTCGTTCTCGGCGCTATTCTTCGCGTATCTTCTCCTGTTTCTAGCTGCGCTCACCTTGGCGATACTTGCCTTTGGCGTAAAAAGTTTCAGGCGCGAAGGCCTCGTGGCAGAGTAAACAATACGAGACAGCACTGCATTGCTTTGCAAAAAATTCAGAAATGCTTAAATATGGGGAAATACAAAATATCAATAGGTGGGGAATTGGAAATCCTAGCGAGCAGCGTGCCTGCTAACAGCAGGTCAAAGCGCTACGGGATTAGGGAAGTCAAGACTTCTGACATAAGAAAAATGGTGAGCATGGCAATAGGGAATCCGGAACTTAGAGACGGGGTGGTGTCGCAGCTGGAGAAGCTCATGGCTGAGAATAAGGGCACAAAAGAAGGCGCCGCCGCATGCAAGGCCGCAGCCACTATACTGACTGTGGAAATGCTGGAAGCACTGAAAGAATAAAAGGGCAAGCGGTATGCGGGGCATGGCCGCGCGCGGCATTTGTCACTTCAAGACTTTGTCGTACGCGGCCGCTGCGCGATCGTTAGAAAATTGCGAAATTACTTTTGGCCTTATGGCTTCGTATTTTTTTGCGTAAGACGGATAGTTGCGCAATACGCTATTCAAAAGCTCCGGAAGTTTGCTCTCCTCGGCCTTGAGGCACAGCTTCTTCAACTCGGTTGGCAGCACGCTCGTATTCGCTATTATTACAGGTATGCCCAGCGCGAGCGCCTCTACGGTGACGAGCGAAAGACCTTCGCGCTGCGAAGGCATTATAAGGCCCTTGGAAGTGCAAAGCTCGCGATAGAGCGCGTTGTTGCTGAGCCCGTGCTTGAAAACAACCCTGTCTGACACGCCAAGCGAAGCCGCGAGCGACTTTAACTTGGCGAGCTCTGGCCCTTCTCCCACAACAACAAGCTTTGCGTCGACTTTTGCAATTGATTTTATGGCTAGCTCTACGCGCTTGTGCGCCACAAGCCTGTTCACGACAACGAATTTGTCCGACTTTTTGCATTTGCCTGCGTTTGTATGCAGGAACTCATCAATCTCGGACTTGTCCACTGCTGCAGGAAACACCAGTATGTCGCTCGGCTTGACTTTGAAAAGCCGCTCCAACAAGCGCTTTGTCGTGGAACTGTTGGCTATGTTGAAATCAGCAAGACGCGAAACCCAACGCTCGACAGCATAGCCTATTGCGCCTCCCGAAGGCATATAGCTCTTCCAAAAATCCTTGCTCCACACTTCGTGCCACGTGACGATGCAGCGCGCGCCGGTAAGCCGCGAGTAGACGCTGATGAGGGGTATGTGAAGAAACGGAAAAGCGTCGGTATCAACGGCGTCGAAATGGTATTTGAGCATTTTCAAGAACAAAAGCGCCGAGAACTTTACAGACATGGATATTGCGCGCCTGCTTCCCGCATACATGCTTGTTATTTCTTTTGCGCGGCCGACACAATGGTACTTCACGCCTTCGTGCTCGAACTCGTAACCGGGCATGCCAGGCCTGTAAAGCGTGAACATGTGAAGCTCGTAGCCCTTCTGCTTCGCCAGCACCTTGAGTATGTTGTACCTCCTTTTCTCTATGCCTCCGTTGAACCACGGATACGCAGATTCATAAGCAAACGCTATTTTCATGCAACAAACCTTTCTTTTAGCGCATAAATAAAGCCATCTATGCCCTCTTTAATTTTTATCTTTTTTGCCTTCTTCAAAAGCCCTATTTGTAGCGCATATGCGCTTCTACTATTTTTATGGCTCTTGCATGAAAAATATTGCCAAACAAAGCTTATTAGGCTTGCATGAAAAACTGCGGAAAGCGGCGGCAGCCGTGTGCGCACGGCAACAGGCCCATTGCCTCACCGGCGCGTAACGTAGTCTATTTTCGAACCCCAACGATGTTTTTTTAAACGTTTCGGTTCAAGTATAATTCAGTGATAAGATGGCAAAACAAACGCAGAACTGGGGAGCATTCGTTCTCGAGTTCCTTGGCAGTTTGGCATATCTGTACGTGGCATTCGCTAGCGGCTTGCTGGCTCTGTCAAGCGGAGTCTTTGGAGGCAGTGCATCGCTCTGGTTGCCGTTCTTCTTAGGTGCGGCGGCTATCGGCAGCATAGCATTGTTCTTCATAAGCTTCGGCAACTTGCTGAATTGGAACAGCAAGAGCCTGGCAAGGGGCGCGATGTGCGCAACTGTGGCAGCGGGGTTCGCGCTAACAGTACTTGTATGGACCAGCACGAGCTATCTTGCTGTGGCAGTAGTGGGCTTCATACTGGCCTTCATAGGCAGCGGACTTGGATACAAATAACCAGTAGCAAACACACAGCAAATGTTCCGGCTTAGTTTTAGTTTTCTTTTTCTTTTCTTTTTCTATTCCTGTTTTTGTTCATGTTTTCAAGCCAGCGGCGTGCGCTGCGATATGTATTTAAATACAAGCATGCCTAATTATAACAGAGTTATAAAAGGTGTTGCGTTGCCTAGCAAATTTGAAAGCGTGTCTGACAATCTGTTGCCTGTGATAAGGCTCGAGGTCTCGAACGAACTCAGGAGAAAGTACAAGATGAAAGAGCGCGACATAGCAGAAAGGCTTGGCATAACACAAGCAGCAGTAAGCAAATACCTCAGCGGCAAATCTAAAACAATAGCCAACAAGGCAAGGCAACTGCGTGAACGCATAGAAGCTAACAGGGAGGCGCTTCATGCATATGCAGAAAGCCTCTCGCGCGGCGATAACGCAGCTGGCGCCTTTTGCGAACTGTGCCAGAGTTTTGGCGGATTTTCGTGCGCACTGGCAAGCGCACGCGCACAAGCTCGGGCAATGCGGCACTAAATCGCGTGAGCACGATGCAAAACGACATTGCTTCCGACGCTTCGAAATTAATAGAAGACGACTACGCCAGCAAATACGGCTTCGTCACTAAGACGCAGTATTTGCAGTTTGACAAAGGCATCAGCGAGGAAACAGTAAAAAAGATATCAATGGCAAAGGGAGAGCCCGAATGGGTGCTTGCAAAAAGGCTGGCCGGCTACAAGCTTTTCAAGGAAAAGCCAATGCCCAAGTGGGGGCCTGATCTTAGCAGGATAAATTTTGACGACATATACTATTACAAAGCCCCAAACGCCACGAAGAGCGGCAACTGGGAGGACGTGCCTATCGAGATAAAGCAGACGTTCGAAAAGCTGGGCATACCGGAAGCAGAACAAAAATTCTTTGCAGGAGTTGAAGCGCAATTCGATTCAAGCGTAGTATACGAGCACGCAAAAGAGCAGCTGACAAGCCAGGGAGTGATTTTTGTTGATACAGATACAGCCGTGAAGCAATATCCGGAACTTGTAAAGAAGTATTTTGGCACCGTTATACCGCCCAGCGACAACAAGTTTGCGGCGCTAAACACCGCGGTGTGGAGCGGCGGCTCCTTCATATACGTGCCAAAAGGTGTCAATGTGCAAATACCGCTCAATGCGTACTTCAGGATAAATGCAGAGAGCATGGGCCAATTTGAACGCACGCTGATAGTGGCAGACGAGGGCGCAAGCGTAACTTACGAAGAAGGCTGCACAGCTCCGATATATTCCAAGGATTCGCTACATGCAGCAGTGGTAGAAATAGTTGCGCACAAGAATGCCCATGTAAAATACATAACTGTGCAAAACTGGGCCAAGAACATATACAATCTGGTAACGCAAAGAGCGCACGCCGATGAAGGTGCAAGAGTGGAGTGGCTCGATGTAAACATAGGCAGCAAGATAAACATGAAATACCCTAGCATTTTCCTGAAAGGCAAAGGGGCAAGCGGCGAGGTGGTCTCTGTGGCAATAGCAGGAGACGGCCAGATTCTAGATTCAGGGGGCAAGATATACCACTTGGCGCCTGACACCACCTCTAGGTTGGTCTCGAAGAGCGTCTCTAAAGGCACGGGCACTACTATATTCAGGGGCTTGGTGCACATAGCAGACAACGCGGCAAAGGCCAGAACTAGCACGTCGTGCGACACGCTGCTGCTTGACGACGAAACAAGAACCAACACATACCCGTATCTAGAAAACAGGCGCAACGACGCCGCGGTCACGCACGAGGCGAAGGTCGGCAAGATAAACGAAAAGACGCTTTTCTACATGATGAGCCGCGGGCTTAGCGAAAGCGACGCCATAACAGCAACCATAATGGGCTTCATAAAAGACGTGGCAGGAGAGCTGCCAATTGAGTACGCTCTAGAACTTAAGCGACTTATAAAAATAGACATGACAGGGTCTGTAGGCTAAAAGGAATCGGCATGACGCAAGGAATCTTTGACGGATTCGAAGAGCTCATTGCGAGCAGGCGCGAGCTGTACAAGCATTATGACACGAAGGTGCGCATTGCATTGCCAGAAAGCGCGAAAATGGACTCAAACATCACAGAACTAAAATACAAAATAGAGCAGGGCACAGGCATAAGGTTCGATGCTGCTCTGTTAGGCGAGCATTCCGAAGCAAGCTCTGACCAAATGCGCGTGTCTCACAGACAGCGCGCCACTGGCAGATTGCCCGAACAAGGCCTTGATGAAACTGCAATGGCTGATTTCGTGCTTGAAAACTATACCGACAAGCTGACAATAAGCGTGCCAGACGGCACTGATCTGCTTGCGAACGTGCTTGTCGCTGCGGATCTGAGCGCAATGCCGTATATTGAGATAAGCGTAGGCAACGGCTCTAGGCTTGAACTGCTCGAATGGTTTGCGTCAAGCGGCGCGGACATGGCGCCTTTGCAAATTGTGCACGTAGGAACCGGCGCGAAAGCAGACATAAGCATTGTGCATAACGAAACCGAGACTGCACACGTTTACATGATATCAAGCGCCGTGACAGGCGCCGACTCCGAGCTGTGCATTAATTCTGCCTATGCCGGCGCTGCCGAAACGAAGTCTGCAACGTTTGCCGAAGCAGACGGCGCTAGAAGCGCAATACGCCTGAACAGCATAATCGTCGGCAGCGGCATGCAGTCTTTTGACATAAGCGCAGTAACACGCAATATCGGCAGGGAAACGCGCACCGAGGCAAAAACGGGATCGGTACTTTTTGATAAAGCCAAGTGCACAACAAAGGACTTCGCAAAAGTCGACAAGGTAGCAGAAGGCGCATACACTTATGTTGAAGAACGGGGGCTGCTTCTCGGAGAGGCTTCACGCTTCACGCCCTTGCCGGACATGTCTATAGACACGCGCAACGTGTCCTTTGCTTCGCATAGCGCGTCTTCGACGCCCATAGACGAAAAGCAGGCATTCTACATGATGTCCAGGGGGCTGGAGCACAGTGAAGCCGTGCATTCGCTCGCTATTGCCTTTTTGATGAAATACCTATCTGGAATTAGCAGCGCAACCGCAAAAGAAATAGCGGCAAGCATTGCGAGGAACAAGATAATTGCAGGAAATGTTTCTGAGGTTCCGGAATTGAGCGCCGCAAAAATATGGCAATGAAAAGGTGCAAAACATGCGTCTTGACATAGTAGACCTTCATGTAAGTGCTGATGACAAGGAAATAATAAGAGGGGTAAGCCTCAGCATAAAATCCGGCGAATTTCACGTACTGATGGGGCCCAACGGCTCTGGCAAGAGCACGCTTTCCATGGCAGTAATGGGCTATCCCGAATTCAAAATAACCGGGGGAGACATACTTGTAGATGGCAACAGCATAGTGAAACTGCCTGCAAACGAAAGGGCAAGGCTCGGCTTATTCATGCAGTTCCAGGATCCGGCAGAGATAGAGGGCGTAGGCCTCGTCAGCTTTTTGACAAGCGCAAAATCGGCCATTTACGACAGCAAGATAAATGTGAGGGAGTTCATGAACGAGCTCAAAGACAACGCCAAAAAGCTGCACATGCAGGAAGAAGTCATAGGCAGGCCGCTCAATTTCGGGTTCTCTGGCGGGGAGAAAAAGAAAAGCGAGATATTGCAGATGCTTACGCTTAAGCCAAAGATAGCGCTCCTTGACGAGCCCGACTCTGGGCTGGACGTCGATGCTGTGAAAGACGTTGCAAACGCGATAGACTCTTTCGGCAAGGAAACCGGCGCAGGCATGCTGCTGATAACGCACTATGTCCGCATACTCAAATACCTGGCGCCTCAGTTCGTACATGTCCTCGTTGACGGCAAGCTCGTAAAGAGCGGCGGACCTGAACTCGCCGATTACATAGACAAAAACGGCTATAAGTTTTGATGCTGAATAAATCAAACAATGGTGCGCCAATGGACGTAGACAAGATACGCGAAGACTTTCCAATCTTAGGCACAAGCATGAACGGCAAGCCGCTCGTGTACTTGGACAGCGCGGCAACCTCGCAAAAGCCTGTGCAGGTAATAAACGCAGTAAGCGAATACTACAAGACGTTCAACGCCAACATACACCGCGGCATATACAAAATATCTGAAGAGGCAACAGAAGCCTACACGCATTCTAAGGAGCTTGTTGCTAATTTCGTTGGCGCGAAATCTTATCGCAGCATAGTCTATTACAGGAGCACGACGGAAGCGATAAACATTTTGGCGAGGTCTTGGGGCGAGCAAAACATAGCCAAAGGCGACCACATACTCATAACAGAGATGGAGCACCATAGCAACCTCGTGCCCTGGCAGATGCTTGCAAAAAGAAAGGGCGCGGTGCTGGACTACGTAAAGCTCAAAGACAACAAGTACGTAGACATTGAAGACCTGAAAAGCAAACTTGAGCTCAAGCCCAAGATCTTTGCCTTCACGCACGTATCGAACGTGCTCGGCACAATAAACGACGCGGAGCTGTTTGTAAAGATGGCGCACGACGCAGGGGCCATTGCCGCGGTGGACATGGCGCAGTCGGCGCCGCACATGAAGCTTGATCTTAGGAAAATCGATTGCGATTTCGCCGCGTTTTCAGCGCACAAAATGCTTGGGCCTTCCGGCGTAGGCGTGCTCTACGGCAAGGAAGACATGCTTGAAAAAATGGAGCCAGTGCTTGGCGGCGGCGACATGATACGCACAGTGGACTTCTATTCGTGCACGTGGAACGAGCTGCCGTGGAAATTCGAAGCGGGCACACAGAACATAGAGGGTGCGATAGGCTTTGCGGCTGCGATAGAATACCTCAACAAGACGGGCATGCAGGAAATAAGAGCGCACGAGAAATCGCTGACAAAATATGCGCTCGCTAGGCTTGAAGAAGCCGGTGTCGAGACGTTCGGCCCCGGAAAAGACGACATGGACCACAAAGCTGGCGTAATATCGTTCGCAGTAAAGGGCATACACGCGCACGACATTGCGCAGGTATTCGACAGCGAGGGCATAGCAATAAGGTCAGGACACCATTGCGCAATGCCGCTTGTAAACCGATTGCTGGACGAGCCCGCAGTGGCAAGGATGAGCTTCTATCTTTACAACAAGCAGGAAGAAGTAGACAAAGCCATAGAAGCAATAGGCAAGGCCAGAAAGCTCTTTTCCAAGAGCTAGCCTCACGCACTGCGTTAGGCAAATCCGTGTAAAAGTAGAACAGGATAAGAACTAATAAACATTATAAACATTGCCGATAAATACTGAATAATTCAACAGGCGATAAAACGGAAAGAATCAAATGGGCAATGGTGCTGTTCCTGATAGGCGGCATACTTGTAATAGCGGATTCGGTCATGGCATACTACAGTGTCTCTCTGCTCGAAAGCAGCTTGAAAAATCCCAACGTAACCGCGCACATGAACCTAAACCTGAGCGCAATAACCGAAATCAAAAACCTCGGGCCGGTGCTGTTATCGCTTTCAATAGTTGGCGCAATTGCAGGCCTTGTCCTGCTGCTTGTGGCATACATGCTCCACAAAAAACCGCAGAGCGCAAAAACATGGGCAATAATAGGCATAATATTCTCGCTCGTCAGCTTTGCTGGCAACGGCGGCTTCATAATAGGCATGATTCTGGGCATAGTGGCAGGAGTGCTAGCACTCACGAAACAGCCGATAACGCAGCAAATCAAAAAGGCGTGAAACACAGCGCCAATGCTGCGCTTCTCACACCGCTGCGTGCAATGCCGGCACATGTTGGAAAGTAATAAAAATCGGAAATGCGTATGCATAGCCGGCTGTAAGCATGCTCTTTGACGAAGTTGCAAAATACTACGAAAAGCTCGAGGCGACATCATCAAGGCTCGCAATGGTAAATACGCTTGCCGAGATGCTAGGCAAAGCTCGCAAAGACGAGATAAAGCAGCTTGTTTACATGACGCAGGGCACGCTCGCCCCGCCCTTCGAGGGCGTAGAGATAGGCATAGCAGAAAAGCTGGCCGAAGAGGCGCTTGCTATTGCAACAGGCAGTTCCAAGGAAGAGATAGCGGCAAGCTTCAGGAAAACTGGCGATCTGGGCATAACGGCGGAGCAACTGGTGCAGAACACAAAGCTCAAGCGCATGAACAGGAACAAGTTCGAAGTAAACGATGTATTTGAAACAATGAAGAAAATTGCAGGCACAAGCGGCGAAGGCAGCAAGGAAATGAAAATAAAGGCGCTCGCAAACATGCTTGCTGGCGCCAGCCCCTCGGAAGCAAAGTACATAGTAAGGTTTGCGCTTGGCGAATTGCGCCTTGGCGTAGGCGACGCCACCATTCTGGAAGCGCTGTCAAAGGTGTCAACCGGCGGCAGGGAGTTCAAGGAAAAGCTTGAAAACGCGTACAACATATGCAGCGACCTTGGCATGATAAGCGACATTCTTGTCAACAGCGGCCCGCAGGCGATAGATAACTTCAAAGTCTCGCTGTTCAGGCCCATAAGGCCGGCTCTCGCTGAGCGCCTGCCCACTTCGGAAGAGATACTGGAGCGCATGGGCGGCAAGTGCGCCGTAGAGAGCAAGTACGACGGACTGAGGGCGCAAGTTCATGTGAACAAGAAAACCAAGCGCGTCGAAATATTTTCCAGAAGGCTAGAACGCCTCACCGATATGTTTCCTGAAATAGTGGAAGCGGCACTCAAGGAAACGAAGGGCAGCGAGCTCATTTTTGAAGGCGAAGCCATATCATACGACGATACCACCGGGCAGTTCAGACCTTTTCAGGAAACAATCCAGAGGAAGCGCAAGCACGAGGTAAAGGAGATGAGCGAGGAGATGCCTTTGCACCTCTTTGCTTTCGACCTCATGTACTGCGACGGAGAGGACTACTTGGACAAGCCGTACGCGGAGAGGCGAAAGAAACTTGAAGAAGTAATAGAAGGCAAGGGCACCATAAGGCTATCGGATCGCATCATAGCCACTTCGGCAAAAGAAATAGACCAGTACTTCGAGGACGTAGTGTCAAATGGACTGGAAGGCATAGTCGCCAAGGACCTTAACGCCAGATACATAGCAGGTGCAAGAAAATTCAGCTGGATAAAGATGAAAAGAAGCTACAAGGGCGAACTCAGCGACACGGTAGACCTTGTTATTGTCGGCTATTACACGGGCAAAGGCTCGCGCACCGAATTCGGACTCGGCGGCCTTCTGGGCGCAGTATACAATGACAAAGAGGACGTTTTCGAAACAATAACAAAAATAGGCACTGGATTCACCGAGCAGATGATGCAAGACTTCAAGAAAATTCTTGACAAGATAAAGACTCAGAAAAAACCGGCCAGGGTAAAGGCCATTGTGGAGCCGGATTTCTGGGTAGAGCCCAAGTATGTCATAACTGTAAAGGCTGACGAGATAACGAAGTCGCCCATGCACACCGCAGGAAGGCACCTCGAGAACGACATAGAGATAGGCTACGCGCTAAGGTTTCCAAGAATAGTCGGCGGAGGCATAAGGCAGGACAAAAGCGCAGAGGAGGCCACTACGACAAAGGAGATAATAGAGATGTTCAAGCAGCAGAGGAAGACAAAACTGTCAGAATCGTAAGCGCATTTTTCAGATTTGCAACATAAAAATCAATGAAAGTTAAGTAAATAATTTTTATGCAGGTATATTGGCATATACTTTGCATGCGTTTTTTGCGTCAAAAAAGCTAACGTAAACTATATGAAGAATAGACAAAAGGTATTTAAATTTAATTTCTGTATGACACATAGGTTTGGCGACCGGTGAGAAAAATGGCAGACTTCTCCAATCCACTATTAGAGGCAGGAGCACAGCCTAATAGCAATGTGCCCATGATAAAAATCGTTACAGTAGGTGTAGGAGGCGGCGGGAACAACACGATAAACAGGCTGCTCAAGGTAGGTGTAAAAGGCACCGAGCTTGTTGCAGTAAATACCGATGTTCAACATTTCAAAATCATAGACGACCGCATAAAGAAAATCCTCATAGGCAAGAGCATAACAAGGGGCTTGGGCGCCGGGGGCGACCCCATGGTTGGCGCAAAGGCCGCTGAAACAGACAGGCAGCAGCTTGAGGAAGTGCTTGCTGGCGCGCAGCTCGTATTCTTGTGCGCGGGCATGGGCGGAGGCACAGGCACAGGTGCCACGCCGGTAATAGCGCAGATAGCCAAGGAGCAGGGAGCGATAGTAGTGGCAATGGTCACATATCCGTTCGACTTGGAGCGTGTAAGAAAAGTTAAGGCCGAAGATGGCATACAGCAGCTCAGGAAGTACGCCGACAGCGTCATAATACTCGACAACAACAGGCTCGTAAAGCTTGTTCCCAACCTGCCAATGAACGAGGCGTTCGCCGTAGCAGACGACGTTCTTGCCAAAGCAATAGGCGGGCTTGTCTGGACAATAACGCAGCCTAGCCTGATCAACATAGACTTCGCCGATGTTCGCGCCATAATGGGCAGCGGAGACGTGGGCTTCATAGCAGTGGGCACAGGCAAGGGCAACGACAAGGTCGTCGCGGCAGCCGAATCGGTGATAAAGAACAAGCTGCTTGACGTTGATTACGAAAACGCTAAGGGCGCATTGATACACATAACCGGTGCGTCAGACCTCACCCTTGGCGACGCAATAAAGGCAGGAGAGCTTATAACGGAGCGCATGGACCCTAAGGCCAACGTCAAGTGGGGCGCAAGGATCGTGCCGGGCTACGAAGGCCAGATAGAAATAGTTGCGATAGTGACAGGAGTGAAGGGCGAAAGCATAGTGGGCAAGCTTCAGGACAAGGAAAAGCCGGAGCCCACGATGGGCCTAGATTCGCTATAGGTGGTGCAAATGCCTGACGAGTTTGATTACGACTCATTCACGCCCAGAGTAGCGGTGGCTGGAGTGGGCGGACAGGGCAGCAACCTTGTAAACAGGCTGTATGTCAACGGCATAAAAAGCGCCGATACAATAGCCATAAATACCGACATAGCGCACCTCAACATGATAAAAGCCAACAAGAAGGTGCTCATAGGCAAGGAAATAACAAACGGCCTTGGCGCCGGGGGCTTTCCGGAAGTTGCAGCAAAATGCGCCGACATAAGCAGGGAAGACATAGAAAAGGCCCTTGAAGGCTACAACCTTGTCTTTGTTGCTGCCGGCATGGGCGGAGGCACAGGCACTGGCGCTGCGCCGACAGTTGCAAGAATCGCAAGAGAATTGGGAGCTACAGTAATAGGCACGGTAACATACCCGTTCGCGCTTGAACGCAGCAGGAAGGTGAAGGCTGAATGGGGCATACAGCAGCTTAGCAAAGAAGCCGACGCGGTGATAGTAATAGAAAACGACAGACTGCTGTCGTACGTGCCGAACCTGCCAATGGAGAAGGCATTCGAGATCGTTGACAACATAACCGGCAACGCGGTAAAGGGAATAGCGGACACAATCATGCTGCCCAGCTTGATAAACCTCGACTTCGCTGATCTAAAGACCGTTGTAAAAGACACAGGCACAGCCGTGATAAGCATCGGCACCGGGCAGGGCAGCGACAGGGTGGAGCAGGCAATAAGGTCAACGCGAACGCACCCGCTGCTTAGCGTAGAGTACGAAGGGGCAAAGGGAGCCCTGGTGCATGTGTCAGGAGGAGCAAACCTCACCATAAGCGAAGCGACAAGAATCGGGGAAGGTGTTACTGAGGGACTTGCACCAGACGCCAACGTAATATTCGGCGCAAGGCTCGTACCGCAGCTTAACGACCAGATAACTGTAATGTCAATAGTAACGGGAGTCAAAGCAAAATTCGGAGAAGCAAGGAAGCACGAAGAAGCGGTAGAGTCGCTGAAGCTCCAGAACATCGACAGGATATTCTGACCTGTTTTATTTTTCTTTTTATTTTTCTTTTTCTTTTCGGCTTTTGCTTTGCTTTCCCAGTTTCCGCTTTTGCAGTCAGCAGCGGCAGTTATTTGCTGCTTCTTGCAGGTTTTAGCGGAGTGCTATTGTTCCTGGCTGCTCTTTCCAGCGCTTTGCTAATTTCTTGCATGCCTGCATGTCCTGCCAGGATTTCGAAAGGCGAAATCCGATCCCGCTCTGCGAATCTCAAAGGCGTGCTCGGGCCCGCGATAATCTGCCTCTTCTTTTCGTGGTTGGTGTTAGTGTTAGTGTTCGTGTTCGCGTTCGTGCCATCACCATACACATAAGTAACCAAAAGCATAAACGCTTTTCCGCAAGCAGCTTCGGCAAGTCCATGAAATATAAAAATAAAAAGCATAAGGCACATGATTAATCATGCACAGCAAAGGTCTTGCATACTTCGTAGCCGTCTTGACCGCCTTGCTCTACAGCGCCTGGTATATAAGCATGAGCTTCCTTGCCAATACTTACACGGGCACCTACACTCCTATTTTTGTGCTATTGCTCATGTTTCTTGTTTTGCTTGTTCTCAGGCTGTTTCCAAGCCGCAACAGGCTCCACCTTTACTACGCCACAGACATAGCATATCCGGCTATTTCCGGATTGTTCTACGCGCTGGGCAACTACCTGTTTTACGTGGTGATTTTCAAGCACGGCGTGCAGTTCGCAAGCTCGTTCGGCTCTGCTGAAATAGTGTTCTTTGTATTGTTCTTGCTGCTTGCCGGCAAGCAGAAAACAAGAATGGGCTATTACCTATTAGGCTCGCTGCTTATCGCGACAGGCCTCATAACAGAATCGGCAGTTTTAGGAGGTGTGGCGATAAGCATAAACGCTTCCATGCTGGCGTATGGCTTTCTTATAGCCCTGACATACGGCATTGCCACTTATTTCTACTATCTTTCGACCAAGAAAATAGAAAGCGTGTGGGGCACTATATTCTACGTGACCTTTTTTGAAGCAGCAACATACTTCCTGCTTTTTGTCTTCCTGTACAAAAGCATAGCAATACCGCGTCTTGACCTTTCCTTTGCCCTGCTTCTCGGCGTAGCCTCGGGCATTCTCTTCGTGGCGTTCCTTGCAGAAACCGTAATGATGAAGCTGCTGGAGCCGTTCGGCGAAGGCACGACCGCAACAGGCTACATACTCAGCGACTTGGAACTTTTGCCAGTCATGTTCTACGCCGTTTACTTGAATCCCTCAACATGGCTCTCTTTTGTCCCGGGCATGATCCTTATTACAGCTGGCATGGCCCTGCTAGACTGGCGGAAAGGAAGCAACGACGAGCAGCGCCTAACGGCCCCATGACTGCAGCGGCAACGCAGCAACAGAGGTATTTTTATTATTTC
>JBMFTS010000001.1:37533-48627 GCA_049966915.1 Candidatus Micrarchaeia archaeon
TAACGGCCCCATGACTGCAGCGGCAACGCAGCAACAGAGGTATTTTTATTATTTCGAGGCAAAGTAGAACAAAGAAATCGATGCAGCGTGCAGGTTTTATTGCGCTAGCCGCAATTACTGCGTTTTTGCTAGCGCTGGCGCTGCCGTTAGCCATCCTCAGGCAGGCTCAGAACAGCTCGATGCTGGAAAATGCCACCGGCATTACATTTCTCACAACATCGACCACTTCAACTACCGCCACTTCTTCCTCTACTTCAACAACAACCATAGTCCAGTTAAAGACCATATTGCAGAAAGAAGCTAACGCGACTTGCATCGGAGCGAAAGACTACAATCAATGCATAGTAAATTTTTTCTGCAATCTGTCGATTCGCCAGAAAAATACTTCGATTTGCTTTGATATAAACAACGTGTTTGGAATCGTAAATATTCCTAAAAATCCCTACAACAACATGTCGCCAAGTGTGTACGGGCCCCTTTACGGCGGATTTCCAAACGGCACCAATTTGACCGACATAATCAAGGACATGTGTTTGATGACTTACTTTGTGCATTACAACATCAACACGTATGACAATAGCACGCTCTGCAGCGAACTTATATTTCCGGCCGATAGGCAATATTGCCTGGAAAATTACGATTAGCAAAGAGCACAAACCCGTGCCGCTTGCCAGTCGCAGCAAACATGCAAGCCGCCATGCAGAATGACAACGAAACCGCTGCCATTTGGCTCTGCCCGCAAATACGGTTGATATGATTGAGCAGATACAGAATGCATAGAAGTTTATGGCTGCAAAACCGAGAAAAGCATGAGCAGCACCTAATAGAATAGGCAACAAGAAGTGCATATTTTTTTATCTGGCATCATTGATCAACCGAATATTATGACAGAGCCCGTCGTTTTGCCTAGCGAAAGCCTATTTAATTTTCCCTACTAAATTTTCTACATCGTGATTCTAATGTCCGACTACAACACCACCCATAAGTCAGTGAAGGAGCTGAGGGAGGGCAGCTACATCATCATAGACAACGAGCCGTGCAGAGTTGTGGAGATGGAAGTGTCCTCGCCGGGCAAGCATGGCGCGGCAAAGGTAAGACTTACAGGCATAGGCATATTCGACGGCCACAAAAGAACTCTTCTTGAGCCTGGCGACGCGGATGTGGACGTGCCGGAAGTAAAGAAGAAAAGAGCGCAAGTGGTGGCGATAAACGCCAACTCTGTGCAGCTTATGGATTTAGAAACATACGAAGTATATGAAACGAGCGCGCAAGACGAATCGGTGAAAAACAACCTAAAGCCCGGCCAGGAAGTGGAAGTGCTGGAGAGCATGGGCAAGCGCGCGATTACTAGGATACTTTCAGGTTAGGTGATTTAATGACAATTGACATAAGCGTAACAAGCGACAAGCCCAACAAGCTTCTGAAAAGGCGTGAGCTAGAATGCAGCGCGTCATACGACGGCAGCACCGTATCCCGCGCGGAGCTCAAGAACGAGCTAGTGCACAAGCTGGCGCTGAATCCGGATCTTACGGTAATAGTAAGCATACGCCAGGAATATGGACTGAAAAGGAGCAAAGCTGTGGTGCACGTTTACGACACGAAGGAAGCCATGGGCATCGCCCAGAAGCATCTGCTCGAGCGCGGAGTAAAGAAGGAAAAGAAAGAGCCGGAAACCAAGGCCACGGCAACGGTCAGCAGCGGTAATGGCGATGCCGCAAGCAAATAGATGAGAAAATGGCCGAATCCAAGCAAAAGAGCGAAAAGGAATTCAAGGCGTACAAGCCGGCGGCAAAGTTCTGCCCTAAGTGCGGCGCACGGATGGCGGAGCACGCGGACAGGTTCACATGCGGCAAATGCGGCTACACTGAATGGAAGGAGAAGAAGTGAGCATGGAGATAGAGAGCTATGCCATATACAAGGAAAAGGACGTCGGAGCAATAGGCATGCTCGAAAACGCGCTAAAGAAGACCGGTTTTAAAAAGGCAAAAACAGCCGAAGAAGCCGACATGTTGATCGCGATAGGGGGCGATGGCACGTTCCTGAGGGCTGCGGCGACGTTTTTGAAAAGCGCCATACTGCCCATACGATACGGCACGCATTTCGGTACGCTGCTGCACTACGATATCAAAACGGCGCGCGCCGCGCTGGAAAGCGTGGCTTCAGGCGAATTTTCTACAAGAAAGGAGCCGCTGATAGAAGCCGAACTGAACGGAAGAAAACACGTAAGCGCGGGCGATTTCTACTTCCAGAGAGGCAGGGAAGGCAGCGCCGTGCGATACGTTGCAACGATAAAATACTCAAAGAAAACCGTGCGCGTAAGCGCGGTTGGCGACGGTTTTGTAGTGTGCACGCCAATGGGTTCAACGGGCTATTTCGCATATGACGACAGGCTTGCTGGCAGAACGCCAAAAAGAATACAAGGTTTCGGATTCGCGCACATACTGCCGTGCAGCATAATGCAGAAGACAAACGGCAAAAATTCAAAAGCGGCGCTGAAGATTGAAATGGACGGCGACTTCGCAGTAGAGGCCGTGCCTACGAGGCAGCTCGACCAGCTCCTTTATTCGTCGTCTTTCAAGAGTGCTGGAATACCGGTTGCAAAAGGCGAAAAAATGGCCTTCAGGCGCAGCAAGGCAAGCGCCACCATAATAGAGTAGCATAGCGAGAGGTGTGTAATTGAAGGCAAAAGAGAACAGCATGAAAAAGCCGGCGCTTGCAATAGGATTTGCTGTAATGTTCCTCGCCATAATGTTCGCGCTGCAGCTGCCGGTAATAGCGGCATACGAGCTCGGCGCAATAACGCTCACTGCTACGAACTTCTGGTCGAGCGCAATGCTCTCCATGAGCTTTTCAATATCTGCTTTCGCTTACTTGATGTTTTTCAAGAAGATGCGCCTTGGGGAAGCTGTAAGGTCGCTAGGCCTTGACAAAAAGAGGCTTACCCTGAAAATGCTCGGGATAGGCATTGTGCTGTTCCTTGCAATATTTGCGCTAGAAGCAGCGGTAACCGCGCTTGAAGCGGTCACGCACATAACGATAAGCACCAACGTGTTGAGCGTGCTAGCTAACGCCCCGCTGTGGTTCTACGTGTTTGCGGCAATAATAGCACCAATAAACGAAGAAATAATGTTTAGGGGGCTTTTCGTGCCCAGGCTGGGCATAGTGGCGAGCGCGGTGCTGTTTGCCATACCGCACTACGTATACGGCTCTACATACGGCATAGAAGTAATTGCGGCGTTTATCTTCGCGCTGCTTGCCGGCTACATCTACAAGAAAACCGGCTCGCTCTACGCCAGCACGCTTGCGCACATGCTCGTAAACATATTTGCAGTAGTGAGCCTTTTAGCGTAATGGTGCTGCAATGCGGATCAAGCTGATAGTTCAAGAGCCCAAATACCAGATAAACATAGGCTACATAGCCAGAACAGCCAAGAACTTCGGCGTAACAAATGTGTGCTTTGTAAGGCCCAGGGCGAACATCACTGGCAAAAAGGCACTGATGTTTGCAAAGCACGCTGCAAGCGTGCTGCGCGATGCCAAAATCTACAAGAGCATTGAAGATGCGACAAGAGACTGCGGCGTCATAGTAGGCACTACTGGCATATGGCGCAAGGCCCAATCCGGCAACAAAAACGCAATGCTCGCTGATGATGCGGCTATGCTTCTGGCAAAAAAGCCAGGCACCAGAATAGGCATTATTTTAGGCAGGGACGACTACGGAATGAAAAAGGAGGAGCTTGAAAAGTGCGACATGATAGTTCACGTGCCTGCTAGCGCCGAATATCCCGTGCTCAACATATCGCACGCGCTCGCCATACTGCTATACGAGCTTACAAAAGCAGATAACAGCGCAGGCATGCTCGCAAACGTCAAGCGCGCTCGAGCCCCTAAAAAGGCCGAGCTCCGCAGACTGCTGGCCGAATTCGACAAGATGATAAGCCACAAGAAAATAAGGAACAAAAAAGTCGTGTCGCGCGTTTTCAGAAAACTCATAACTGGCGCCAACTTGGACGAAAAAGAAACGCACGCGCTTATAACGGCGCTAAAATAATCACTGTTCTGCCTTCTTGCGCTTTATGATCTTTACCTTCTGCGGTGTAACAAGTATTCTGGAATCGTCTATTTGGGCTATGTCGCCGTTAAGCGTTGTCACGTAAGCTTTTAAGGCAGATATGACATTGCTCCTTGTTGTAGGCCTCTTGGACAGCTCGTCTATGTTGAGAAGCAGTATGTTGTGCTTCTGCAGCTCGTCCTCGACAAGCTTGACGTCGTCCTCGCTCACTATGGTAACTGGCTTTACATACATGTCTGCAGGTTCGTGCAGCACGTCGACGTCATCCATCTCGGCCGCGTTCATGTACTCCTCTATGTTTATGTTCTTCGAAGAAGACACTCCGAAGGCCTGGCCCAGTTTATCAAAAACTCCCATGCTTCTCACCGATCGCCTGAATTTCTTTTTCAGAATATATTTTTAATACTTTCCTTCGAAAGCCGTATACGCACAGAAACGCGGCGTATGCGCACGGACTTGTCATTGCACCCTATTGCAGATTGACCTGCTCGAGAATTTTCTTCGCGAGCTCCTTGCCGAAAAGCTTCGTTACTTTTTCCTTGTTCTCTTCGATCCTCAGGTCTGCAACGCGCCTTATGCCGTTGTTGTACATGAGCCTGGCACGCACTCTGCCTACTTGCTCCAGCCTTATAAGGTCGAGCAGCTCGCTCCTTACTCCGTATTTGACGCGAACCCTGGTCTCGTGCAGCTTTGCCACGCTGAGCCCCATGAGCTTTGCCAGCTCTATGCCTGAATACAGCAGCCAATCTGCATTTGTTATTTTGGTGAAAAGGGCGCCTGGCGTGGAGCCGTACTTGGCTATTATGTCGCGCTCCGGCACCTCGTTGGCCCAGTCGCCGAGCATAAGCGCAGTGCTCATGGGCTTGACAGGGTCGTAGAACGGCATTTCCTCCTCGAATCTTACGCTTGCTGAATTGAGCAAAGGCAGGTAATCCGCAAGAGCCATCTCTGCTTCGTCGGTTGCCTTGGCATATGGCCTCATCTCGAGCGTGTTTGATATGGCAAACAGCACGCCGAGCTCGTCGCGCACGCGGGGCAGCGCGTCTATGAGCCATTTGGCGGTAAGCGGGTCTATGTAAAGCTCGCTTATGCGCTTGCCGAGCCTTGTGGCCTGGTAGGCGCTTGCCTGCTTTGTCACAAAACCCCAGTCAACAAAAGTGTCGATTATGCTGCTAGACATGTCATACAGCAATCCGGAATCGCCGAACTGGAAGCCGTAAAATGTGCCTGACAGAAAATCAGCAACTGACTCCTTTGTCCTGAACATCTCTGTTGCTATGAAAGCCAGCACGTGCGTTCTCAGCACTGGCAGAACGCCGAGCTTTGAAGATATCGGATCCAGCGGCGCGTTTATGTATCGCTCGAACAAATCGGCTATTTCGTACTTGCTTCTCGCGATTAGCAGGGCCCTGCCCTCGGTGTCGTATGCTGGCCTGCCTGCCCTTCCGAAAAGCTGAACCACTTCGTTAACGCCGAGCTTGCTTGCCCCTTCTTCGTCGCTATACCTGCTCGTGTCGCGCACTATGACAGTGTGCGCTGGCAGGTTTACGCCAAGGCCGAGGGTCGTGGTAGCGCAGACGACCTTTATCAGGTTCGCTTTGAACGCCTGCTCCACAGCGCGCCTTTGTTCGTTCACGAGCCCGCTGTGATGGAAAGCAACGCCCCGCTCAACGAGCCTAGCGAGCTTCTCGCACTGCGCCGTCGGCCTGCTGAGCGCGTGCAGTATTGCTTCGCTTACCTGCTTGAGCTTTTCCCTTTCGCCATTCGTAAGCACAGATTCAGTTATTTCAGCCATGCGCTCAGCTCCTGTTTCTGCGTATTTCTTCGTGGCGTAGAAAACTATGAGCTGCTTGTCCATTGCGAGCGTGTCCTGAGCCACGCGCAGCTCTGGCAGCGTGCTCGTGCCGGCAAGCCTCTGCTCGCCGCTTGCGTAATACGCCTTGGCCCCGTAAACTACGCCCTCCTCGAGCTTTACGGGCCTGTAGTCGCTCTCTACGAGTTTGGCATAGAACCAGCGCGCGAGTTCGTCAGCGTTTCCTATCGTGGCGCTGAGAGCTATGAACTGCGCGTGCCTGCACAAGTACTTGAGCTTTGTTATGAGCACGTCGAGCGTGGGACCGCGCGAAGCGTCGTCGAGCATGTGCACCTCGTCGAATACTATGGCGCCCACTTTGTCTAGCCAGTCGGCGCCGTGCCTTATCAGGCTGTCAAGCTTCTCGGTTGATACGAATATTATGTCGTAGTTGGCAAGCCACGAGTCTAGCGAATCCAGGTCGCCGATCGATATCGCAACCTTGAGGAATGGGTATGCGCTCTTTATCTCCTCGTATTTTTCGCTCACGAGCGCGCGCATAGGCGCCACATAAACGGCTTTTTTGAAATCGTGCAAAACCGCCTTTAGCATTGCTATTTCTGCAATGAACGTCTTGCCACTTGCGGTCGGCGAAGCGACCACTATGTTGTTGCCGAATAGAAGGCCTTTGTTTATGGCGTCTTCCTGCGGCGGCGTCAGCCTTGAAATGCCACGCGCCTTGGCCGCCTCGAAAAGCTCCTTAGGCAATGCGTTCTGTATCTCGCTCAGCTCCATGGGACCATTAGCTAATATCGCTGCAAAACTATTTTAGGCTTGCATTGCGCGGTTGACATTTAGCAAAGGCTTTTTAATGTTAAATGCGCCAATGTGCAAGTAGTTGCATGAGCTATGCAGAAGACTTGAGAAAAGCGTGGAACATGCTTTGGAGCCCTAGCAGGGAAAGCAAGGTAAACATGGATGTCGGCAAGGCGCTCAAGTTCTACTACAAGATAGGCGTTCTGGGCATGATAGTCTATTTCGTTATAGGCGCCGCGCTAATCGCAGCGGGCATTACGGCAAGCTCGTACGTGCCGCTTATGCAAGGCAGCGCGTTTTCTGCATATTCCTCATATGTCTCTTTCGGCCTTCTGGTGTTCTCAGGCCTTGTTTACTTCCTGGTGCTTATCCCAATAAGCATAGCCATAAATTCGCTTCTTTACCAGCTTGTCGGCAGGTATCTGCTAAGGTCGTGGGCGGGCGACTACCGAAAGACCTTTACAGCAGTGACTTTCAGCTACATGCCGCTGATTCTTTTCTTCTGGCTGATGCTGGTTCCGTTCGCAAGGATACTAATTGCGATATTCGCGTTCTGGCAGATAATAGTGCTCATAGTCGCACTGGCAGAGCAGCAAAAGACAAGCAGGACCAACTCCTTCGTGGCAATACTTGCAACAGTAATATTGTCAATGATCTTCGCGATGCTCGTTGTCGCTTTCCTGGTGCCTTCCCTGCTGCCATTCGGCTTAAATTCCACGGCCCAGGCACCGATAGTGCCTTATGGTGGCGCACAGATAACGCGCGTACCATGACAGGCGATCGCCAGTAGCTTTTTAATCTTTTTATGCCAAAGTTTGCTTATGGAGACAGAAGACGAGGGCACCTACAAAGAGAACGAATACGGCAGCGCAATAGAGATGCTGTGGGCGCTGGACGTAAAGCCCAACTACGACCGGATAAAAGCAGTAATAGAAGCAGCAAACGGCAAATACGACGAGGAACTGGCATCTAGTGCCGCTGCCTGGAAAGAACTGCTGTTTGGAGTAAACATCGTCAAAGACGCGATAGACATTTTGAAATACACGGGAAAGGATGTCAGCATAGGCAAGATCAAGATGGTGCTGAACGTGGCAGACGTCAGAGCGGACAAGGAGCTGATAAGGCTCGCGTTCGAGATGGACAAGGACGAAATCGAAAAAAGCAAAGCAGAAAGCTCCGAGGAACTCGACGAGACCCTGAAGGAGCTCGGAAAGGAGCTGCAAAAGGAAATCGCCAAAACAAAGGACACCGAGAAAAGGGAAGGCCTAGAGCTTATTGCAAAAGCGTCTGAAAATGTTGATACGAAAACATTGACGAACATGCTTGTCATAAAGCTGGCGTACGACACCGGGAACGCCTCGCTGGAACGCGTGGTAAGCATGCTGCACTCGCTCGGCATCGACTTTTCCAAAGACGAAATCGAAGAGGCGATAGATTCTTTTAACAGTTTCAACAAGTCTGACGCTCTTCATTACTCTGCCGAAATCCTAGAAAAGCTCGGGCAGAAGCCAAGCGTTGAAAATATGCTCAAGCTCGTGCGCGCGGCTGGCGTGGAGCCGGACGAGGAATTCGCTGATGCCGCTGCGACCCTGATTAAGAGAATGCCTGGGGGCAGTGGCTAAACAAAAGACAAAACGAAGCGGCTTTGGCTTTTTGAGCAGTCAGCCTCCTCCGCTTGAATAGTGCTTCATGATTGCGTAAAAGAGCTTGTAGCTTATCGCGCCCACCAGAACAGACGCCGCTATTACCATTGCTACGGCTTCAGGGCTTATCTTGCCGAAGATCATGCCTGCTGGGTAGTATGTGGCTATGCCTACAGGTATTACCACGGTGAACAACATAGCGAATACTGGCCCGTAGATGTTTAGCGGATAGCTCGAAGCTGTTGAAAGAAAGCCCAGCAAGTTGTTCATAAAGCTGCCGCTTTTGAATAGAAAATAGGTAAGCGCAGTCAGCATGAGCACAAACAGCAGTAGCGCGAAAGTGCCTATTCCGAAAATAGCCAAGTATACAAGCACGTCTTCCAGCGAAAGGTGCAGCCTGATTGCGGAATAGGCAAATACCAACAGGCCGCTTACGAATCCGGATATCTCTATTGTTCCTCCGCTAGTTGAAAGCATTATCGTTGCAAGGCCGTAAGGCTTCGAAAAAAGGCCGTCGTAGCCCCCATTTCTCATTTTGTTGACAACCGTCCAGCTCTCTATGTGGTAATAAATTGCTTCAAGCACCATTGTCGCGGCAGCAGAAAGCAGAAGCATCTGGTAGTAGCTCCAACCGGCTATGCCAGAAGAGACCGTGTAGATCACTGTGATTGCTATAAAGGCGTATATTTCAGAAAAGGTACTGTATATCAGCCAGAGCACAAAGGAGAATCTGTATGCAATGGAAGTCTTCCATGCCAAATACTGGCTTGCGAGATAAAACCTAATGGAGTCCGCTATGCTCATTCAACCACGCGCAGAAGCTATGAGCCTTCTTGCTCTGTTCCATACAACAGCGGCAATGCCAAGCAGTACGACAAGCCAAGCGGCGCTGATTCCTATGCTGAACAGAATGGCGCTGCTGCTTATCGTTCCGAGGAAGGTTGCCGCGGGCACATAGAGAACAATGGCGAAGGGAAGCATCAAGAGCATATGCTGGATCGTTGCTGGGAAAAAGTTCAGGGGCATGACGCCCCCGCCGAGCAGCAAGACGATAAGCCACGTCATCTGTATCAGGCTTGCTATGTAAACGAACTTAAGCGCTATCATGCCTATTAGAAAACCTATGACGCTAATTATGGCATAAGCCAGCAAAACCTCTATCACGAAAGCAGCCACTGAGAAAGCGCTCAGCGCCGCGTGCGAAATGGCAAGCGCAACGATAAGTATGGGCACCCCGGCAAGCAAAATGCCGAGAATGTCTTCTCCGAAACCCATGAAAAAAAGTTGCAGCGGAAAATTCACTGGCCTAGTGTAGTTCACAGCTATGTCCCCGTCGAACACCAGGTCTTCCATTTTATAGGACAGGTTCATGTCCATAAGAGTTCTCAGCGCATAAACTACTAGGAAATAAAGGTAGATGTCTGGCAGCGTAAAGCCCCTTATGCTGCTTACTTTCGTGCCAAGGTATATTGCAGTCCAGATAAATATCAGAAACAACACTTGGAGGAACATGAAGAACAAGGCGATCAGGTAGTCTGCCTTGTAGGCAAGGTCTGCCTTTATGCTCATTTCTATGGCTCCCAGATAGCTGCCCACGTTCATGCCTAGCCCTCGAGCTTGTTGTAAAGCCGCGTAATAAGCTCGTTCAGCCCTAGCTCTGAAACGCTGTAATCTGTTATGTTGCTATTTGCTAGGAAATCTGCAAATCTTTTAGTCTTTATCTGCTTGCCGCTAACTTCCAGTCTTGCTACGCCGAATCCTTTGTAAATGACCTTTCCTATTCCCAAGTCTATTTGCGCGCCGGGCTTGAACTTTATTTCGAGTATTCTTATGTCCCCAAACATGCGCGAAAGCTCTTTGGCGGTGCCGTCAAAGGCCATGCGGCCTTTATGCAGCATCAAAACTCTGTCTGCTATGCTTATGTCCTCTACTATGTGCGTAGTCATGAAAAAGGTAGTGCCGTATCTGCTCCTCATGTCGAGTATTGCCTTTTTTAGCTGCGCCTTTGAGATTACGTCTATGCCTATGGTGGGCTCGTCCAGGAAAACAATCTTTGGCATGTGCAGCATTGAAGCCACGAAGTTGCACTTCATCTGCTCGCCTAGCGACATAGTGCGCGCCGGCTTCCTGTAAACCCGCCTCAGGTCGAGAAGGTTGACAAAGTAGCGCAGGTTCTTGTTGAACGCAGTTTTTGGTATTTTGTATATCTTTTTCATGAATTCGAAGGTATCATATGCTGGCAAATTCCAGTTTATTTGCGTGTGCGCTCCAAGCACAACACCTATGTCAAAAGCAAGCTTCATTCGCTCTTTCCATGGGTCAAAGCCCAGAACAGTGGCAGTGCCGCTATCCGGTGACATGATTCCTGTGAGTATTTTTATCAGCGTTGACTTGCCGCTGCCATTCCTGCCCAAAAGAGCCACTATCTCGCCGCTTTGCACAGAGAAGCTTACATCGTCTAAAGCCTTCTTGACAAGGTATTTCCTGCGCCACGACGCGAGGAAGCCCCTGCTTTTTGTTTCGTATACCTTGTAGCTTTTCGAAATGCTTTCGGCCTTTATTACTTCCATTTTATCTTGTGACAGATGCTCTCTTTAAACTTTTAAAATACTTGTGCAAGATCAACAGCAGAAGTCCGGTTGGTTTCTTTGGTGCAGTCGCACGCAGCTGACAAGAAATACCGAAATAAATAAAAACAAACGCAGCATATATACGGACATAAAGCCCTGGTAGCTCAATGGTAGAGCGCCTGTCTTGTAAGCTTCTAAAAG
>JBMFTS010000002.1:0-45542 GCA_049966915.1 Candidatus Micrarchaeia archaeon
GCCACGAGAAACAGCGACGTGCTTATGTTATCATCAATCCTGATGTCTGCGCTTTCAACCAAAGCGCCGAGCGCGGCAATTGCCAGCGCGTACACGCCGACGAATGCGTAAGCCAAAGCCGCTACGCACACGAAGTATGCAAGAGCACCCTCAACGCTTTTGTTCCTGTTATACGCCAGGCCGTGCCTGCCGAATTTTATGCCGATTATTGTGGCGGCGCTGTCGCCGAAAAACAGCGCCATGAACAGCGCGGCAACATATGCCTCTTCGCTTATGAACGAGAGTATGAGCATGGCGCCTAGTGCCAGCCAGAATGCGCCGGAACCGAGAGCCACGTTTTCCCTTTCTAGCGCGCTTATTGCTTTGGCAACGCCCGAATCCGGGCTAATGGCGACGTACGTGCCTATTGTGCCGAGCAGCAAGATCGCCAATGCGAAAAGCACAATCGCATGGGAAACACCAATCGTGTAGAGCAGAAAAAGCACGATCGCGCCTATGAAAATCTGTGTGTAATCCCTACTTATTTCCTTCTCTTTGTTTTTGCGCCCTTCGCGCCGCTTGGAGAACTTGTAAGAGCTTGCGAGCATGCCAAGCATGAGCGCCTGTGCCGCTAAAAGCGGCTCTTGCACAATTGACAATACATAAAATATTGCGAACGGCAGCATTGCAAAATTGTACTTGGAATAGATCGTGTCGGTGAAAGCGGCAATTATTGCAACCCCAGAAATTAGCAGGGGCGCGCTCACGTGTTCTATCGTTGCAAGCGCGAAACCTGCAAGCATTGCCACAAACAGCCATGCGAAGAATCGCCGTCTGCCAGCGTAAGCGGCATATGCCACAAGCGCCACTGCGATTATGTAATCGGCAAGCGCATACGCATATTGCAACGAACCGCCTTTTCAAACAAACGACACGAGCCACGCGGCTATTACGAAAGCAGCAATTATTATGAATGGCGTGACCCTTTTTACAATGTTCCTTATTTCTTTTCCTGTTTGTTCTATGCGTTCCGAGGCGTTGGGCCCCCACACTTCAAAATTTTCTATCGTGTAATGGTTATGCGCGCACTGCACGCGCTCCATGTTGCCCATGGCGTAGCCTATCAGCAAGTCAAGGGCGGGAATTACTTCTATTGGTTTTGTGTGCCTGCCAAGGGCGTTGCCCGCATCTTCGGAAAGAAGGTTTATAGAATGCGTGTCGGTGGTGCAAAGCTCGGCTTGCATGTTGAACTTGTCGCGTATGTGCTCGATAACCTCTTTCCTAAATCCCGGCAGCATGTTGTTGGCGTCAAAATAAACAAGGCAAAACCTCGTGCTGCCGTAGCGCATTACGCACACGCTTGTATAGCCGTTGCCTATGTCCTTGTGCTTGCCGACAAGGTCGCCCAGCCGCCTGTACGCAAATCCCATTTCTAGCTTAAGATTCCTCTCGCCGGCTATTGCTTTTTCTATCGCCTTTTTGTAGTCCTCGACATATGCGCTTCCCTCGTTCACGCCCTTGAGCTCGTCTTTAGGCGCCGATTCGAATCGCGAATTGTGCGCGTCAACAAGCAGCACGCGGCCGTTGTGCAGTTTACGCTCCGCAAATGCCTTCAGCTCCATGCCGACGGGCCGCGCAATGTCTTCTGTGACGTACGGCGCCTTAGAAAGCAGGATTATTCTGGTGTCGGACAGTTTTATGTCTATGGCCCTGCATTTGCCCTGGCTTCCGAAAGACACCGAACCCATTGCAGGTTTAAAATGCGCGCCAATGTGCGAGCCAGGAAATATCTTCTTAGCCATGGAAAAGACTTGCGAAGAGCCTACCGGATTGTCTTCTATATTTACTGTGCTGTGAAGCACGAACGGCGCTGCGCCGTATGCCTTGACTATGCGCGATCCCATATATTCGGTTGCCACGCTGCCTCCGGCGTTTGCAAAGGGGCCAAAGTGCATGTCCGGATTTACGAATACGGCGGCGTAGCCGCCGTCGTTGTTGCCTTTGCCTTTTATCGCGACCACGTCCACCTCTGCATTTCTGCGCACAGCGGCGCGCTCTCCTATGAGTTGCGTGTCTGCAGAAAAGTTGTAAAGCCAATAGCTAAGCATGGAGCTCATTACCTTTACGCCGCTTGATCCTAGCAGCTTTCTCGTGGGCCTGTCTACCGCGTAAAGGAACGCGTAGCCAGCGGCCAAGAAGATGAGCATGCCTATTAACAGCTTGAGCAGCGTTATGTTGAGTGGAAAGTCAACGCCAAGCAGGTAAACTGAGAAAGGCAGGAAGAACAGCACGTCAAGCACCGGCTGAGTAGCCGATGTAAGCGCCGCGCCCCTTTTTCTTATTCCCATTACCACGTTGCCCATCACGAACCAGTAGCCGTATATGCCAGCGTTGGAAGCCAGCAGTATCGCATATGAGATTGCTACGCTCCTAGAGGCCGCGAACGCGACAGATACCACTACGAACGCTAATGCGTAAAACATGGCTATCATAGTAGTCGAGAGCATGGCGTGCTTCAGCTGCATGCGCCAGTTTATCGCCTTGATGAACAGCACTGTCAGCAACGCGGGCATGCTTATCGACATTATTCCGATTACCGCGCCTATCGTAAGCAGCCTGTAATCCAGAAGCAGCGGCATGCCGTAATGTGCTATCGCAATTGAAAGCACTCCTGCTGCAACGCCTATCAAAAGCAGCACGGCTGCCTGTGCTATGGTGCTTGGAGCTTCTATTTTGAAGTACTTTGAATAGCGTGTTACGCTGTCGGTTTTGCGCATAGGCCATTACCGCGTTGGCAGCATTGCATTACTTTCCGAACCTTCTCTGCCTTCTTGCATATTCCGCTATCGCGTTCGATAGATCCTGCTTTGTAAAATCGGGCCAAAGCTTGCTTGAAAAGTAGAGTTCGGAATAGGCTACCTGCCACGGCATAAAGCCCGAAAGCCTCTCCTCGCCAGACGTCCTTATTACCAGGTCTATGTCAGGCACTTTTGAAGAGAGCAGGAACTGTCTTAGTGCATTCTGGTTTATCCTGCGCGCATCGGCGCCGTATTTCGCTGCCATTGCCTTTGCCGCATGCAGAATATCGTCCCGGCCTCCGTATGCTATTAGCAGGTTTATGACCCTGTCCTTGTAGTGCCTTGTTTCTTCTTCCACCTGCTTCATTGTGTTTTGCAACGTTTTCGGCAAGTGTTCTATGTTGCCTATAAGCTCCAGCCTCGTCCTGTTTTTGTGCAGCCTGTTTACCGTGTTCCTGTCGGAGAACACCTGCTGGTAAAGCGAGAACAGCGTCTGCCTTTCCATCAACGTTCTTTTGAAGTTTTCTGTGGAGAACGCCCACACGACTATGTTTTTAACGCCGTAGCTTTTGCACCATTCGGCGAAATCTATGAACTTCTGCACGCCCAGGCTGTACGCCTGCGCGAACCCGAGCTTGTGCTTGCGCGCCCACCTTCTGTTGCCATCCGGAATTAAGCCTATGACATATGGAATAGGCATCAAATCTCTACCTTTTATGCAGTTTATGCACACAATATATTTAAATGTTGATTTGCTTCGTGTGCCGAAGGATTTGTTTTCGCTTCGATGAACGAAAAATGCATGCGAACTGCTCCGAATTACAGCAACCTATTTAAATGTTGTTGCGCAAATATACTTGGTGCTTTTATGTCAGCACTGGGCTTGTAAAGGACTTATTTGAGAGCAAGCTCTGTTTTTGCTTTATGAAAATAAGTGGCTTAGCATAGCCGACCTTTCTGGCCTGTATGAGATTGCGCAAGCAATTGATTTGATCGGGAGCAAACAAAGACACTAACATATTTTTTAAGCCACCTAGGGGATGGCTTGGCTCTGGCCGCTGCTAAGGCCGTGGCAAGCTGCGAAAAGCTCGGGGTAGCCGCATGTCAGGCTTTGAACCCGAGATTGCCGAATTGCACTATGCATAATGGTGCATGCAGACGCGGGGAACTGAAGCATCTTAGTACCCGCAGGAGAAGAAACCAATGGGATAGCGCGAGTAACGGCGAGTGAAAGCGCTGCAGGGCGTGCAGAATCCTTGTGCGCAAGTGCAAGGAGATGTTGCGCAGTAGTTACGTGTTTGCGAGCCGAAGGCTTTGGAAAAAGCCGCCAAAGAGAGTGACAGTCTCGTAGGCGAAGCAAGCGCGCAATAGCTGCAAAACGAGTAGCGTAGCTCGAGTATGCTATGCGAATATGGGGCGTTAAACTCCAACCCTAAATATTGGCCAGAGACCGATAGGGAACAAGTACCGCGAGGGAAAGCTGAAAAGAACCCACACGTGTGGGAGTGAAAAGATCTGAAACTAGGTGGTTACAAGAAGGTGAGGGCGTGAGCTTTGAAACGCGCAGAAGCTAAGCTTCGTGAGAGGCTGGCGCAGCGCGCGGAGCAGCGTTCCATCATTCTTCTCGAAGCAAGAGCCAGGGAGTGTATCAGGAGTGGCGAGCGCATAGCGCAGCGAAAGCGAAGCCCTTTCGGGCGGGTGCGAAAGCGCCTTAGTCACTCTTTTACGACCCGAAGCCATTGTGAACTACGCGCGACCAGGGCGAAGTCGAGTTGATGCTCGATGGAGGCCCGCAACCTGTCATGGCGTGTCCTGTTGGGTGAGTCGCGGGTAGGGGCGATAGACCGTTCGAACATGGCAATAACGGGTCCCCTTCGAAGTATCTTTAGGATAGCCTCCATTCAGCTTGCACATACGGTAGAGCTACTGATTAGACTGCCGGAAGCGAAAGCTTCCGCTTTCTAGTCAAACTCCGAATGCATGTGCTGCTTAGATGGGGAGTCGGCGGCGTTGGGTAAGCTAGCGCCACGAGACTGGAATGACAGTGACAGAGGTTAAGGTCCCCAAATCCTAGTTAAGTGTGTTGAAGGAAGACGGCGTCGTAGACAGTCGGGAGGTAGGCTCAGAAGCAGCCATCCTTCAAAAAACGCGTAACAGCGTACCGATTGAGACGTTGTTTTCTTAAGATGGACGGGGCTAAACTAGGTACCGATACCCCTGCGTCCGCAAGGACGAGTAGGAGGGCATGCTGCATTGCAAGAAGCGCTTTCGTGAGGAGGCGTGGACAATGCAGTAGAGAAAATCCTGGTGTTAGTAACAGCAAATAAAGGTAAGAATCCTTTACGCCTGAAGCACACGGTTTTCCTCGCAACAATCGTTGGCGGGGAGTTAGCCGTTCCTAAGCAGGGAGCCAATCACTACCCTGCAAAAGGGAAGCATGTTAATATTCATGCGCCAGGCACGTAGGTGTGGCAACACAAGGCAGATTCTTGACGCTTGGGGATAGGCCGCTTGCAACGTGCAAGTGGCTGCGGAGTCTCATTATGAGGAGAAGCAGCTAAATGAACTTCGGCTGAATTCCTGAGCCCGTGAAAAGGGAATCTGCAACGATCGTGCTTGAACGTACCTAGAACCAGTACAGGTGCTGCTGGCTGAAAAGGCCAAGGCGTGTCGGGATTAAATCAGGTTAGGGAACTCGGCAAGTTAGTGGCATACGGTAACAATAAGCCATGTCTGCGCTCTGCAAGCGCAGATTGCAATAACAAAGGGGAGGCGACTGTTTCTTTAAAACACAACTCACCGCTAAGCAGTAATGCTTTGTACAGTGGGTGACGCCTGCTCACCGCTAGTACGCGAAACCCCGAAAGGGGATAAACGCTAGCAAAGAGCGGGGGTAACTCTGACCCTCTTAAGGTAGCGTAATACCTCGTCGCTTAATAGGCGACCTGCATGAAGGGCGTAACGACTCCCCCAATGTCCCAACCTGGTGCCCGGTGAACTCACTGCGTGGTGTACATGCCACGTACCCTCAGTGGGAAACGAAGTCTCTATGAAACTTGACTACAGTCTGTTGTTGTCATGTTGCAGTGGTTGCATAGCGTAAGTGGGAGCGTCGAAGCATGCCCTTCGGGGCATGTGGAGCGACAATGTAACACCACTCTTCCTCTGCGGCGTGACTTACCGAAAAGGAACAGCGACAGATGGGTAGTTAGATTGGGCGGTTGCTTTCGATAAGGAAACGAAAGTGACCAATGCTCTGCTTAAGTGGGTTGGAAACCCACTGTTAAGCTTAAAGGCAAATGCAGGGCTGACTGTACCTCGAAGAGCGGGAGGTGCAGACTCGAAAGAGGGGCTTACCGAGCGTTGGAAGCTCTTTTAGCGGGGCTCCAACCTGTCAGAAAAGTTACTCTAGAGGTAACCGGTTCGTGGCTGGTGAGAGTTCACATCGACCCAGCCGTTTGATACACCGATATGGGCTTAGGTCATCCTGGTGGTGCAGGAGCCGCCAAGGGTCAGGCTGCTCGCCTGTCAAAGACCTACATGAGCTGAGTTAAGTCCGCCGCGAGGCAGGACGGTAGTATCTACTGAGGGTGTTAGTGTCAGAGGATAAGGCACCCCTAGTACGAGAGGAATGGGGTACCGGCGCCTCCGGTTTAGCGGTTGTGAATGCATGGCCGCGTAGCTGCGCGCTAAGGAATAAGCCCTGAAAGCATCTAAGGGCGAAGTCCAATCCGAAACGAGACACTTAGGGTGGTCGTATTACATGACTCGATAGGGCGGCTGTGTAAGCCGGGAGCGCAAGCGACCGGTAAGCAGACCGCTACTAAACCCTAAAAGTTGGTCCTTTGTTTGCTCCCGATTTTTGTTTTTGCTAATGCTCTGTCTTGTTTTGCTCCATTTCGCGCTGCTGCACAGCTTTTAAACTTTTGTTGCCTATTCATTATTATGTCGAACGTGCTTGCCGACGCCGCAGCAACCTACTCTAGAAACATACGGCTAGTGCTCCTGTTCTCAATTCCTTTTCTTATTTCTTTCCTAATCCCGGTTGTCGCTCCTTTGCCGGCATATGTGTCAGGCGGGGCCATATTTCTCAGGACATCGGGCTTGTTCGTCAACACCAATCCCATTTCGCTTGCTATAATAGTGCTCGCTTTATTCTTCTCGCTGCTTTTCTTGAGTTTCGCATTCGTGGCTATAAGCCTGATAGTAAAGGCGGAGAAGACGCATACCGCAATAACAAAGTCGGTGCTCCACAACCTCGAAAAGTACACGGGCAAGGTTTTTCTCGTGCTTCTCTTCTACGTGTTCGTGATCATGCTTGCAGACATCGCCGGCTATTTTGTAAACGCTTCGGGCATCGTCACCGCGGTAGTCGGCTTTTTCGCTTTCATGGCGATTTTTTACGCGCCTACAGCGATAGTAATAGACAACAAGCGCATAGGCGTGGCCCTGAAGGACAGCGCCAGGCTCTCTTTCAACAGGCCCCAGTATTTCCTGCTTTGGCTTGTGCTCATAATAGCAACAGTGTCGCTGCTCGACTTCCTGCTAATTCATTCGGTCGGCGGCGTTTATTCGGCGTACGCCCTTCTTGTCATCAACTCGCTGTTTGTTGTGCCGTATTTTGTAATATACCAGGCGCACGCGTACATGCGCAGATTCCAGATTCTTAGGCACTAATTTTTATTACCTTATTTCCCTAATCTACTGGGAACCATGCGCGCGCTTAATATCGGCGTTTTGCTTTTGGCGTTTTTCGCCATGTTCGGGCTTTCAGGCGCAGCCACTACTGCATACGTTTTGCCAAGCTCTTTCATCGCCGCGTCGCTGCTTGCGCTCACCATATCAATAGACGTAGTCGCTATAGGCTACGTCATTGCAAGGCTTGTGCCAAGCACGGGCATAAGGAGCTGGCTCGACACAGAATACTGGGAGCTCGCAAAGAGCGCAATGATAATAATTGGCATATATGCTATCCTGGCATTCATCGGCAGCGTCAGCTTGATTGTTTATAACAGCTATTATCCAAGCATATCGCATGCCGCAAGCCCTGCATGCGGCTATTCCGCGCAATCCGCAGGCTCATATTCTGCAAGCATAGGCTCGCTAGCATCTGCAGCAGGCTGCTATCTGAGCAATACGGCAAGCGAAGTGGGCACAGCGATGCAGGACTTTTTCTTTCTTTCAGAGTCGCTGGGCGGCTTAAGAAGCATAACGCTCACAATAGAGCCTCCGATAGTTCTTCCGGATTTGGTTAATTATCTTCAGTTTGGCTTCTCCACAAAGATTTACGCAAACCAGCTGCTAGAGCAAGGGGTAACTACAGGCAAGTACGAATCGATGATAAACGACCTGTTTTCCATCATGCTCATACCAATTGCATTGCTCATAGCGGTGCAGCAAGTGGGCTTGGGCTATATAGTTGCGATAGGCCTGGGCTTTCTCATACCCCTCGGGCTCGTGTTCAGGGCGTTTCCTTTTATAAGGGGCATAGGCGGCACGCTCATAGGCATCGGCGTGGCGCTTGCGGTGGTATACCCGGCTACGCTTGTGCTGCTCAACATGCCGGTTTCGAACGCGTTCGTGTTTCTGGCGCCGACTACATCTAGTATGACATCCGTAGCGGCGAGTTCCGGAGTTCCGGTGCTGTTCAATATAGTCGATGCCCTGCTTCCGCCGCCCATAGCTCTCGGCATTCTTGGCGCATCGATCGCTCCTTTATTTGCATACGTTGGCGAGATATACACGTTCCTAGACATATACCTTTTCTACGGCACATACTTGCTGCTCCAGTTCCTGCTGTTCATACTCGACCTTGTCATAGTATACGCGCTTGGCGATAACATAGCAAGGATGTTAGGCGGCACATTCAGGCTGAGCTTCGGCAACAAGCTCAAGCTCGCGTAGGTGATGCAATGGCAAACGTGCTATTGAGCGCTTCCGCGTGCGGTCTTTTGTCACCTAGCGTGAGCATAGGCTACGGCGGCTCGCTTGCTTCTGACTGGCTGCAGATAAACGTGATGCTGGTGCTGATAATAGTGATGATTTCCAGCCTGCTTTACGCGCTCAGCGCGCTCATGCCTACGCAAAGGCGCGAGAAGCTAAGGGGCGTAGTCCGCTACGAGATTTTTGAAGCCATTGTAAGCGTTGTGCTGATATTCATAATAATGGCCATGTCAAGCATGTCGTGTTATATAGGCGCGGGATTGTCGACTTCGGGCACAAGCAGCGGATATTCTGGCGTTTTCCAGGGGGACGAGCTTTATGTAGGCAATTTGGTGTTTAGCAGGGGTGCTAGCCTTGCCTCGCAGCTTTACACCACTGCCATACAATACGCCATAGCTTCGCAGATTGTATCATACGCCGCTTCGCAAATAGACGCGTTTTTTGAAGCCCTTGCCCAAGGAGCGTATGCAATACCTGCAGTAAACACGAATTCGCTCATAAATATTTATAGCACTTATTCCGGCGTATTTTCGGGATTGTTTGCAGGAATAACCCTTGCAGTATTCAGCGCTTTGTTCATTGTGTTCTTGATGTTGCCCGTCGTGCAGGCAATATCGCTTACAGTAATACTTCCTGTGGCGATATTTACAAGGACGCTAGCGTTTACCGGACCCAAGCTCAGAGAGATTTCCAACACATTCATAGCGCTTGCACTTGGACTTTTCTTCGTGTTCCCGCTAACTATCGCATTCAACGGTTACATCGCCAACTGCATGAATTTAGGCGTTTCGAATTCGGGCTCCAGCCAGTGCAGCTGGCTCAACACGCAATATCTCACTATTACTCCGCCGCCAATAGCGGTATCATCTTTGTTTACTTCGACAACTGTATCCGGCGTTAATCTTCCGTTCGATTTCTTTAACGCGATTTCTTCGGCTGGCGCAGCACCAGGCCTGGCAGGCATGTTTTCGCTCATCTTTGCTGCTCCGACAGTCACACTTAGCTATGCAAATGTGGTGGCAGAGTATGCATTCACCGGGATCGTGCTAATAGCGATAGATTTGCTCATAACCGTCGGTTTTGTTGCAGGCATAGCAAAAGGGCTTAATGTGATGTCCGGGATAGTCGGAGGAGGTTCGTTCTGGTGATATGATGAATGCACATGTTTCAAAAGCGGCCTTTGCGGCTGGTGGTTGTCGTGTTAAAGGTTAGGATTGCGGCTTTAGCTGTTTTGGCAATGCTTGTGCCTTACTCTATGGCGCAGGGCATAGAAATAGCGCCGCAATCAGCGTTTGGCAATTGGCTTCCAGTCATGTTCGCAGCGGTGCTGCTCAGCATAGTCATAACCTCTGTATACTATGTATTCGGGTACCTGCTAAATGACAAGAGGGTAAAAGAAAGGGCAATCACCGAATTTGCACAGGCCATAGGTACTGGAATACTTGTGGTAGTGATAATAGCAGTGTTGGAGCTTGTGGGCTCTACATTGTTGTCTCCGATATCAGTGCTGTCTGCAGGCAGCGTAAACGGCATTTGCAACAGCCTGGTTAATTCAAAAGTTACATTTCTCAACTCTGCCAATTCCGCCTCACCGGTCAATGCCATATGCAACGACATAATATTGCCGTTGGCGTCGGGTTCAAGCAAGCAGTCGCTTACTGACAAGATAGATTACGGGGTGGCAGCCACTTATGTGGT
This sequence comes from Candidatus Micrarchaeia archaeon, assembly GCA_049966915.1. GTDB lineage: Archaea > Micrarchaeota > Micrarchaeia > Micrarchaeales > CABMGC01 > JAGDXZ01. Next base: position 10,419 of record JBMFTS010000002.1, read on the forward strand.
AATAGCCAATGTCACTAATCAGGCTGCAAACAATCTTGACGCGTTTTATGTATACGACGGCATGATAAGCTTTCTCCGCGAGCTCACTTCAGTTAACGGCTTCGGCAGCTTCGGCGTGTGGAGCGTAACTTTTCAATATGCTCCTTTGGCAGGCTACAACTTTCTTAGGAAAATGAGCCTCGCTGTCGGCATAGTAAGCGCGCTAGTCATCGACTCCTTTGCCGCACAGCTCCTGGTAATATTGTTGGTGCTTGTCACGTGGCCGTACGTGCTAGCCGCAGGCGTAATTTTCAGGGCCACGCCATACACGCGAAGGCTGGGCGGCCTTCTTATAGGAATTGTGCTGGCGTTGCTCGTTATTTGGCCCGTGCTATTTCTGTTTGAATACGCCTCACTGGGCACTACGCAGTCTTCCTTCCCCATAGGTTCAAACACAATACCGTACACTCCTGTCTATGAACTTATGCCAAACGGCAACGTAATGGTTTACGGCGCCTCTTCCGGTTATGAGCAAGTCACTACGCAGAGTATCGCAGGCTGCCCACCAGGCGACTATGTTTACGAAGGAATTTGCGGAGAAGCCAGTACTGTCGGCTCGCCGCCCGACTGCAAGCTGCCAAGCCAAATTTCGCAATTCCAGATGTGCCAAAACGGCTTCGCTCCAGATAACGCGCTGTGCCACAGCGGATCCTATGTATATGAGGGTGTTTGCGGCGATCCGAATACATCTGCCCGTACTGCGCGATGCTTCAACCAAAACCAGGCGGCACAGAGCGGTCTTCCAATGTGCCCAAGCAGCCCTATTTTGCACGACACCGGAATTGCGCTGTTCCAATTGCCTAACGCTACGGAAACCGTAAAATATTATTCGTGTTGGCCGCCTTCCGGCAACCTGCCGCAAGCTGAAGCCGAGGCCGCCGCGTTTTACCTAATACCTTTCTTTGGCCTTGGAGCGGCGGCTTATCAAACAATCGCGTCCATCGTGAGTTCGACGTCGAGCGTATCTAGCATACCGTACTACCCTCCAATCATAACCTGCAGCCCTCAAAACGCTCTCGACACAGGCTTGGCGTTTACCAATATCTATGGCATAACAAGCATATCTGCATTCATATTGCCCCTGCTCAACGTGCTAATAATTTACGGCGCCGCAACGAGCTTGTCAAAGCTGCTCGGCGGCGAAAGCGACATACTGGGCCTTAGCAAACTGATATAGTGGTGACATGCGAGCGAGCCGTGCTTTGATGTTTTTTGTCATGTCGTTGCTGCTTTTGTCACTTTCAAAAGCAGGCATAGGCATACCTACAATATATTCGCCTGTTTCAGCCCAAGCTGCACCTACACTTGCCAATAGCTTTGACAACGCGCTTATGCCCGTATGCTCCAGCATGATTGCCCCGCTTTCTGGTTTAGGCGGCAGCTATTCTGCGCTGCTGAGCATTTCACTGGCCATAGTGTTTATGGTGCTGACAATACTGGGCGTAGTGTATGCAATAGGCAGGGCTTTCGGCATACCGGTGCTCATGGAGTTCGTCAAAAAAGAATACTTGGAAAGCATTTTCAACATAGTGCTCATAGTTATTGCCGCAGGCGGCTTGGGGTTTGCCGACGCGTCGGTGTCATTTCTTAGCAATCTCGCACTCAGCTCATCGGCAACAGGCCAAGCAAGCGTCAGCAGCATAAGCAGCGCCAACAGCCTGTATCTTACCCTGTGCAATACATATCTTAGGAATGGCATAACTTACGGCCTAGTCGACATAGTTGTTTTGGTAGGCCCAAACATTATAGACTCATCAATGTTGCAAAATCTTAGGGTGAGCATAGGAAACACTAGCGAAGACAATCCGCTGGGCGTTTCTGTGTCGTTTTCGCCTTTCGCTGGCATATATCCATATGTGCAAGTGCTTTCCGCAGAAAACAATGCAGTTTATGCAATGATTGCGGTATATTTGGGCATAAGTTTCTTGCTTGCAATAATATATGGCATATTTCCGCTGCTGTTCTATGCCGGCATACTCCTGAGGTCTTTTCCATGGACGCGCGCTGCCGGAGGCGCGCTGCTTGCGCTTTTCATCTCCTTCTTCATAGTTTTTCCTAGCATACTTTTCGCATTTGCTAATGCGCCGTCAAGTTACGGCGAGTCATCAGCAAGCATATATACTGGAATTGCTGGCTTTTTTGGAACAATTGCTAGCTTTTTTGGACCAGCAGTAAGCGGCATACTTGCCGGTATAGGTGCAACATCAATAATTTCGGAAATGGAATCATTTGTCAGCGTATTCGCCTATGGCGCTTTGCAGTTGCTAGGCTTGATTGTCGCCCTGCTTGTGTCGTTCGATCTTCTGGAGAGCCTTGGCGATCTGCTCGGCGCGCCGTCGCTTCAGAGCAGGAGCCTGCTTAAAAACGTGATATGATGCTGCCCGTTGCCACAATGATGTTAAGCATTTACAGCGTAATGACGTCGCCGGTCTACGCATGGTTCCCTGTCGCTATAGCCGGCGCAATTGCCATTATCGCAGTATTGGCGCTGGTATACGAGCTTAGTCCATTTTTCGGAAGAACAGACCTGCGCGCGTGGGCCAAAATAAAGATGTACGAGGTATTTTTCTCGATAGTTCTCATATTCGTGTTTTTCGCTTTCATGGCCGTATTTTCCAGCATAAACTTCGGGAGCACATTGGGCCAGCTCGCTCCTAAGGATTGTGCGAGCAACTTCGACATCTATGCTCTTTCGATGTGCGACCTTAACCATTTCCAAAGCTACGTGGCGCAGTTCAACAATCTGGTGTTCGTGGCCATGTTTTCTACTGTTCCAAGTACCGAAATAGGGGTAAAATTGCCTGATTTTTCAGCTTCAACTAGCATTTCTGGCGCGGATGCCGCATTCGGGTTCTCATTTGTGGAATTGAGCATACTTTTCGCGTTTTACATGCTTAGCGACGTTCTTCTTTTGCTGCTATCGGTCTCACTTCTGCTTTTTGCAGTGTTCATGGCGATTGGTCTTATTTCCAGGATTTTCGAGGTAACAAGGACTTTTGGCGGGGCAATGATCGCCTTCGGAATAGGCTTGGGTATGCTATTTCCGTTGCTTATCGCTTTGTCGTACGGCTTTGTCGACGTTGCCGTTTCCAAAGCAGCTAGCCTAGTTACCATTTCTGGTTTGGAGAGTGCCTTGCTAGGTATCATTTTCGCTCCGCTTGGCGCGGCCCTTGCTATCGATGCGTTAGTAAACTTTTTTGTATTTGCCGGTTATATTATAGCAGGCATAGTGTTCCTGCCAATTTTTACGCTTACAATAGTGGACGTCTTTATACGTGACTTTTCAAGGGCGGTCGGCGAGCAGATGAATTTTATGAGCATATTGACAAACATGATATGAGGCGATGATACGGACAAGTTGCCTACTCTAGTTTATGCAATCGTGTTTATTTCGCTGTTATTCGGCATTTCATTAGCCAGAATCATCACAGCCCCGCCGCCACCGCCTCGTGTCGTTGGTTCTACAGTGTCATCGTGCCCGCAGATTGCGCAGGCAGTCGCTCCATGGTATTGCAACCAGATAAATCAGGCTGCGGCAGCGATATGGGCCAAGTGGGAACCGATAGCTGCGGTAGCGGCATTTGCATCTTTTGTCCTTGCAGTCATAATATTCACAATAGGCATAGCAATAAGGAACAACAAGGTCAAGGAATTCGGAATAGGTGAAATGTACGAGGCGGTTGCCACTATTATCATGGTGGTGATGTTTCTGTTCATCTCCGCTACAATGTTTGGAATACTGCCTGCAATTACGACCGGAAATATAGATCCATATACTGTTGCGCTTACATACATAAGCAAAAACATAAACGAGACGCTATACCTGCAAAGAATAATGTTTAATTCTTATATGATAGGCAGTTATTATGCATCCATATCCCTGATCGTAAGTATTGGCGATTCGTCAATACCGATTTCAATGCTGTGGAACTTGCCGGTAACTGTTTATTATTTGCTCCCGGTAGACGCAATTTCTTCAATTGTTCTGGAAGCATTGCTTCTGCTTTATACAGAATTCTACATGATACTTTTCTTCATGTATGCCAGCATACCTGTGTTTCTTATACCGGGCATAGTGCTTAGGGCGCTGTTCCCGACGCGCAGCGTTGGCGGGATGATGATTGCCATAGCAATCGGCTTTTACTTTATCATGCCAATTCTGTTTGCCGTTGCGTTCTACTTTACTAGTTCGAGTGCGCTGGCTTCTGTATACTCCGGTGCGCAAGCAATAGCGGCTAACGGCCAGGGCAGCTCGAGCATAACAAACGCCATAAGCCCGACAAGCCCGCTTGTTCTAGCGATCAAGAACATACAAAGTGGAATGGGGGCCTATTGGATGAGCATACTGTTTTATCCTGCGCTTATAATAGCCATAGTATACGAAAGCATAATGGTCATCGGAGAATTTATAGGCGGATTTGCGAAATCATCTGGATTGCTCAGGGCGATATAGCATGCAAGAGTCAAGCACGTTGAAAAAGCTAGGCAAGTCGAGCATATCGGCTACCGACCTGGCGAGCCAGTTTTGGTGCGAAAAGCAGATGGAGCTTAATTACCTCTACGGAAGAAAGTACACCGAAGAAATGCGCAAGGGCAGGCAGATGCACGCGGACTTGCAAGCAGAGGTTTTCGTGCCGTTGAACATAGAGCCAGTAACCTATGCCGATTTTTTGTACAAGACAGGCTACGAGGACTACATGGCGCTCAAGACGCTCGGCCAGAAAGGCGTTTGCAGGGAGCTGCGCATTTACGGCTCTGTAAGCGGCTACAGGATCGTAGGCCAGATAGACGAATTGCGCATGGAAGATGGCAAGGTCAGGATTTTGGAGTTGAAAACCGTGCAACCAAACGGCGCGAAGCCCGCTGTAGATTCCGCGCGCGCCAAGCCGCATATAGTGCAGATAATGACATACAAAAAGCTACTTGAAGACATAAGAAGCGGCCGCTACACGCTGCGCAATTTTTCAAATTCTTACGGCATAAAAGAAAAAAAGGTTTCTGACACATTTGCAAGGGCCCTGCATGCAATAGGCGTGAAGGACGAACTTTTCGACCTGGAAAAAATCTACGGGCTGGTTTTTGACGAGATTCGCTCTTTGCCAGAGATAAGCGAGAAGCTTGAAATATATTATATCGACAGGTTTACCGGCATGCGCTCAAGCAGCATAATAATAAATTATGATGAGAAAAAAATATACGATGAGTTGGTTTTTGCCATGCAATACTGGAGCGGCAAGCGCGAGGCTTTGCCTGTGAGCAAGGACGAAGTCTGGAAGTGCAACCTTTGCAAGTTTTACGGCAAGGAATGCACAGTATGGTGGCCAAAACCTGGCAAGGAAGAGCGTGCGTAACATGGCAGAGAATAACGAAATGAGCAAGGATAAGTTGCGCGAAGAATTCGGCAAGAATTACGAGAAGCATTACAAAGTCAAGCTGTTCGAAGAAGAAGGCTTTGAAAGGAAGAAATGCGCAATCTGTGGCAGGTATTTCTGGACCGCGGATCCCGAAAGGACCGTTTGCGAAGACTCTGCGCACACGCCTTATGGCTTTTTCAAGGATAAACCAGAAAAGATTTCTTACGAGGAGTTTTGGGACAGGTTTAGCGGCTTTTTTAAGTCAAACGGCCACGCCATAATAAAGCGCTACCCGGTAGTAAGCAGGTGGAGGCAGGACCTTTATTTCACCATTGCGGGCATACAAGATTTTCAGCGCATAGAAAACGGCGTAATGGGGTTCGAATATCCTGCGAATCCGCTGCTTGTGCCGCAGATGTGCCTGCGCTTCAACGACATAGAAAACGTGGGCATCACCGGCCGGCATTTTACGTCTTTTATGATGGCCAACCAGACCGCTTTCAACTGGCCAAAAGAAGGCTATTGGAAGGACGAGACCATAGCGCTCAATTTCGGCTTGCTTACTAAAGTGCTTGGGCTTAAAAAGGAAGACATAGTTTACCACGAAGACGTTTGGGCCATGCCAGATTTTTCGGAATTCGGCCCTAGCCTTGAGACATTTTCGAAAGGCCTTGAAATCGTAAACAGCGTATTCACAGAATTCGAATACGCGAACGGCCAAGTGCGTGACCTCAAAAACAAGGTGATAGATGTCGGCTGGGGTTTTGAGAGGGCTTTGTGGTTTTATACAGGTTACGACAATGCTTATGAAGCCGCATTCCACAGCGTAGTGGAGCGCATAGGCAGGGAAAGCGGAATAAGCATAGACACAAAACTTTACCGCAAATTTGCGGAGCTTGCAGGTTCGCTTGACATAACCGAAATGCAAAACATAGGCGGCAAGATAGAAGCAATACTGGCCAGGGCTGGCATTTCAAAAGAGCAGTACGAGCGCGAGATAAAGCCGGTGCAGGGAATTTACGCGATAGTAGACCATGTCAGGACTTTGCTTTTTGCGGTAACAGACGGCGCGCTTCCATCAAATATCGGCGGTGGCTACAACCTTCGCGTAATATTACGCAGGGCTTTCGAGTTCGAAAAGGCCTATGGGATAAAGATGGGCCTAGCCGATATCGCAAAAATGATTGCAGGCGAGCTAAAGGGCATTTACCCCGAGCTTTCAGAAGGCATAGACACGTTCGGCAAGGTAGTGCAGGTAGAGAGTGGCCGCTATGCAAAGACAATGGAGAACGCCGCAAAGATTGCGGCTTCGGTGCTCAGCAAGGAAAAGGAAATAAGCAAGGCCGAGCTGAGAAAGCTGTACGAGAGCAACGGCATTACGCCGGAGATGCTCGAGCAGGTGGCGCTTTCGAAAGGCATGAGCATAAAACTTCCTGAAAACGCATACTCCAGCATACTTGTCGGGGACATGGTGAAAAAGGAAAAGGCGGCTAAAATAGAGATGGGCGGCGCCGAACACGAGCTTGGTTCGCTTCCCAAGACGAAACAGCTTTTTTATGATTTTGTTACTAGGTCGAATTCAAAAGTAGTTTACGCCAAAGGCGCGTATGTTGTTCTAGACTCCACTCCTTTCTATCCGGAAGGCGGCGGTCAAGCTCCCGACTTGGGCACCATAGGCGGCGCGAGAGTAGTCGATGTGCAGAAGGTCGGGGACGTAATAGTGCACGTGCTTGGCGAGCCCAAGCGCCTTGGAGTTGGAGAAACAGTTAGCGCAGAAGTGGATGAAGATAGAAGAAACAGGCTGATAGCACATCATACGGCCACGCATTTGATAAGCGCTGCTGCAAGGAAAGTCCTAGGAAAGCACGCATGGCAGGAAGGCGCCAAGAAAGAACCGGATAAGGCGCACATAGACATAGCGCACTATGAAAGGCTAAGCGACAAGGAGCTCGATGCAATAGAAAACCAGGTAAACGCATGGCTTCTAGCAGGCATAAAAGTGGAAGCCAATGTAATGGGCCGCGGCGAAGCGGAAAGCAAGTACGGCTTTTCCATATACCAGGGCCATGGCGTCCCAGCAAAGGAGATGCGCATAATAACTATAAAATCAAAAGACGGCAACCTCATAGACGCCGAAGCCTGCGGCGGCTTGCACGCTGTAGGCCGCGAGTACCTCATAGGCCTAGTTAAAATTATAAGCAGTTCGCGCATACACGACGGAGTAGACAGGATAGAATTTGTCGCCGGCAAGTCAGCTGCCGAATATTTCCAGAAAGAGCACAGGGCAATTGCCAGCATGTCGAGCAAGCTCAATGCAGATTTCTACGGGGCGGAGAAAAAGCTAGACGAGCTGCTCGAGTCAAACGCCAGGAACGCGAAAGCATACGAGAAGGGCGTGGAAGCTCTTGCGCGCGCGGTCGCATCTGCTTACAACGGCCAAAGCGAGCTGGTGCTTTCCATAGACCTGCCTGCCGAAATTCTTGTAAAGGTCGCAAACGAGATTGCAAAGGGCAACAGCAAGTCGGTCGTGCTGCTAGAGAACAAGGAAGGCAATGTCGTGTGCATAGCAGGCAAAGATTCCGGCAAGAGCGCGCTGGAGTTTGTGAAGGGCAAGGTTCCGGGCTTCAGTGGAGGCGGCAGCGACAAGTTTGCGCAGGGAAAGAAAAAATAAGCTTGTGAGTCGATGATCGCGCAGGCTATTTACTCGTTTATTTTGTATCCCATAATTTTCATACTGCCGGCATATGTTGCCAACGGCGCTCCTGTTGTTTTCGGTTCTGGCAAGCCTCTTGATTTCGGGAAAAGCATAAAGGGCAAGAGGATTTTCGGTGACCACAAAACGATAAGAGGCCTAGTCGCGGGTCTGTTGAGCGGTTTTGTCGTGGCTGCTGTGGAGTCTGCATTTTTGCCTTTCATGCTTGTAACAGGCATTTTGCTCGCTTTTGGCACGCATGTCGGAGACCTTCTTGGTAGCTTTATAAAAAGGCGCATGGGCGTAAAGGCAGGAGCGAGCGTGCCGCTGATGGATCAATACCTGTTTTTCTTAGTTGCGCTTTTGTTTGCCTTGCCCGCTGGCCACTTGCCTGGAGCAATAGGCCTGCTATTCTTGGTGCTGCTTACGGGCTTGCTTCATTTATACACCAATAGGGTTGCATATTTGCTCAAGCTGAAAAAGGTGCCTTGGTAACGCTCCTTGCTCTGGTTTTGTTTGCATAGCTTGGCCTTGCGTGGTTTGGCCAATGGACTAGGCTCAATGGACTAGACTATAAGTCCGCTCAAGTCTTCTATGCTGACAAGCTTTACGTGGCCGTATTGTATTGCCACTTTTAACACCTCAGCGGTTTCTGTGAACGCGCTGTAAAGCTTTTTAGAAAATTCCGAGAGCGCTTCGTTGCTGACAAATACTATGAATATGTTGTCGTTTGCGTCTATTTCGAACCGCCTCATACCACTTTTCCTGGAGTAGATTATCACCTTTGCCTGCCTGCCTTTTTTCGTTATGAGCATGTCTGCACTAGGTTCTGCGTTGAGCTCCGTGAAGAGCACAGCGTGTTCCACGCAGTAGTCCCTGAGAGCCCTAAACACCACAAGGTATTCTATGTCGTGTTTGGAAATCGAAATCCATTGGGCGAGCGCGTAATAGCCCGATTCTTCGATTATTGCGCCTGACTTGGTCAATGTGTCAAGAATAAGTTGCGCATTCTGCGTTGTAATTGATACTGGCACGTTGTTGTAGCGTATGTAGCTTGCTATGCCGTTCTTGAATTCTTCGAGCGTGAGTGGCATGAAATTCCAGTGATAATAATAGTTGACTTTTTCAAAAACCCCGAGCATGTCTTCCGGCTTTGTTTTTATCACTTCCCTTTTTTCAGGGAGAAACGTGGGCACGTCTATATAATATTCGTCGCGGTTTGGAGGTTTTAGAACAAGGTTGAGGAGCAATACCGCAAGCAGCACTACGCCGACTTCTATGTAAAACGCGGGTATGTGCATTATTTCCTTTGAATAAGTAGTGGTGTAGTTTATTCTCTGACCGAATACGTCTATGCTGAACTGCTGCTTGCCATAGCTTATTATGGTGCCCTTCGGCAAATCATACTCCATTACGCCTGAAGAAATAGGCACTATCTCGCCGTATGCTTTGTCAAAACTTACCTGCGCCTTTGCGCTTACCGGAAACGTGCCGCTATAAACGTCAAATTCGAATGTGCCGTTCTTGAAATTCAAATTCACCGGTGTTATGTTGAGTGTTGGCACTGAGAATAGGGCAGCCGTGTAGTTTTCGTTATACTGGTTTCTTAAAATCGCAATATAAGTGCCGGTCGGCAGCGAAAAGCTGTGTGTGAGCACTATTTGTACGCTGCCTAAAAACGTGTGGAGAATACTTACGGAAGTGACATAGCTCATGTTTGTGTCTAATATGTCTATGTGAAGCTGTGATTGCGTGCTGACGCTGCTGTTTATGCCAATGGAAACGTTTTGCGTATCGCTTATTACGCTTGGCATCGACATTGTGCCATGCAGCACGTACTTTGATCTGAAAGGCGCAAGCACGTATTCGAAAGCCGAGGCGTTGCCAACGCCAAGCCTCAGCAGCGAGTATGTGCTGTTCAGTGCGGAAATCTCAGCAGTATTATTGGGCATGGGGATGCGCTGCAGGTTCGTGTATATGCCTATTGCGCCAGTGCCGTTTGACACGTTTTCTATGCCATATGCAAGCCTGTCAAGCCAGAAATCGGCGCTTATGCTAGAAGCCAAGCTGTACGCCTGCACGCTTGCGTTGGGCCAGGCAACATTGGGATAGTTTGAAAATGCTATAATGGTGCCATTGTGCACGTTAATGTATGAAATGCCGCCATACCGGTTGCCTGCACTAAAAAAGAACGTGGGCTGTTTGAAGGAAGAATTGAGCTTTGCTTCCTCGCTTGCATTCATCACCGAATACGCAGGCATTGTCGATATGCCATATGCCGCAAGTTCCGATGTGACATTTTGCGGAGTGACAAATATTACGCCGCTTGTGCCTATCGCTTTGCTGAAGTTGCGGCCTACGTATATCACGGTGTCGCCGTTGTCAAGCAGCTTGAAAATGCTTATTGACTGGTTCTCAAGCAGCGGCAAGGGCATAAGACCAGAAGCTATTATCACTATGGAGTTGTTTATGTGTTGCAGGTCCTGCATTGGCACGTATGAAAAGCTTGAAGAGTTGATCAAAAGGCCGAACGCGCTGAGTTCCCTGCTTAGGTTTTCATAAACCGCAAGCCCGTCGAACGCGTCTATGGAATACCTGCTCGTGTTTACCAAATAGATGCGTTTTATGGGATTTTGGGCATAAACCGCAAGCGATATGTTGGCCGTCGTCACGTTTATTGCAGAGTAGTTTGCAAGGGCGTAGTCCACCAATTGCATGCCGTTTTCATAATCGAAAAAAGAGCTCTCGACCTCGCTTATCGCTGCGCGCATGGGCGCCTGCTTTATCGCAGGCGCGGCCTGTATTTTTTTGAGCGCAGCCGCGGACATGCTTGCTATCGCAAAAACAAGCAGCAGAACGACAACTACCAGTGCGGCCCCTATTATTATGAATTTTTTGCCTCGCATACTACAAACTACCCGCTTCCCCTTTTTTGGCCACTAGCCTGTTGACTAAATTTTCAAACGCCTTGGAAAGTTTGTTCTCGCTTCCGCCAATGCGCTTGACAATCCTGTAAACCTTTATGTAGCTGTATTTTTTGTTTATTGTAACCGCGTATATCATTCAACCGCCTGACTATCCTTTTAGTTCCAGGTAGCCTAGGCTTACCATCTTGTCAAGTATCTGCTCCACCCTGGGCTCGGGTATCTTGTACGTTTTTGAAAATTCTCCTATGTCTATCGTGCTGTCGTGCACTTCAAGCCAATCCTGCACCATCGCCATTAGCGCTTCGTCCGAATATGTTTGCAGGGCGTTGAGCTGTTCCTGCAGTTTCTTGTTTTCCTCGCTCAGTTGCGAAGCCTGTATGGTCAGGTTGTGGTTCGATACTGTGAGCTCGCTCGCAAGTTTTCTCAGTTCGGCGTATTCCGCCAATAACGCGTCGTACTTGTTGAAAAGCGAACTGTAGTTTTCGTTGAGCCCGTCGAGCAATTCCGTTATTGACGAATCCACATATTGGAAGAACTTCTGCTGGTCCACCCTGAAATCGTCGGCTATCACGGCAAGCATTCCTGCCACATTTTTGATTACAGTAGCACGGCGCATCCTCTCGCTAGTATTCGGCACTATCGAATAGGTGAGAAATACGCCGTCTTTTCTCAGCTTGACAATGTAAAACAGAAAAGGCTCCTTCCTAACATTCCTGCTTTCTACGTGCACTACATCTAGTTCGTCTGCGCTCTGGGTTATGGAATAGAACGGGATCTGTGCGAGTTTTGCGCGTATAGCGTCAAAGCTGCTTACCACTGACCCCGGAAATTGCACCTCTTCGACTTTCGGTTCAGGTATTTCTTCTTCGGCCACTCTCAAGCATCCTCCGGACGTGCATTCGCAGCAATGCGAGCACGTAGTTTATGACATTAGGGGCTTACGCACTTATAAATCTTTTTGCGTATCTGCAGCGTTAAAGACGGCAAGTCTGTTTATTGCAATAAAGTCGTTTCCGTGCGTGTGCGCCGAAGTGCTTGCATGCAAGCGCGTTGCACTGTCGCGGCTGCGCGCAATCAGCGTTTGCCAGTGTGCCTACTTTGCGCCGTTGCCGCGTTTTCCTGTTTGGGCATCTTAAGCTTGGGCGTGTAACTGAGCAACGAAAACGCGTAAAGCAGCGCAGTTACGAGTATGCCTACTCCGAGCGCGTAAAGCTTGTCCGATGCCACGAACAGCGAGAACAGCGTGAAAATAATACCCAGTGCAAGGTAGAGTTTTTCCCTGCCTTCATATTTTTTGCGCATAATTGCGTATTTCGGGTAGCACTCTTTGCAAACGACCAATCTGTTTCCTTGTTCGTTCTTTGTAACGTTCCTTTTGAACCATCTTATTGTGTTTATGACCCAGTCCTGCTCTACTTCTATACCCTGCTTTTCCTCGCCGCAGACTATGCAAATGCTCTTTGCCATTATGATCCCAGCTCAAGCTCTACGAGCTTTCCGTATTCTTTCTTTATCTTTTCTTCGTCGAGCATGTTCATGACGTTGGTTATTGTCACGTCGTCTATTCCCAAGCGTCTTAGCACGTTCACTACTTGCTCGGTCTTCAGCCCGGATTTTTCTAGAAGCCCGGCAAATGACACTGCGTTTACGTGCCTGTGCTGCTTGTTGAGCTCGCCGAGCAGTTCCTGCACTGTTTTTTCGCTCACTCCTATGAGCGTAAGCATGCGCTGGAGCTTCTGTCGCGACACAGTGAATGTGGCTCCCATATTGTTTACCTTGTTTGCATTGTCAAGTAACGTACACAAATGCCCTTGTTATTACCGAATCGGGCAGGCCTATCGCCCTGAGAAAGCCGACTATTGCTTCCTTGCTTACCTGCTTGCCCAAAAGCAGCTGCACGAGGCTTCTTACGTCGGCAAGCCTGCCTTTTGCGTCCAGCTGTTTGAAAACGTCCTCTATGATTTCAGACCCGACGTTGTTTTCTATCAGCTTTGCGCTTATGTCCGCCTTTTCAAGGAAGTATTCCTTTTGCACGGTTTCGTCGGCGAGCTCGCTCTGGCTCAGTATGTCTGCAACGTTTATTGTATATACGTCTAGCGGCACCTCTCCAACAACCCTGTCGAGCAGAAATATTTCTGGAAACTCCACATTGGTTTGAAATGACATGTCGACTGCCGCCTGGCCCACTCCGAACTTGCTTATTTCGCGCCTCATAAACTCGGAAAAATTGAGCGAGCCCTGCAGATAATCGAGGAAGCGCTCGAATCTTATTCTTAAGATTATGTTAGTGCCAACGTTTGAAAATATTGCTTCGTTTATGTCAGTGGGGTTTTGCGATGCCACGATAAGGCCAAACTGGTATTTGCGGCCTTCCCTTATTATCGTCACCGCGTCGCTTCGCTCGTCGCTTGCTATCTTCCATGCTTCGTCGAGCACGACAAGCGCCTTGAGTCCTTTGGTGGCAGACCAGCCCTCCATTCGCATTTTTTCTTTAAGCGTTTGCAATATGAACAATGCAGCAAGCGCCCTAAAGCGCTCGTCAGGCAGGCCGGAAAGGTCTATGTCCACGAGGCCTGAGCTAGAGAGCTTGCCAAGGTCTATTGTGCTCTTTCTTGCGAAATAGTCCTCGCCCTCCCTTGCAAACTGCCTGAGCCTGTATACCGCGTTTTCTAGTTCGGCCGGATACTCGTAAGTGCCTCCCTGCAGCTGCTCCTCAAGAAGCGATATCACCTCCTTGAGCGTTGGCGCCTCTTTGCCCACTTGCGGCGTTTCTGCCAGGTTGAAGCCCGCATTCACGTATGCCTGCTCTAAAGCCTCTTCGGTAAGCCTCTTCTGTTCTGGATAGTCGCTTATGTCGGTAAGTATCTCCAGAGAAGTAAGTATCTGCTTGGCGCGGTCGAGCGGTTTCATGCCAGAAAGGTCCATTATGTTGAGATAGTCCCCTTTGCCCAGAGAGACTATCGTGCCGCCGCTCTGCTTTACCCACGCTTTGTATTCGCCGGCCCAGTCTATTATTATTGCGTTGGTATTCCAGATGAAGCTGGCCCTCGCGAGGAAAGTCTTGACGAAGAAGCTCTTGCCTGCGCCGGTTATGCCAACTACTGCTATGTGCGGATTTGTAAGGTTTGAAAAGGTCCATGTGAAAGGCACGCTGAAAAGCTTTGTTATGCCTATGAATATGGAATTGGTCGGATCGTTAAGCAAATAGTCCGCAGGCGGCTCTGGAGGCCTGCTCAATATAGTCCTTTTGCCGAGCTCGTTGCTCATTATGTTTTGCAAGCGTAAAAGGCCCATGCTAATACATTTTTCACTAATTTATTTAATAGTGCTGTTGGCGCTATTTCTGCACTGAAAATTCAAGCTCGAGCTCCTGCTCGCCTGGCAGCGCGTAATTGAACTGAAACAGCGAGTAAAGCTCCCTGCCAACGACGCGAGTTATGCTGAGGTCGAACCCGCCGAATACCGTTTGCAAGTGGTCGAGCTGCGAAGACAGGCTGTCAAGTGCCTCCTTTTCGCTCACGCCCACGGCCGTGCTTTCTATGTACATTAGCGCATTTATCGGCCTTTCGCCGCTGGAGAGCCTATCTATTCGAGTTTGTATTATGTTTATTCGCCTCTGCAAGTCCTCTATTGTGAGTTGGCTTGGCGTAGTTGAACTCATTTCCCTTGACAGCTGGAATTCAAGCGCGCCCCTTCTCGCTTCAAGCTCGTCCCTGTACTTTTGCAGGTCTTCGGCAAAGCAGACAATGTCATACTTGAAAGGAAACGTTATGTTTTGCACTATGCGCTCCCAGTTGTTGGGGCCCTCTGCAAGCAGCGTTTCTTCGCCTTCCTGTATCTGCTCTACAGTGAACACGTAGTTGTATATGTTGGCAGTGAGGTAGCCTGTGGCATAGTACACGCCGTTTACGTATTTTATTATTGCGTTGTTGGCCTTTGGTATGTAGTAGTCTTTTGCGGGTATTTGCTTTATGTTTAAAATTGTGGTAAAAAGCGGGAACAGCAGAAAATCAGCGTAATTTATTATGAAAAATGCCAGTATGGCAAGTATTGCAAGGACTGCCACGATTATGGCCGCTGAGCCGTACGCTGCCGACGCCATTGCAACAAGTATCGCTATTATCGAGCATGTTGCTAAATAAAATATGGTATTGGCGTCCATTTACACACCCAAAGACGCTACTTTTTCCTGCATTTGCTCGCTTATAGTCGCAAACGGTATCATCTCGTCAGGCTCCAGCGCGCTAAGAAATTCCTTTGATTCCATTATGTACGCGCTTACGCCCAGCGTGGCACTGACTCCGGCAGCAAGTTCATCGGCTTTTTGCATGGCTATTGTCGTGGCTTCCTCTTCAGAAGCCCCGCTTGCAGTAACCATGGCAAGCGTGCTCATTGCATTGGATCTTACCCTGCTTACAGAGTCGAGCAGGTTTCTCCACATAGTCACTTCGCCCTTGGCTCTCTCAAGATCAGGGTTTGCCTGCGCCGGATTTGCCTGGTTATTCAGAGTAGCATAGCGCGCTTCGGCGTCATTGAGCTTGTTGCGTATCTCGCTTATGTACTCGTCCTTGTTTATTACATAGAGCATGGTCGTGAATTTTACGGGCTCTTTGCTCACCGTAAGGACTTTTGAAAATGCCCTGGCGAATTCCACGCGTTCGTCCTCGGTCATTTCGGTAGCGGACTTATAGATTGGTATTTTTACAAACGCGCTTACATAAAACTCGCTGCCGCGCTTTGTTACTATGGCATTGCCGTTTGGGGAAATTCTAAATGCAGAATCTTCGCTAAGCACAAGCGTTTTGTTTTTTGCATGCAGCAGCGGCGCAAACAGATACGCGTAGTATTTTGTCGAAAATGCCACGACGTCAAACAGCAGTGCAAGCACGGCAAACACTGCTCTTACATATGCCGGCAAAGTCAAAAAGTATACTAGCAGCACAAAGGTGAAAGATACGAGCACAAGCGCGAAAAAGATGCTCCTGCTTGAGAGTGTCATTTGCACGACCTAGCGAAAATATGTTTAGTATATTTATAAAGATATTCGCTTGGCGCAATCAGTCGGCCGCATTGCTGGTCATGGTGGGGCTACGTATGCGCCGCAGTAGTTGCTTATGCCGCTCTGGAAGGCATATGTGCTGTTGAGTTCAGCATACGTGGCATATTTGAGTATGCCTTCGTATGTTACTTCGACTATGGGCGTCACCGCATTTGCGGACATGTTGAGCAGCAGGGAAAGCATAGGCTCTTGCGCAATTCCGCTGCGAAACACTGGCGTGTAATTGACAAATACAAGATCGCCAATTTTCATTGCTGCTTTGGCAGTGACGTTTATCGGCGTTTCTTTGCTTACATTCGCAAAAGAAACGGCTCCCGAAGGCACGGCGTTGTAATAGCGCTGGTATGTGGCATTGTAAATGGTTTCATTGCACACTGCATCTTTTTCGTAAAGCGCCTTGTAATCGTTCATCAGAATGCCTTCTGCTGTTTTTGTGTTAGCGTACGCGAGAGCCTGGCCAAGCAGCACGCTTGTCTGGTTTATTGTTGATGTGGTTGAAGAGGTCGTGGTTGTTGTTGAAATGGCTATTATCTTGAGCCCGCTGGGCGCACTTATGCTCGCGGGGCCTATCAGTTTTATGCCTGCACTGGGCCTTATGCCAAGCACCAGCGAGAGCGGTGTAAGAAGGAGTTTGGCATGCGATGCGTTGCTGCTTACGAGTCGTATGTTCAGGTCGGCGTTGCCGCTAGCGCTTGTGCTTACGTTAGCGCTTGCGCCGCGCATCAGCGTAACCTTCGAAGCATACCCCACCAAAAGCGGAAGTTGAGAAACATATACGGTTGCGCCGGTGCTGTTTGACGACGCTACGAAAATTGCAAATGTGCTGCTGTTCTGCATTTTCAGGAGTTCAGCGCTTGGCGTTTTTAGCAAAATGCTCTTTGCAGAGCCCAGGAAGGTCTGGCTTTCGTGCGGCAATGCCGCAAGTGCTATTGCCGCGATTATTATTGCTATTATGGCAACGAACGTAAAAAACCTTTTAGGGTTTGCAATTCTGCTGCGCTTTTTTGCCTGCGTTATTTTGTCGCTTTTTATTGTCGCCATGTTGTTTACTATGCAAGAAAGAAATAAGAAACTTGCGCAAAGCGCAATCAGGCTACGAAACCTCCGACAGATATACGCATTGCACGGCATAGTCGGTCGGGCAGTGCGCCATTGCCGTGACATTTACCATGTACACGCCTTCTGAAGATATGCCACTCAGCTGGCCGCTTACATTAACTGGCGAATACGCAGTTATGTCGCTCAACCCCGTTGGCGACGAAACCACGAATACTATCTCATGGCCAACAAGGTTTGTTACCGGAGTTCCGACATAGATAAACCTTACGTTTGCAGGCACTACTATTTGCACAAGCTGTTTTGCCGGCGCTCCTTCGCTGCCCACGAGCGAAGCCACACTGGCGAGCTTGCTCGCAGCCTGCTGCGCGCTTATTGCCGACATGGATGTGTTTGTGCTTGCAAGCTGCACGAACGCTATCACCACTATGGGCAAGAGTATTGCTAGGCCGAACGACAGCGTTATCAGCAACTCAAAGCTCGATTGTGCTTTATGCATAGAGTCGCTCCCTTTGCTCTTTCTTGGTTTGCGACTTTTCCTTCTGCTTCTTTGCCATGTTGTAAAGCTTGTCTGTAAGCTCTTTTACGGCATCGTCAAGCATTGGCATGCTAGCGCTTGCGCGGAGCTCTGCGCCTCTTTCAAATTTCACATGGGCCCTTATGTCGTATGCGCTTTTTTTGCTTCTCACATTTGCAAAAACAGCCTCTACCCCAAGGCCGCTGAACCTGCTGATCTTCTTTGCCGCATTGCCAAGCGCGCGCTTTATGTCATCTTCATTTTCCTTTGCGTAAGCCTCAAGGCCCGATACATATATTGGTATTTCGCTCGCAATCGTAGCTACTGCCGCCTTGAATATCTCCCGTTCGGTTATCAGGCCGACTATCTTGCCATTGCGCGTTACTGCCAACGAAGAAAAGCCGTTCTCAACCATTTGCCTTATTGCTTCATCAGCGCTCTTGTAATAGTCTATGGTATAAAGATACGGCTGGCTTATGCTGCCTATTCTTATGCTGTCGAGCGCGTGGGCCTCGTTTTTCATCTCTGGCAGTCGCTCCGCCGGCTTTGCAAACGAAAACGCAATGTCGCCGTTTGTTATTATGCCGGTTGGCTTATTGTTGCTTATTACGAGCAGCCTGTTTATCTTGTTTTTTTGCATTGCGGATATCGCTTCGGCTACGCTGGCTTCTGAGTCTATGCCTATGACTGGAGAAATCATTATCTCGCCGGCCTTTACCTTTGACAGCATGTGCAGCGACAGCAGCGTTTCTAGCAGCCTTTCCCTTTTTACCACTCCGGATATTTTGGACCCTTCTGTAAACGGCAGCGCCCTGGCGTTAGACTCATAGAAATACCTGAGCGCGTCTTTTATGCTAGTTCCGCTTGAGAGCAGCGGCACCTTTACCGCAAACTTTCCTATGCTTATTTTCTGCAGCTTCGCTATGTCGCTTCTCGCAAACGCCCTGTCGTCAACTATGCCAAAATACTGCCCCTGCCTCAACACCACCGCAACTCCCTGCTGTTTTATCGTGCTTATCAGTTTTTGTGCATTTGTTTTGTATTCATATCCCTTTGCCTTAGAAACAAACTCTTTTGGTAATGACATTTCCAGCAGCATTCGATCGCCTAACTTACTATCATATCTACAAATTAATAAATATCGTGCTTTGGCTAAATCGGGCGCGTTGTAGCATCAGGTAGCGAGTGCGGCTTATGGCGCGAAAAATAGTAATAAATAAATGACAATGCAAACAAAACACAAATGGGCCAGGATGGCAGATCGGCCATGCGGCCGCCTGCAGAGCGGCAAAGAGGGGTTCGACTCCCCTTCCTGGCTTGTCAAAGCCTTGTTTGCGACTTTTCTTTTTTCTCCATAAAATCCAGGAATATGTTTAGCTGCCTGTCGACTTCGCTTATGTGCGCGTCGCTCCTCCTCGGATTGCTCAGCTTGTAGCTTTTGAATTCGCCGAGTAGCTTCTTTGCCTCGTTGTTCAACTTTTTAAGTTCGCCACTTTTTATCTTATAAACGCCCAGAAGCTGGCTTATCGCAAGCTTGCTGTCGCTAAACAGCTCTATTTCTGTGTCTTTCCCGAATTCCAATGCAGCCTTCAAGGCGGCGATTATCGCCTTGTACTCCGCCTCGTTGTTTGTTGCTATGCCGTTGTAAATGACGTTGCTCTTTAGCAGCGCGTAAGCTTCTGTGTATATGCTATAGCCAGAGGCGCTTCTGCCAGGGTTCCCCCTCGACGCTCCGTCCGTATAAATAAGCAGTTTCATGAAATCATCGTAAGTTGCCAACGCTTCCGAAATCCAGCGTTTCGCCTTCCCCTATGCACAGCGCCTCCAGCGTGTTCACATCCACTAGGCTTTTGAAAACTGGCGAAAGCTCAGAAACATCCTCTATGTTCACTTCCACGTTTTCTGCATAGTAGTTCATTGCGGGCAGTATTAATATCTGCTTTTTGCTTGCAGTTTTTCCGTAAAGAAAGCACCTGAGTTTTTCTTTTGAGCCTATCCTGTTGAACACGGCTACGGCCGGGTGCACGTGCCCCATTATCATGAAGCCGCCTGCGTTTGTATGCGGCATTTCCTCGCCATGGAATATCAGGTAGTTGCCAAACAGCGTTTCCTGCCTGTATATCTCAATTCCAAAAGGCTGTTTGTACTTGTCTATGAAGTTGTCGTGGTTGCCTTTTATAAGAACAAGCCTTTTTAGGCCATTTCTTTTTGCAAATTCCACGAACTCCTTGAACTCGTTGAATTCTTCAACGTGGACTTTAGAGAACTCGTTTTTTATGTCGCCTGCTACTACCAGCGTGCTTGCCCCTGTCACCTGCTTTGCCTTTTCCAAGTGCTGCTCTATCTTGCTTAAGTTTGCCTTTGGCAAAAATATGCCTCGCTCGGCCATTACGCCCTCGTAGCCCAAGTGCAAATCGGCGCATATAAGGGCATCTAGCGACTTTATGTATGCCAGTGGCAGGCCGTCAAGCACCTCGACATCGTTGTTGATTTGCATGCGCTATTACTCTGCACAGCAAGCTTATAGCGATTTTGCTTGCTTTTGCTGCAAGCGCGCGCCAGCAAAGCTCAGGCGGTTGTTGACGCCTTGGCTTTGCCCTTGAGCGCCGCCTGCGCGGCAACAAGCCTCGCAACCGGTACGCGGTAAGGCGAGCAGCTTACGTAGTCGACTTTTGTCGTGTTGAAGAACGTTATCGAATCTGGGTCGCCGCCGTGTTCTCCGCAAACGCCAACTCTCAGCTTGCTGTTGGCTTCCTTGCCTTCTTCCGAAGCCAGCTTTACAAGCCTGCCTACCCCGTTGACGTCCAGCGTCTCGAATGGATTTGCTGCCAATATCTTGTTTTCGACGTAGAACGGTATGAACTTCGCTTCGACGTCGTCCCTGCTGAACGCGAAAGTGGCCTGCGTGAGGTCGTTTGTGCCGAACGAGAAGAAATCTGCTACCTTTGCAAGCTCGGCAGCAGTAAGCGCTGCCCTTGGCGTTTCTATCATGGTGCCTACCTTGTGCTTTATTGCTGCGCCAAGCTTCTTCGCTTCTTCTTCTGCAACCTGCTCCACTATCTCGCGCGCTTTAGCAAGCTCGCTCGCGCTCGCTACCTGCGATATCATTATTTCGACTTCGCTGTCTATGCCCTCTTCCTTCTTCAGTTCAGCAGCGGCCTCGAATATGGCTTCGACCTGCATGCGGTATATCTCTGGGTACATGAGCGAAAGCCTTACGCCGCGCTGTCCCATCATCGGGTTCTGCTCCCTTAGCTCCATGACGCGCTTGAGCACGCGCTCGTACTTTTCCAGCTCTTGCTTGTTGTCGCCCTTTATTCTCAGTTCTGTCACCTTGGGCAGTAGTTCGTCAAGCTTTGGCAGGAATTCGTGCAGCGGCATGTCGAGTAACCTTATTGTTACCGGCAGGCCCTTCATCGTCTTGAAGATCGCCTTGAAATCGCTTTTCTGCATTGGCTTCAGCTTTGCGAGATACTTTGCGCGCTCCTCCGGCGTGTCTGCAAGTATCATGTCCTGCACTGTGGAAAGCCTGTCTGGCGCGTTGAACATCCTCTCGGTTCTAGCGAGGCCTATGCCTTCTGCGCCGTTTTCGCGCGCCTTTGCGGCCATTTCAGGCGTGTCCGCGTTTGCCCTTACCCCTAGCCTTCTAAACGAGTCCGCCCACTTGAGAATAGTAGATATGTTGCCGCCTATCTCAGGCTCTATGAGCGGCATTTCGCCGATGAACACAGACCCGGTTCCGCCGTCTATGGTTATTATGTCGCCTTTCTTTACAGTCTTGTCGCCTACTTGCAACTTGTTTGCACGCACGTCTACCTTTATCGACTCTGCGCCCACTATGCAAGGCTTGCCCATGCCTCTTGTTACTACCGCCGCGTGGCTTGTCATGCCGCCCCTGCTTGTAAGAACGCCTTCCGAAGCCGCTATGCCTGCTATGTCCTCGGGCGTGGTCTCAGGCCTTACCATTATTACCTTTTCCCCTCTTCTTTTTGCTTCAACGGCGTCCTCCACTGTAAACACTACCTTGCCGACAGCGGCGCCCGGGCTTGCGGGCAGCCCTTTCGCTATGGCTTCTGCCTTTATCTTGGGGTCTATCTGCTTGTAGAGCAGCCTCTGCAGCTGGTCAGGCTCTATCCTGAGCACGGCGTCTTCCTTGCTTATAAGCTTCTCGTTTACCATGTCAAGTGCTATCTTAAGCGCAGCGTTTGCCGTGCGCTTGCCCGTTCTCGTCTGCAGCATGTAGAGCTTTCCGCTTTCAACGGTAAACTCGACATCTTGCATGTCCTTGAAGTAGCTTTCGAGTTTGTTTGCTATTTCTACGAGCGTGTCGTACGCCTTAGGCAGCTTTTTCTTTAGCTCCTCTACCGACATGGGCGTTCTTATTCCTGCAACAACGTCCTCGCCTTGCGCCTTTGGCAAATACTCTGCGTAGAGCTTTTTCTCGCCAGTCGACGGATCCCTGGTAAAAGCCACGCCAGTGCCGGAATTGTCGTCCAGATTTCCATATACCATCATTACTATGTTCACGGCAGTGCCCAGCGTGTCTGGTATTTTGTATATCTTTCTGTATTCTGCAGCGCGCTTGTTCCACCAGGAATTGAATACTGCGCCAACCGCCTGCATGAGCTGCTCGTTAGGGTCTTGCGCAAGCTCTTTGCCGGTTTCTTTTTTGACAAGCTTCTTGTACTGCTCTACCACTTCCCTCCATCCTGCGGCATCAACATCGAGATCGCTCTTCGCGTGTTTTTCTTCTTTTACCTTTTCCAGCACGGCGTCGAACTTTGCGCCGTCTATGCCAAGCACTATCTTGCCGAAGAGCTGTATGAATCTCCTGTAAGTGTCGTAAGCAAACCTTTCATCGCCTATCTTTTTGGCCAGCGCTTCAGCGATTTTGTCGTTTATGCCAAGGTTGAGCACGGTATCCATCATGCCTGGCATGGAGAAAGGCGCGCCTGATCTTACCGACACCAGCAACGGGTTGTTTTCGTCGTTGAATCTTTTGCCCACTCTCTTCTGCAGCACATCCATTTTATTGAGGATCGCCTGCTTCAGCTCCGGCCATATTTTTTTGCCGTTGTTGAAAAATTCGTTGCACATGTGCGTGGTTATCACTATGCCGTCAGGCACCGGCAAGCCGAGCTTTGTCATCTCAACTAGACCGTAACCTTTTCCGCCAAGTTCGTACTTGCTCAGATTCAGTTTCGCCGCTTCGTCGAACATGTAAACTTCCGCTGGCATTTTATTACCTCGTTAAGCAAGAAGCAAGAAAGATACGCTGCAAATAATGCACTAACAAGCTTAAAACTCTTTCTTGTGTGTTTGCATTTTGACGCTTGGCCGGCCGTGTGCGCAATACATTGCAGCAGCGCTTATCTGGAATAGGCGTCGGGCCTTGCCTTCTTTATTACGTAATTTTCATATTTTATGGCGTTCTTTGCCAACTCGTCGAATCTCGCCTTTGCGTCGGCGCGCCTTATCCTTGTTATGTGCTCGCTTTTTTCGTTTATTATGCTAAGCGGCGGTATCTTGAACGCAGAGCTGTTGTCAAAAATGAAGCGCTCGTGTTGCATTACTGCATCAGCATCTGACATTATGAATAGGCTTACTTCCGTGCCTTTGCTTGTCAGCTCTTTCTTAAAATCGTTGTAGTTTTTGCCGAAGCCCGAATCCAGCGCTTCGGTGTGCGTGACTATGGAAATGCTTTTTATCGAAGTGTTGCGGCTGACGAGCCTGTAGAGGTTTTCAAGCGCTTCGGAGTTAAAGTGCTTGTCAACGATGTGGACGTTGCCGTTAAGGCTTGCAAAAACCGCTTCGCGTAGTTTTATGATGTTTGCATATGGCAATTCGGGCTCTATCTCTACCGTTCTCGCCTGTTGCGTTTGCCTCTTGTGCTGCATCGTAAGAAAATATGCGTCTGCGCCAATAGCGAGCGCAAGGGTCGCATATGCAGCAATCTCTATGTTCATGCCCGTGCCGCTGTACGAGAAATACGCAAGCACTGTTACAAAAAGCAGGAGAAAAAGCACCGAAGCAATGACGTGCCACGCTGCGTATCTTTTAGAACTGGCGCCTTTGTATGCGCGCGTAATTAGCATTGTAAACGATATTGCAAGCGACGCAAGCGCCACAATCAGGAGAACGTACGTTTCCAGCATGGCCCTGTGCAGGTTGGTAAGTTCTTCGACCACTGGGACGAGCACCTGGGTTACGTTTTCGGAATATGCGGCGGCCTGGACTTTCGCGCCAGCGCCTACTCCGTAGTTTATGGCTATCACGTCTGTAAAATAGTAGGTGTAGAAGACAAGCGCTAGCGATGCAAGCACAAGCACTATCGCCGCATACGCTCGCAAGCCGGTGTTCCGCTCTTCGTTTTGCATATTTACGCCCCTACGCCTTGCCAATTTTCTGCGCATTAGCGCTTGCCGTATTGGTAATATACGCGCTAAGCCTTTTTAATGCGCTGTATTTTTCTGTTTTGTCAACGTTTGCCTTGTCTATTATGCGTTCAAGGTCTTCGCTAAGCGAGTCGTAAACGCGCCTGTTGACAGGAAACGGTATGCCGTCCTTGCCGCCTACGTTATACGCGAAAGCAACAGGATCCCTGTACGCAAGCTCCTTGTCAAATATTAGGCTCGCAACGAAAGCCAAGGAGCGTATTGTTGAGCGTCCAATGCCTTTTACAAGAAGAAGCTCTTTGTAGTCTTTCGGATCAGCTTCGTTGGCTTTTCTTATCGCTTCTACGCCTTTCTTGCTTATGTCCGCGCTCATTATTATTCCGTGCCTGCTTGGATACGACCTTGCCACGCGCTCGTAGTCCTTGCTCGCCTCTACAAGTCCTTTTCTTGCCCATTCGTTGCTTTGGCAGGTAAGGTCTAGAGTAATCTGCCGCATGTCTGCGCTTATGCCGCTATGCGGCTCGTTGGCCATGTCCTTTTCGTCGACAAGGTCGCTGAGCCATTGGAATCTTACCGCCTTGCCGGTGTTGTACTGCATCGCCTGCTGCACAACTGCCCATTTACCGCTTTTAGTGAAAAGGAAATTGTGATGGTAAATGCCTATGCCTTCGTATGTGAATGCGCTATCTATCTTTGCCGCAAGCCTGCTGAGCTCTACAAGCTTGTCTGCATTAGGAACGGAAAGCCTGTCTGCGCATGCCATGATGTCATTCGGCGTGTTTGTGCCTGCCTTTCCCTTGCCCCCTGCAATTGCTATTTCCTTGCTTTCGCCAAGCGCCTCCTTGAGGGCGCCCATTGTAACTGTCGTAGTGCCGCTGCTGTGCCAGTCATAGCCTATGGCGCATGCGAACGCCTGGAACCAGTTGCTGTCGCTCAGCCTTCTGAGCAGGTCGTCAGGCCCGAACTCGTCCATCACTATTTCTGCTATTTCGCCGCTCAGCTTTACCATTCTGCAGAAGAGCCATTTCGGGGCGCGCCCGCCGTGAAGAGGAAGCACCGTTACTGTGCGCATGCTATCTTATCAACGACAAATTAGAAATAGGTTGCCACACGTTTGCAAGCTGCGCGCAAGCGCAATTATCGAACGGCCGCGCTTCGTATCCCATTCCCTTGAGTTTTGCGGCTAGCAGTACTGCTCCTGCGCCCACCGTTAGCACAAGCTTCGGCGATGTTGCTTCTACGTACTGCACCGCCTGCCTGAAATCGGCATGATCGCTTAGCGCAAACTGAACGTCAGTATCAAACCTCAACAGCTTTGCCCAACCCGTGGCAACGGCGGTGAATTTGCGTCTGCTTTCGCTTGCAAATTTTTTCGTGACTTTGCAGAAATCGGAGCTTGTGAAAATTCCCAAGAAGTTGGAATTTGGCAGTCGGCTGCCATCGTATTCCGAAAAAACAAGATGCACGCCGTATTTTTCATAAATCCTGCTTATTCTCGCGATTTCTCCGCTTACTACCGGCACTATGCCTATTTCGTTGTATATGCGTATTATTTCTTGGGCTCTGCCAAGAGAATAGGCGCGGAATATCACAGACCCTTTTTCAAGCTTCATCCTGGCATAATGCTGCATTGCGATTATGACTTCATTTTTGTCTTCGAAATGAAGGTTTGGGTACGGATACGTGGAATCCATTATTGCTATGTCCGCATGCCTTGTTTCTATTTTTTCAGCAAGTAGCGGATCATCTGTTTGATAATCCCCTGTGTAAACGACGTCATAACCGCGTTCTGTGTCTTCTGCAAAAAGCTGCTTCGAGCCGAGCACGTGACCTGCATTTAACAGCTTGACATTGCTTGGCGACGCCGCAAGGCTTATGCCTTTCTTGCCTTTTGCTTCAAGTATGTCCTTTGTTGCCTCGCTTGCCAGCAGCACCGAGTAATTTCTTACGCCTGCAGTGTGGTCCGAATGCGCGTGCGATACGAAGTGCAAATCCGCATCTTCCCTGGAGTCTATTGATACTGTGCAACTGCCAATGTCTAGCAGCATCTGGTCGCCAAGTGATTTTGGCTCTAAACGCTTAAATATTAGATGTGCAAAAAATGTATCATGGTGGAAAAAGTAATAATCATAGGATCTGGTCCGGCAGGATTATCTGCCGCGCTGTATGCCGGCAGGGACGGCTTTAGCCCGTTGGTAATAAGTGGCTATGCCAAAGGCGGGCAGCTCGAGCTTACTACCACCGTGGAAAATTTTCCAGGCTTTCCTGAAGGCGTGCAAGGGCCCGAGCTCATGGACCTTATGCGCAGGCAGGCAGAAAAATTCGGAGCAAGGTTCATAGACAAAGACGCAACCGCCGTCGACTTGAAATCCACGCCTTTCAAAGTCGTCGTTGAAAACGACGTTTACGAGGCGGATTCGGTGATAGTCGCAACAGGCGCCAATGCCAGGTGGCTCGGCATAGAATCAGAGAAGAAATTCATCGGCAGGGGCGTTAGCAACTGCGCCACATGCGACGCCGCATTCTTCAAGGGCAAGAACGTCATAGTAGTTGGTGGTGGCGATACGGCAATGGAAGACTCGCTTTACCTTACCAACTTCGCAGCAAGCGTGACAATCGTGCACAGGCGCGATGCGTTCAGGGCAAGCAAAATAATGCAGGAAAGGGTAATGTCAAATCCAAAAATAAAAGTGATCTGGAATAGCGTGGTGCAAGAGGTAAAGGGCGACGTTAAAGTAAGGTCGGTAGTGATTAAAAATACGGTTACAGGCGAAATCGTCGAGATGCCGATAGACGGCATCTTCGTGGCAATAGGCTACGAGCCCAACACCAAGCTTTTCAAGGACCAATTGCAAATAGACGAGCTTGGCTACATAGTGACGCACGACGAAGTAAAAACTGACATTCCCGGCGTATTCGTGGCAGGCGACGTTGCAGATAGATTCTACAAGCAGGCCGCTGTCGCTGCAGGAAGCGGGGTAAAGTGCGCGCTGCAGGTTCGTGCTTACCTGTCGGAGCTTTACTACAACAGGTCAAAGCAGCAAGTTCAATAGAAATAGTGGCTGAGCTTTCTCTGACCTTTGTACGGCCTTAGGCCAGACACTCTCACGCCTATCTTCCTTACTGTCATCTCGCCGCTGTAGCTATCGTTTAGCAACTCAATTGCGAATTTAGCTATGTCCGCTTCGGAATCCGACGCATAGTTGATGGTTTTGCTCTTTATGTGCTCGTCGAAATTGGAATAGCGCAGTTTGATGGTTATTGTGGTGAATGCAAGACCCTGCCTTTTTATCTCGCCTGCTATCTCTTTTGCCTGCTCGCGTATTTCGTTTGACAGCGTCTGCATGTTGTCAGTGTCTTTTTCAAATGTCTTTTCCCTGCCTATCGACTTTACTTCGTAGTTTTCCTGGACTTCGCCATAGTCTATGCCGTTTGCCGAGTTGTGGAGCTCAGTGCCATACGCCCCGAATTCTTCCACAAGCCGCATTATGCTGGCGTTCGCAAGGTCGCCTACTGTCTTGTAGCCTTCCGCGAGCAATTTCGCCGCGGTCTTCTTGCCAACGCCGTAAAGCTTTTCTACGGGCATTTCCGCTACGAACGCCTTTGCATCTTCTTCCTTCACTAGTTTTATGCCTTCGGGCTTGGCTGCTTCGCAGGCCATCTTGGCTATTAGCTTGTTAGGGCCTATGCCTATGGAGCACGGCAGGCCCAGTTTTTCTTTTATCTCGTTTTTTATCTTCTTGGCTATTTCGAGCGCATCTTCGTAGCTCTGTGCGCTTTTGGATACGTCTGCAAAGGCCTCGTCGATGCTTGCCTGTTCAAATCTGTCTGCATGCGACTTTATTATTGCCATGACGTTTTTCGACACGCTTTCGTAGTATGCATCGTCAACAGGCAAAAATACGGCATCGGGCTTTAGCCTGTAAGCCATCGATATGGGCATGCCGCTGTGTATGCCGTATTTTCTCGCAGGATAGTTGCATGTGCTTACTACGCCCCTGCCCAGGCCGTTTTTAGGATTTGCCCCAACGACGACGGGCTTGCCCCTTATCTCTGGCTTGCGCAGCTCTTCGCACGCCGCAAAGAAGTAATCCATATCGACAAGGAGTATGATTCGCATAATCGTTCTTAAATGCTCTGCCAAGCAATAAAATACTGCCGCTGATGCGTAGGCTAGCGCAGCAGGATTTCTTCTACGTCATCTCCTGGGCTTTTCTCGCGAAACACCTGTGTTGAAAATTTGTACAGCGCAACGCCGTGCCGCATCCAGGTGTGCGCCGGCAGTCCTGCCTTAAGGCAAACGTTTTCCAAGAACTCCCTCGAGCTCCACTGCCCCTCAACTGCAACTATCGGCAGGAGAAGGCCGCTGTGGTAGCCGTATTCTATAATCAAGCCGTCTTCTCCGATCTTTATTTGTTTAGGAATCTCTTCGGGTTTGCCTTCAATCCTTACCGGCTCCGACAGTATGCTCACTTCTATTACTATGCTATCGAGCTCTCTTTTGTCCAACGGATTAAATCGCGGATCCTCGGTTGCGGCCGCTATCGCCGCCTGAGGCAGCAATTTTTTCACCTGCTCGAAAGCCCTGGGAAAGCCTATGCAGCCGCGCAGTGCGTGCGTCTGGTGCTCGTAGAGCGTAACAAAAACTCCGTAACGCTGGTCAAACTGCGCAAGCCTTTTTTCTGCCAATGCAATATCGAATTTTGGCGTTGAAAGAAAGAGCTCTATGATATTGCGCGCCTCCTTGACCAACCGCTTCCCCTGCTCCAGCGAATATGCCTTCATCTGCTCACACGATTATTCAATCAAAACAATCTATAAAGCTTTTTGCAGCTTCAGCTCGTTTCCTGGTTTGCCAGTTCAAGCTTTTTTAGCAGCCGGCCAGAAGCCAATATCGTGCTTATTTCTGGCATGCTTTTCAACAATTTCATTGCCTCTTCCCCGCTGCCATTTTTGGCTAGGTACTTTGCCAGGTAGTAAAGTGCGTTAAACTCCCGATCAAGTGATTGCTCCAGGTTTTTAAGCGCGTGTTTCGAGTTGGTTTCAGTTTCGTACACCATGCTGGCATAATTCCACATGCCGCCCTTTTTGTCCGAAAATTCCTGCATTGTCAGCGCTGCATCGGCGTGCCTGTCGAGCAGCATCTGCGAAAGGAACTTCAAGTAGAGCAGCGAATCGCCTTTCGGCTCAGGAACGCTGTCTGCGGCGTATATTGCCTTGTACAAATACTCCTTGCCTTTCGCCGTGAGCCTAAGGCTTTCTTCTCTGCGTTCAGCGTTTCTCTCCATAAATCCGGGCAGCGCATAGTCCACATCAAAATACGCCATGTCAGAAATGCGCAGGTAGAACCTTCCTGCAACATAAAGCAAATAAGGATTTGTCGATTTGCTTGCAAATTCTTCAACTGCCGCTACTGCATCGTCTGTATTGCCGCTTAGCAGCAGCGAGTGCGCCTGCTGCATCTGCGCAATAGCTTCGCTATCCGGCGCTGCGATGTTTGTTTGATTGTTTGGAATAAGCTCGCAGAAGTTGCACGCGTTTTGATTCTCAAGCAGCAGCGTTTCGGCTCCGCAATACGCGCATGTGCCTTTTTTGATCTTGCCCTTGAGCGATTTCGCAAGTTTCTTGTAGTTCATAGTGCCCCAATTCTTATTGCAAACACACGCTTATATCTTTTTCATAACTGCGAAGAGATGGAGCAACGAATACGGCGCGATGTCTATTGTTTCAAGCACTTCAAATTTTTCAGACACCGACTCGATGAATGCGTCATATACTTGCCTCGGCCTTTTGCTGCTGTCTATGCTCTGCGACTTTATGGCAACGTATGCATAGCCGCCTTTCTTTAGCAACTGGCTGTTTCTTAGCAGTATCTCCGCTTGCATTCTTGAAGACACGTCTTGGTAAAGCACATCGGTCTTGCCGGTGTCGTTTTTGTAGAAATCGGGGTCAAGGGCATCGTGTAGTATGGGCAGCATGTTTGTGCGCTTCTCGCAAACCTTTATGAGTTCGCGCAGGCTCCTTTCGGCTATGTCTATGCAGTACACCGCGCCCTCTTTTCCGACTATGTCGCTTACGTGGCTGCATGTCGTGCCAGTGGCTGCGCCCAAATACAGCACAGCGCTTCCAGGCGATATGTGAAACTCCTTAAGCCCTTTTAGTATTGCTGCGGCAAGCTTGCTCCTGTATGGGTTCCATATCCTGTATTCTGTGCCTTTCACGCTGACAAGTTCTTCGCCGTATACTTTTGTGCCAGGCACAAAATTTACCGTGGCGAGCTTGCCGTCTACGCTGAAAACGCCTTCGAACAGTTTTTCCAATGACATGCACTTGCCCTTGTGCATATTCTATTTCACTGCTAACTTTTTATTTTTGCTATGCATATGCGTTAGCGGGCGTTGCCAGTGCAATTGACACTCGAGAACCTGCTTGCAGAAGCGTTTGAAGTGGTAGCCAATGCTAGCAACGCGGACGCGTTGTTGCAGAACTATGGCAAATTCCTGGAAACGAGGTTTGATGCCGACGCGGTTATGGTGCAAGACGTGTACACGAGCCAGAGGCAGACAAGCGAATTCCAAGAATTCATAATCAACACGCGCAAGCCCTATGTGGACAACAAGCTAAGCAGCTATTCAGCGTTTTCAGAGCTTGTCGGCTACTACAACAGAGGATACAAGAGCAGCATAACCTTGCCTGCAATAGCAGAATCGAAGCCTGTAGCTTTGCTCACGCTGCTTTCTAAGAGCGAAGAGAAGTTCGGCGAAGATGTGCAAAGGCTGCTCGTGCCGATGGCGCAGCTGCTTGGCTACGCCTTTGTTGCAAAAACAGAACGCGACAGGAGCGTAAGTCTTGCCAGATATTTCGACGCAGCTTTCAACTCGCGCATGCCACAGCTCATGCTTGGCAGTTCCGGCGCGATAGTAAAGGCGAACAAGGAGTTCATGGAGCTGTTCGGCAAGACGCAAAAAGAGGTATACGGCAAACCCGTGACCGAGTTTTTTGACGTTTCAGGCCAAAGCCTCGGTGCTTTGTCAAACGGGTCGGTTCTCGAAGCAAGAGACAAGCAAGGCGGCAGGGTTTTCATGCTGTCCGGCAGCGCAGTAAGCGACAGCATAGTGCACGTGCTTGCGTATGACGCCACGCGACTCAAGGAACTCGAGGCGGAGCTTAAAATAGCAGAAGAATCGCAGCACGAGGCGTTCATGCTTTTGAACAGCAGCACAGGCATAATCTGGGCCAGCGCCAACACAGCTAAGATTTTTGGAATAGACGCGCAGGAGCTCGTTGGCAGAAAGCTCTCAGACCTGTCGCAGGACATAGACATCGCCAGCTGCAAGCAGCTGCCGTGCAGCATTGTTGCAAAAATAAGCACTGGCAACGGCAACACGGTCGAGGCAAAGTTGCTGTTTCAAAAAAGCTATTTCGGGTATTCGTGCGTGCTTGCCAACAGCAGCTTTGACAAATACGTTAGCAATGTGCAGAACTATATTAGAAACATAGCCGAGGTTTCGGCTGATGCCATAATAACTGTGGATTCGCTCGGCTATGTGGTGTCGGCTAACAAGAGCGCAGAGAAGCTCCTGGGCTACAAGCTTGCCGACATTTCCGGAAGCGCTCTTTCGTCGCTCTATTTTGACGACGATTCGCAAAGGCTTTTGAGTTCTTCGCTTTCGCTGTCAAAGGAGCGCGGCCTTGTCGGCAGCGCGTTCGTTAATTTGCGCACAAGGACCGGGGAAGCCCTGCCGTGCGAGCAGAGCGTGCTGAGGCTTGTAGATGAAAGCAACAGCACAACAGGATACATGCTGATCTACAAGGAGCTTGCAACAAAGCGCCTTGTCGAAACGCTGCAGGACGACCTTGACAAGGCAAACAGGCAGGCGTCAAACTACAAGGCGGAGAGTGACCTCAAGACCCAGTTCATCTACAACATCTCGCACGACCTCAAGACGCCGCTAACAAACATAAAGGGCTTCGCAAAGCTGCTTTACGAAGGTTCGTTCGGCGAGCTCAGTGCAGAGCAGAATGAGCACTTAAACATAATAATAAGCGAGTCGGAAAGGCTGATGCAGCTCATACAGCAGATCCTGGACGTGGCAAAGCTGTCTTCGGGCAAGATAAAGCTCGACCTGCAGAAGATACGGTTTGAGGAACTTGGCAACAACCCGAGCATAAAATCGCTCGCGGAGATGGCTCAGAAGAAGGGCTTGGCGTTCGAATGGCATGTCGATTACAACGTGCCTGAGTTCATAGGCGACCCGAACAGGATAATTCAGGTGCTTGTAAACCTGATAGGCAACGCGGTGAAGTTTACCGAGCACGGCGGCATACGCGTCAGCGCCTTCAGGAAAGGGAAGAATGTCAGAGTGGAAGTTTCAGATACGGGCATAGGCATAAGCAAAGAAGACAAGGCGAAGCTTTTCAGGAAGTTTTACCAGCTGCAGCACAAGGGGCTGACTAAGCAGGAGGGCTCCGGTACTGGTCTGGGCCTCGTGATAGCAAAGGAAATAGTGAATCTTCACGGGGGCAAAATAGGTGTTATTTCCGAGCCGGGCAAGGGCAGCACTTTTTGGTTTACGTTGCCGATATACGGCAAGAAGCACAAGGAAAAGCAGCAAAAAGGCGCAGAGCAAAGCCAGCAAGGCGAGCAGCAGCATTAGCAGCAATTGCTTCGTACTGCTTGTGCTGACTGTACTACTCGTTGGCTTGGCTTTTCAAAAATTCAGCAATTTTTGCGACAAATGCTTCGGGCTTGTCAAGGTAGCAAGCATGACCCGCGCCTTCCAGTATTGCGGTTAGAGCGCCAACGCTCTCGAATCTAGACACCCCGTCATCGGGATCGGATATTTTGTCCTCGCTTCCCCACACGCCGAGCATAGGCACGTTTATTTTTTCCAAGTTTATTGAATCTAGGCCTACAGGTCCTACTGCAATTACTGCCTTTATCGAATTGGCATTTTGCTCGGCGAACTTCAGCGCAAGATGACCGCTTGCGCTCGCGCCAAGCAACACTGGCCGTTTTTGTATTCTGTTTTTTATTAGCGCTTCAATCATGTCAAGCATCGCGCTTTCCGGCATGCGCTCCTTGTTTCTGCTATTGGGAAAGCCAGGCACGTCCAATGCAAAAGAAGCGTAGCCAATGCTTTTCAAAAATCTGACAAAGCCGAAGCGATCCCAGACGCTAGACTCGAAGCTATAGCCGTGCATCAGCAGAATCTTGTTGGCCTGCTCGGCGTCTGACTCGAAATAAATTACGCGCTTGCCTTTGAAATCAAAACCCATCTGCTCCATGCGCTCATTCCGGCAGGCTGTAGCCGCTTGCCTTAAGCCTTTCCTTGTCGCCAAGGCTGTAGCGCCAGACTATGTCGCCGCGCTCGCTGCTCTGCACAACCCACGGCTTTACCATTACTATGTCGCCTTCCTTTATCCAGAACCTTCTTTTGAGCCTGCCAGGTATGCTGCACAGTCTTTCGAACCCATCGGAGCACTTTACCCTGAATTTGGAAGCCCCCAGCGCCTGCGACACTACTCCAACGACCTCGCCGCTTTGCGGCAGTTTCAGTGCACTTTCCTGTTCTACAGGCGCGTTGTTTTTGCCCATTTAATTACCTAGCACTCTACAACTCTTTTACGGTGTACCTTGCCCCGCAAGCTTCGCACACTATGACTTCATATCCGCGTTCTGTGCTTTCTATGTGCGTGTCAGGCTTGTGGCACTCCTTGCATATTACATACGTCTCGAAATATTTTTTCAGCTTGTCGTTCAGCACATTAGGCTGGAACTTTGCGTTTATCACAAGCGTTTGGCCGTCTATGCTTGCCGGCGTGCCCAGCTCCTTTACGAAGAATCTCTCTATAAGCTCTGGCTTTCTCCTTGCTATGCTTGCTATCTGCGAAAAATTTCTTATGATGGTCTTCGTGCCTTGCACCATGGAGTCGACGCTTGGTATGGCAAAGTCCGCAGTTGCGGCGTTGGTGCTATTGGGCAATGAGGCGAACGCCCTGTCGAGCAGCCTTTCGTATTTGGCTTCTATTTCGTCCATGTTGTTTCCTTGTTGTTCTTGCATTTGCATACTATTTTGTAAAGAAAACCTTATTAATAAACTGCTTGCTTAATTTATTGCAGCAGAGGGCGGGAAGCTCAGGGTTTCCCTAAGTCGCAAATCCCTGCATGGCGAGCCTCATGCGTGCGGAGTGCCACGTGTTCATGCAAAGCCTATGTGAAGGCGTTGAAGTCCTGCCTTTGGCGGTGGCTTTATATGCAAACCGGGCCAGGCCGGAAGGAGCAACCCTAAGTATACAGCGGCGCAATGCATTTGCGCTGCGTACAAAGAGCCATGCTCCAAAGATACAGGTCAGAGCCGTAGCATAGCAAACTTTGCATGTTGCCATGGTGCAGTGCACGCTTCTGCTGCGTGCTGGGTTAGCCTAGTGGTAGGGCGGCAGCCTGCTAAGCTGTTTGGCCGAAAGGCCTTCGCGAGTTCGATTCTCGCACCCAGCGTTTCAAAAATCACCGCTACTCGTATCGTTGAAAAGCAAAAAAAGCAAATTGGCGAATTGCCAAACTAAAACAACGCTCCGCTAACCCATAGGCACTATCAAAAGCAATTTCTGATTACTGCGCTTCTTCGGTATCCGAAGAGTCCGCGTCGCTAGACTCGGGCTTAGATGCCGCAGCCGCTGCACCAGATACGGGTTCGCCTATTGCGAACTTCGTGCGCACTTCGACGATCTTCACAGTCAGCTTGTCACCAGGCTTTGTGCCTTTTACAAAGACAACAAATCCGTTGACCTTTGCGAGGCCGTCTCCGCGCGATGCTGTGCCTTCTATAGTTACTTCAACTACGTCTCCTACTTTTACGGGTTTTGGCAAGAAATAGTTGGGGTTTAGTCCTCTTCTTTCTCCGCCAAATCCACCAGGTCTGTCTTCTCTCATCAAATTTCCTTCTGTATTTTCTGTTAATTATTATTCCGATAGTATTTAAAGCTTTGCGTTGGGGTTGCCCCAATAGTTGGCTCTGTCATAATATTCGGTTGATCAATGACGTCAAATAAAAATAGGCACTTTTTGTTGCCTGCTCTATCAAG
>JBMFTS010000003.1:0-28705 GCA_049966915.1 Candidatus Micrarchaeia archaeon
AGCCCCAGGAGGGATTTGGACCCTCGACCTCCTGTTTACGAGACAGGCGCTCTACCGCTGAGCTACTGAGGCAGCAACTAATAGTTAGTTATAAATACATAAATACTAAATTAAAATTATCTGTTGATTGCGTGGCTGATATTGGCACAGATTACGGTCAGGATTCGAATCAGACGACGCCGCAGCCAGAGCCAAGCGCACAGCAAGAGCCTGCTAGTCAGCCTCAGCCTGCGTCTCCGTACGCCAGCCAAATGCAGTCGCATAGGAGCACCGCAAAAATATTGGTCGCAATAATCGTTGTAATACTGGTAATCGCGATAGCAGTTTACGCTTCGGAATCCATTGCGCATAAAAAGGTTGTTGTAACAACAACTACGCTTGCGCCGCGCAATCTTTCAAACATAAACAACTGCACGACAATAAGCAAGCCAGGCGATTATTATCTTATCAGCAGCATCTTTACCAAGGAGCGCAACGGGTCATGCATAAACATAACGGCAGGTAACGTGGTGCTTTACGGAAACAGCAACCTAATCAAGGGTTCAGGTCCTTACGCCATTGTGCCGCCTTACTCATACGGCATAAGAATAGGCCCGGTCAGCAACGTAAGCGTGAAAGATCTCGGCGTGGATTCGTTTTCGTACGGCGTATTCGTAGACAATAGCACTAATGCAACATTGAGCGATGTAAACGCCTCCAACGACACGATGTCTGGCATATACCTCTACAGAGCGCACAACACGCTGCTTGAAAACAGCGCAGTATCAAAAGCCTCTAGCAAGCAGGGCGGCATAAGCATTGTTTTAGGCGGCAACAACAAGCTTGTTGGCGATTCTTCTGCTTTTAACCTTTACACAGGGGTTGGCATAAATTCCACCAACAACACATTCGAAAAAGACACGTTTTTGAACAACCCAGTAGACATAATGTGCGGCAGCATATTCGGATTTAAACGCGCCAATGCATTTGCAAATTCTTCTTGCAACGTTAACTTCTATTGCGATTTTGCATCTTGCAAAAAGACAAATCTTCCTACAAACATTACCCAGATAAGGCTGTTGCCAGGCAAGATATCTACCTGCGGTCTGATAAGCCAGCCAGGAAACTATTCGCTTGCGAGCGGCATAAACATGGCAAGGTTTCTCAATTTGTCAAATCCGCTCGCCAGGCGCCTGTCTTGCATAAAAATAAATGCCAGCGATGTAAGGCTTGACTGCGGCGGTCGCAGCATAGAAAATGCCGGAACCGGCGTGCAGGTTTCTGGCCCGCTGAATGACCAAGTTTTCAATTGCACTTTCAACAACGATACATATGCTGTAAAAGTGGCCAATACCTACAACGCGAACATAAGCGACATTTCGGTGCAGAATTCCACTTATGGCATATACCTGTCAAACGTCACAAGCGGCACTATCAGCTCGATTTACGCACACAATGGTACTTTTGGAATTTATTCAAACAGCTCGACGGGCTTGGTGCTGTCAAATCTGGCGCTGCGCGACAATGCCTACGGAATTTTCATGCGTGCAGGAAGCGGCGACGCCTTTAACGGGGGCAACGTTACGGGCAATTTCAAGGTGGACGCATACTGCTCCCCAAGCACTTACAATAGCACGTCCAACCTGTTCCAAAACATAAATTGCGGAGTAACCGACTGCAATTGGGCGTCGTGCAAGAGCCATGTGCTGCCGCAGCTTTCCATGTACCCCGTGTCATCCTGCCAGCAGATCTCGCATCCAGGCAACTATTCGCTTACGCAAAATCTTGTGGCAAGCCCGGGATGCTTTGACATAGCAACGAGCAACGTAGTGTTCAACTGCAATAACAAGACGCTTACCGGACCGGGATACGGGTATGCATTCGCGTTGAGCAACGTTTCCAACGTCACTATCGTGCATTGCACAATAACCCATTTTGATTACGGCGTGCAGCTATACAACGCTAGTGCGGTATCGCTTGATGCGCTAGGCATTAGTTCCGTGAAGGCGGGCGTATACGGAAAAGGCGTGTTCTCAAGCGACATAACAGGCGTTTACGTCAGCGGCTATTCTGAATACGGCCTTGGATTCAACAACGTAAATGGCAGCAGCATACAATACGACGCGGCATCTAACGGCGCATCAAATGCCACGGGCTTCATGTTTAACGGTGCGCATCATAATATGGTAGAATTCGACAATTCGCAAATCAACCCTGCATATGGCTTTGCGTTCGTGAACTTCACCAACAACACCGTTTACAACAACACCGCATTTTCAAACAAAAAGCTTGACTACTACTGCTCGTACTCGTCCAGCGGCATTTACGCAAACCAGAACGGAATAAACAGCGGCGATACCAAAAACACATGCAGATGGCTTCTCGTATTGCCAACCGTGTCAGAAAATCCTCCGTGCGCTGCTGTGTCTTCGTCTTCCTATATTTCTTTGGCAAGCGACATGCTGTATAGCACTGGCACAACGTGCTACAACATCTATAACACCAACAGCTCATCGGCAAATTACACTACTATAAACTGCAACGGCCACACGGTTCTTGCAACATCCGGAGGCACTTTTGTAAATGTGGTGAACGCGAGCCGAGTCAAGCTAGAAAACTGCTTTATCAAAGGATTTGACAACGCGTTTGTGTCTCATGGCGCAGGTTCGCAAGTAATCAACAACACAATCATCGACACTAGCCACGCTGTTATGCTTACTGGCGCGAACCAGAGCGTAATAGCGAATAACAGATTAAGCAACGATACATATGCGATTGTGGCAAAGCGCACAAGCTTGGCAAGCGTGCTTAACAACACGTTTTCATCAGTGCAGCAGGGCATAACTTGGATCAACGGTTCTGCGTCGAAGTTCTACTACAACAACGTAAGCAATAGCGCATACGGCCTGCAACTTTTCAACACCACGTCAGATCTTGCAAAAGACAACGTATTTGAGACAAGCAATTATGGTGTTGCATGCTATGGCACAGCCGAAAACTCGAGCTCTGCAAATCTGGATTTAGGAAACAACGTCTGCTCAAGCAACCACGGCTGCGGCTGGATGTCTTCGCCATCGTGCAAGCCAGCGTGATGATATGCCCATTACAATCAAGCAAGTTGTCGATGCATTGAAGGAGGTCACAGATCCTGAAGTCGGCATAAACATAGTCGATTTGGGGCTCGTGTACGGAATCAAGATCGACGGCAACGACGTGTCGGTAACCGTTACTATGACGAGCCCTATGTGCCCAGTTACAAGCATATTGCTTGCAGACATGCAGCTTAGGATGGAGCGCATACCAGGTATAGGAAAGGTGAACCTTGATTTGGTGTGGGAACCCGCATGGAGCGCCGACATGATAAGCGAAGAATACAGGCAGCAGCTCGGCGTTTGACCGCAAAATAGACTGCTGCACGCTGCACACATTAATACTTAATACATTACGTCCTCGTCAGCCCTCTTGTATTCTACGATTTCGCTTTCATCGAACCATGTGCCTATTTCTCTTTCGGCGGTATCCTTGCCATCAGAGGCGTGCACTATGTTCTTTACCGCTCTGCCCTTGTAATCTGCAAGGTCGTAGGAATCTGTGGTGTATTTGCCCCTTATTGTTGAAGGATCGGCTTTGGAAGGCGATGTTGCGCCAGCAAGCTTCCTGACATTTTGTATTGCCTCGTTGCCTTCGACAACCATGGCCACCACGGGCTTGCCAGCTATGTAGTCTACTAAGTAGCCGCGTACCCTGTCGCCGGTCTGTTGCGGCGTCTCGTTGAATTGCTTGCCTTGCTCCTCAAAGCTTTTTTTTGTCTTTTCCCACAGCGCATTATACCAGCCCTCATCGGCAGGGTAGTGCTTCATCGCAAGCTCCTTCGTAGGCTTGACGAGCTTCATCGCGACAATCTTGAGCCCCGCGTTTTCGAACTCTGTTATGATCCTGCCTACAAGGCTCCTGTAAACTCCATCGGGTTTTATGAGAACAAGTGTGCGCTCTATCATGCGATTACCTGTTTGGATTTTGCACTGCACCAATATAAAACTTGCGCAAGTGCGCAAGCGCATTTGCATTTATATGTTTGCGCGTTAAAATTGTATTGGTGGTTTTGTGGAATTGGACGAGTACCAGGGCAAGGCTTCGGAAACAGCAATATATCCTAAGATGCTCAACGGCGGAGTTTACTACGCGGCCATAGGGCTTGCCGGCGAGGTGGGCGAACTGCTCAACAAGATAAAGAAGATTGCCAGGGACAACGCGCAACCGAGCGCCGATGAGATAAAAGGAGAACTCGGCGACGTGCTTTGGTATTGCTCCCAGGTTGCAAGCGAATTGGGCATAAGCATGAACGATGTCGCGGCATACAACCTGAAAAAACTGCAAGACAGGAAACAACGCGGGGTAATTTCTGGAAACGGCGACAAGCGTTAGCCGCTTGTGCATCAGGTAGTTCCCATGATAAGACAGCCTATTATCTGCGTGATGGGCCACGTAGACCACGGCAAGACGACTTTGCTAGATAAGATACGCAGCACTGCGATTGCGAGCAAGGAAGCCGGGGGCATAACGCAGCATATAGGCGCAAGCGAGGTTCCTATGGATGTCATAGAGAAAATTTCCGGAAAGGTTCTCGAGTCGTTCGGGGCAAAGATGAAGATTCCGGGCTTGCTTTTCATAGACACGCCAGGTCACGAGGCATTTACGAACCTCAGAAAGAGGGGCGGCGCCGTGGCGGACCTTGCAATACTGGTAGTGGACGTATCAAAGGGCTTCGAGCCACAAACATACGAGGCGATAGAAATACTCAAGCAGTACAAAACGCCATTCGTGGTGGCAGCTAACAAGATAGACCTTATAACCGGTTGGCGCAGCGCCAAAACCTACAGCTTTGCCGAGTCGATTTCTTCTCAGCTAAGTTCTGTTGTGGACGCGCTGGACGCCTATCTCTATGGGCTTGTGGGCAAGCTGGGCGAGCTTGGTTTCAGCAGCGAGCGCTTCGATAGGGTAAAAGACTTTAAAAAAGAAGTAGTCATAGTGCCCGTGAGCGCCAAAACGGGCGAGGGTCTTGCGGAGCTCCTTGTCTTTGTCGCTGGCCTTTCGCAGCGTTTCCTCGAAGCGCGGCTCAACATAGAAGTGAAAGGCCCGGGCGTCGGCAGCATACTCGAGAAGAAGGAAGAGACGGGCCTGGGCTCTACCATAGACATAATACTTTACAACGGCACTTTGCGCGTGGGCGACACCATCGCGTTCGCCACCACCAACGGCGTGAGCACAGCCAAGATAAAGGCGCTGCTTAAGCCGAGGCCGCTCCAGGAGATGCGCGAGTCGTCTAGCAAGTTTTATTTTGTAGAGGAGGTTAGCGCAGCGTCAGGAGTGAAAATAAGCGCGCTCGGACTTGATGACGCCCTGCCAGGCTCGCTTGTCATGTCCACACAGGCCAAGGATTATGCTGTAGAGATAGACGACGAGATAAAGAAGGTGTTTGAGGTAGACAAGTCTGGCATAGTGCTTAAGACGGACACCATGGGCAGCATGGAAGCTCTTTCCCGCCTGCTTAAGAGCAACGGCGTGAACATAAGCAAGAAAGGAATAGGCAATGTTACAAAAAAGGACATACTTGATGCTTTTGCCATGCGCGCAATAGATCCTTACAGTTCTGTTGTGCTTGCCTTCAACGTTCAAGTGGAGCCAGATGCGCTTTCCGAAAGCGAAGCGACAGGCGTAAGCATAATCAACGACAACATAATATACCAAGTCATAGACGACTACAACGCATGGCTTAACAAGGCAAAGCAGGAGGAAAAAACCATGGCGCTGAAGAGCGTCACGCTCCCCGCAAAGATAACGGTTTTGCCTAACTCCGTTTTTAGAATGTCAAAGCCCGCAATATTCGGAATAGAGGTAAATGCAGGCAGGCTTGAGCCGAGCGCGCTTCTAATGAACAAGTATGGAGAGATAATCGGCAGGCTCAAGGAAATGCAAGATAACGGCGTAAGGCTTGAGGAGGCAAAGCAGGGGCAGGATGTAGCGATATCGATTGACGGAATAACCTTTGGCAGGCAAGTCAAGGAAGGAGACACTCTATATACTTTCTTCAACGACGAAGAGGAGAGGCTTCTAAAGACAAAGTTCAGCTACCTCTTGAGCGACGAGGAAAAGGACTTGCTAAATGAGATAAGCAGGATAAAGTCAAGCACGAGAAAATAGTTCTTTATGCAACATGCAAAACTCGATGCCTGCTATGGTCTTCATGTCTTCCAGCTCTTTTTTCGCAAGCATTGACTTGGCAATTTCAATGTTTACTTCTTTCACTTCTATGATTTCGTTGGGCTCCTTGTGCGGCATCCCCTTTTTGAGTTTCGTTGCCAGATAAAAATACTCTTTTTCGGTAAGGTTGCCTGGCGATGTATATGCGCTGAACAGATATCGCAAATCTAGGGCCCTGTAGCCAGTTTCCTCAGCCAATTCCCTTGCCGCAGCGTGCTTCGCGCTTTCTCCTTTTTCTATGTGCCCTGCCGGCAGCTCGTAGATGAACTTTCTTATCGCTTGCCTGTACTGCCTTTCCATTACAAGCTTGCCGTTGTGGAACGGTATTATGACGACCGCGTTTTTCTCTTTTATTACGTCGAATTGCGATTGCAATTGCTTTTTTCTTTTTGCCACTATTTTGTCAAATTCCAAAAACTTGTCTTTATAAATTGTTTTCATCTTCGTCGCTTTGAAAGAATCTTGTTCAATTCCGTGCCGTCGACAACAAGCCTGTACTTAGACATTATCTCCTTTACCGCTGCGTCTTTCGGTTTGTCGCCAAGCTCTGCGACTAGCTCTTCCAGCCGCCTGCCGGTTATGCGCTGCAGGTTCTTGCTTTTTATTATTTCTGCAACGTCCTTTCTCGACTTCGGAACCTGCTTCAGCAGCTCCTCTATCGCCGCTTTTGTTATCGCATTCGCCTTGTATTCCTCGAATATTGCAAGCAGCGCGTCAATGCCAATCGAATCGACTTCTACGCCTTGCCTTCTGAGTTCCGTGTACTTTTCAAGAAGCACCGGCGCAACTACATAGCCTGGCGCGCCGGTCTTGTTCAGTATTTCGTTGTAAGTGCTCAGGAGCGGCGACCAGAGCATTTGGTATGCAAGATCCTTGTTCTCTATCTCCTTTTCAAGCTCGGCCTGCACAGCTTCCGGCTTCTTTATGCTTTTCAACATGCGCGAATACTCTGATTGGCTTATCGCTATCGGCCTCGTGTCAGTTTCCGGGTACATTCTGGAGCCGCCAGGCAGCGGCCTCAAAAATTTGGTAACAAGGGTTTTGTTGTCTATCGCGCGGGTCTCCTTGGGCACCTCGCGCATTGCCAGCATCGCCCTTTGCTTTGCGTAGTCCATTGCAGTGTAGCAAACGTCCTTGGGTCCAACAACTATTATGAATGCATCGCCTTTGGCTATGTCCAGGGCTTTTTTCATCTTGCTTATTTCTTCTTCGCTTATGCCGTAATGGGCAAGGTCTTCGTCGCTGTGAAGTATGCCTCCCACGCCAGCAAGCTTTGCGTAATCGCTTATCTCGCTTCCTAGCCTTCTGCCCTTGTTGACCTCTTTGCCTAGCGCCCCCTCGAAGCCCTTCAGCTTCATCCCCAAAACCATGCCCGCACTGTCAAGGCTCTTCTTTATGAGCTCGCATGATGTGCCCGCGAAAATGTCCGACAGGTCGTGCGCTTCGGCAACCGCCGGCTTCCTTTTGCTGAGCATATCCCTTATGCTTATCAGCGCAAGCTGCCTTTCTATTTCGTTGTCTATTACTTCGGGCATGGAATCAAGGTCTTGGAATCCCTTTATTTCTGTTCTTGCGCCGCCTTTTATCGATACGTTGACGTCTTGCCTTATGGTGCCTATGCCCCTCTGCACCTTTCCCGTCAGCCTCAAAAGCAGGCCTATCTGCTTTGCCGTTTCGCGAGCTTCGGCAGGCGTAGCTATT
This sequence comes from Candidatus Micrarchaeia archaeon, assembly GCA_049966915.1. Taxonomy (GTDB): domain Archaea; phylum Micrarchaeota; class Micrarchaeia; order Micrarchaeales; family CABMGC01; genus JAGDXZ01. The sequence goes on from JBMFTS010000003.1 coordinate 7,942, forward strand.
TCCGGATCCGTATCTATCTCAACAAGGGGTATGCCGAGCCTGTCGACATTGTACACCACCATCTCCTTGTCGCTATACTCGATGCCGCTAGATTCCTCTTCTAGGAATATTGAAGGAATGCGTATTTTTTTGTTGTTCACCTTTACGTAGCCGTCGTAGCCTATGAGCACAGTCCTTTGGAAGGCACTAGGGTCACTTCCGTCAACTACTACCTTCCTCATGACTTCAAGCTCGTCAGGCACTTTTGCGTTGAACGCCGCTGCGATTTCCAGCGCTATTGCGAGAGCCTGCCTGTTCAGATCGTGCGGCGGCTCTTCGTCTATGTCCACTAGGCACGTTTCCTTCTTGAAAACATTATACACGAACTTTCTGTTTTTGCTGCTTTCAAACGCTGTTGACATGTCTATCTTTCCAAGCTCGCCTGCTACTGCGCGCTGCCTGCGCTCCACCTTTGCTATGGCAGTGTCACTGCTCAGCGAGGCGCTGCACGAGCAGAAAAGCTTCTCGGCTGTCGCCAGCCTCTGGTGTATTTCCAGGCCGCACATAAAGCCTACGTCCTTGTAGAATTTGTCGTCGTGCATTTTTACACCAGGAAAGCGTCGAATTCGGTGCGCTTGGTGATCTCTCCAACCATGTTCTTGTTAAGCAGCTGCCTTGCGTCTTCCTTCTTGTAGTTGCCAAGCAAGAAGCCTAGCTTCACCAGGGCCGTTTCCGGCAGCATATCCTCGCAGTGTACTGCTCCTGAATTTGCCAGCAGCCTGAGGTTTCTGTAAACGCTGGAATGTACCCTGCCGTATAGGCATTGCGAAGTGACGCCCACTATCGCGCCGCTGTCTACTGCGTTTTTTACGTGGCTCAGCCATTCGTACGCACTGCTCTTTGGCGCGACAGCAACATGGCCGAGGCCTGTGCCTTCTATGATTATGCCCTTGTAGCCCTTGCTTACGTAATAGTCAAGTATTTCGGGATCTGAATTTGGATAAAACTTTACCAGCGCAACCTTGGGCTCGTAGCCTGTAGCGAGCCTGAGCTTTTCGCCGTTCGGCTTTGCGTAGTCGCTCAAATACTCGATGTCGAGGCTTTGCGACACCCTAGCAATGGGCTTGCTGTTTATTGGCCTGAAGGCGTCCCTTCGCGAAGTGTGCATCTTTCTCGCCTTTGTGCCCCGTATTACGTTGCAGTAGTCGTCGGAGCTGCTTGCATGCATGCATACGCTGACTTCAGCAATGTCGCTGCGTGCCGCAACGGCGCTGGCGCAAACGAGGTTCATGAATGCATCGCTAGAGCCCCTGTCGCCGCTTCTTTGAGCGCCGGTCAGCACGACTGGGCCTGGCAGATTCTGTAGCATGAAGCTAAGCGCCGCCGAAGAGTAGTGCATCGTATCGGTGCCGTGCGTTATGACAACCCCGCGCGCGCCATTTTCGAACGCCTTTGCTACCTCTTTTGCTATGGTCTGCCAATCAAGATATGTCATGTCTTCGCTTGCTATGCTCATCGGATTGTAAATGCTTATGTTCGCTATGCCTTTGAGCTCGGGCACCTCGTACATGAGCTCTTCGGGCTTTATGAGCATGTAGACTCCGCCTGTTACGTAGTCTATTCTGCTCTCGATTGTGCCGCCGGTGGAAACAAGGGCGATATCGGGCAGCGCCGCATTCTTTGCTATCTCTGCTTTCGGAAATTCAAAAGCCGTATGCGTCTTTTTCACTTTTTCTATGCTCGTGCTTGCGGTGTACTTTATGCCGATGTTGTAGCCGTTATCTAGCTTGAGCACGATTATCGAATTGTCGCCAAGGTCGGGCCTTGGCATGAGGACGCCTTCGAACGGCGTGCCTTGCTTTTTTATCCTTATCCGGTCGCCGAGCGCTATCTTTTTGGCGCTGAGCAGCCTTTCGAGCTCTTGAGAATACATAGGCACCATTACTCATGCGAGATTAAAATTCTTTTGTATGGGCGATCAGGCACGCCGAAGTGCTGTCTATTATGTCGACTGTCATTCTCGAACCGAGCAGGCCAGCAGCATCTCCTGCTCCGGGCTTTGCAAGGGCCACGCTTATGTAGCTTTCTGTCCTTCCGGTAATCGACCTTTCGTTTTGCTCGGTAATCAGCACTTCCTGTTTTGTTCCTACAAACCTTTGCCTGGCCTCGCTTTGCACAATTCTTACCAGCCTGCTCATTTCTATGCTCCGCCTCTTTATTTCAGTATTTGCAAGTTGCGGCAGTTTGGAAGCCTCTGCATGCGGCCTGGCGCCGAACTTTGATACATTAGTTACTTCTGGCTTTGTGCTGCGTATTAGTTCAAGCGACTCCTCGAAATCCTCCTGCGTTTCAGTTGGATACCCCACTATCATGTCGGTTTCTACGCTTATGCCTTTTACCTTGTTTCTCAGTTCCTTCACATACTGCATGAATTCTTCCACTGTATAATTGCGTTTCATTTCCTTGAGCACCTTGTTGCTGCCAGACTGCACAGGCAAGTGAATGAACTTGTACATCTTTTTATTGCGGTAAACGTCGATAAGCGCGTCGAAATACCTGTGCAGGTGCTCCGGATTGAGCATGCCAAGTCTTATCATGAAGTCGCCTTCCACTTGTACTATTTTGCCAAGAAGTTCGGCGATGTTCGTCTTTTTGTCCAGGCCATAAGCGCCAGTGTCTTGCGCTGTTATTTCTAGTTCCTTGGCGCCTCGGGTTACGCTAGCAGCAGCGGCTTTGAGAATGAGCTCTTCAGAGAAGCTGTTTAACGGGCCTCTTGCAAACTTCGTTTCGCAGAAAGCGCAGCTGCTCAGGCAGCCTTCGCTTACCGGTATTTTTGCTATCGCCGAATTCGTCGGTTCGTAAAAAAGCATCTTGTCAAACAATGATTTGTCTTCGAATAGCGCTCTTTTGTTCGAAGCCGCGATGTCTATTGCGCTGGCTATTTTTGTTAGGCTTCTTGTGTTTATTATGCTGGAATTCGGCGCAGCGCGCTCTACCGCTTCCGGGCTTGCGCTGGCAAGGCAGCCTGCAATAATAAGCCGTGTGCCCAAGTTGCTTGCCGATTTTATCTTGTTTAGAATCTTCTGCTCTGTAGGTGTCTTCACGGTGCACGTGTTTATTATCACGAAATCATAGCTGCCAGCGCTCGCCTTTGTGTATGTTCCGTATTCCACGCTGTGGCCCGATTTTTCCAGTATGCTGCCCATGATCCTGCTATCTGCCTGGTTGAGCGTGCAGCCGTATGTTTCTATGAGTATCCTTGCCATGATAATTTTTGGTGCTATCACTTACTTATTGATTTCGTACGCATGCGCTAAAATCTGTGTTTTGCGGTTCTAATAACTGCTTGATTCCGGTTTCAAAAACGCGCAACGCTCTGAGCTTCAACGCAGCCAGTTCGACCACGTCTTTCTCGCGTATTTGCATGCCCTTTATGATGTGATTCGGCCCGTAATAAACCACATCGGCCTTTATGTATTCTGCGTCGCACGCGCTAAGCGCCTCCAGCACTTCTTCCGGCGTGCTCGGGTTGATTGCCAAGAGTTCAAGGATAAGCGAAACAGCAGCATCGGAGTGCTGCGCGCCGTTGTCCGTTTTGACTGGCTGTGCCTCAAGAATCAAGTCGTGCGAAACGGCGTTCTGTTCCGCTTTCGCGTTATTTATGCTTTTGTACTGATTGTAATATTTATCAAATAGCGCTTTCAGCACAACGGGCGAATTAGACTTCTGTGCGATTTCAGCATCGTTCTTGCAGCATGTGTTGCACGATACCGTTTCGCCAATTGTATCCAAATGCCTGCGGTATATGTTTTCGCCTAACAAATTTCGCCTGCTCGGCTCGTCTATAAGCAATAAAGCTGTTAAGCGCGGCACGCCCACGGTGTTGCTCAGTTTTTCTAGAAGCGGTTGCAGCTCAGGCCTGGATTTTTTTGCTTCGTAGTCCAAAAATTTTGTATTTGCCGGATCTGCAGAAAACACTTTGTCCAAAAGTTCTTTGAATTCGCTGAACTTGGCTTTGAGCAATGGGTCTTTCAATCTTTCAAGATACGTGCATATATCCATGCCCGTCTCTGTTTTCATAAGTTCGTTTAGCTTTTCATCGCTTTCCTTTCCAAATATTTTTTTGATAATAAACGCCATGCACTCACACTTTTACTTCCTGCTTTTTAAGCATTGCCATTGAATTTGAACCCATGCGCTGATTATTAAAATTTTGCATAACAATTTCTAACGAGAAGATGTCTCCAGAGCCGTTTGCCGTTGATGACGGTGAAAAGGAAAGGTTTGTGCTTTTGGCCATAGTGAAGTACATAAACGAAGGCGCAGCAGGCGCAAAAGGCCATGCCGCAACCGTAGATGAGATACGCAGCATGTATGTCGTTGCTTTTGGAGGCGCCAGCGTCATCCCCGATTCCAGCAAGCTCGCCCAGCTTCTTGAAGACCTTTGCTCAAGAGGCTATATCATAAAATCGCAGAGCACGCTGCTGCGCGACGCGCCGCTGCTGACTCCCCCGGCATACTCCGTTGCTGATGGCGCTGCCAGTTTGCCAAGTTCCGGGTTGGCCATAGTTGGCAAGACAATTCAAATGCTGAGATACATTTCTGCATCGCGCAGAACGTAGAACGCTCCAGAGATGACGCATTCTATGCTTTCTGCTCGGCGTTTTCTCTTATGCCCCTCTGCTCTTCTACTATATGCTTTTTATATTTTGCACAACAAAAGGATTTGTGATTTTATGCTTTGCGAAAGGTGCAAAAGGGAAATATACAAGTACGAGGTTTGCAACTATTGTGGCAGAAAGATAGGCACAGAGTGCGTCAAGAGCTCGCGCAGGCTCAGCAAATCTACAAGGATAGTAATTTGCAAGGATTGCTGGAGCGACATGAGCAAGAGAAGCGCGTTCAAGAGCGCGAAGGCTTCAGACGTTATAGAAATACCCGCCGCGTCGCACTGAGTCATACGCGTTTTTGTTATTTTCGTTTTATAGCTTGTATTATTCTGCCTTTTTTATTTGCAGCTTTATGCTGCCGCTTTCCAGGTCGAATTTGAACGGCTCCGCGCCAGGCTCTATCCCCTGCTTTATGCTTTTCGCGTTTACCGCTTCCTTTATCTTTTGCGCGTTTAGCGCTATGAGCTTCGACACCGCTTCGTCGGCCTCGTAATTTACGACTACTTTGTCTGCCTTGCGCATTTGCGCGGACTTCCTTGCGAGCTGTATCCTGCGTTCTATCTCCCGCAGCATTGCCTCTTCCTTAAGCTCTGCGCTTATTGTCGTGTCAATGCGCACCGCGCCGTGGTTGAATCGCACGGTGTTCGCGCTTTCCTGCTCTTTTGCGATTGCAAAATGCTCCTGCTTTATTTCGAAAGTGCCTTTTTCGGTATGTAGCATGTAGCTGCCGTGGGCTTCTATCTCCTTGATCAGCGCTTCGGGTTCAACAGCCTTCAGCGCGCTTGCCACTGCATTTGCGTTTTCCCTGAATTCGGGCCCTATTTTGCTGAATACGGGCACGACCCGCTCGCCTATGCCGCTTACCTCCTTTATTTCTATGCTTTTTATGTTGGCGTAATCGCCGATTACCTCGCTGAGCCTCAGCAGGGAATCGTACGCCTCTTTGCTGTCTGTTTCTATAACTGCCTTTTCGAGAGGCTGCCTCAGCTTTATGTTAGAGCGCTCCCTCGCGTTTAGTAGCGCCGCAATCGCTTGCATTGCTACGCTGAACGACTGCTCGAGCTGCTTGTCTATGTATTTTGCCTTGTACTTCGGCCATTCGTTCAAAAATATGCTGGGCTGCGCGCCGTATACGTCAAGGTATATTTTTTCGGTGGCAAAAGGCGCAAACGGCGACGCTATCAGCAGTGTGTTGCTTAGCACGTAGTTTATGATGTTTATTTTCGCTTTTGCCTGCGCCCTGCTGCCTTCCGCTATCCTTTTTTTGGCCAGCTTCAGGTAATCCCTGCTGAAATCCTCCACAATGAACTGCCTTATGCAGTTTGCGGCTCCGTCTATGTCGTAGTCGTCCAATCGCTCCGTTGCGCATTTTATTACGCTGTTTAGCCTCGAAACTATCCATTTGTCTATGTGCTCCGCATTCTGCATGCTTGGCGTCTTCACCTTTTCCGGCTCGTAGTGCGCGGCTTCAGCGTATTCCTTGTACAGGTTTGCTATGTTGTATAGCAGCAGCACCACCTTGTTGGCTTCTTTCATGTCTTTGAGCCTGAACACCAAATCCAGCCTTGGGTTGTGCGACACGCACCACAGCCTGAAGGAATCAGCTGTCACTTGCTTGACGATTTCGTTGATAGGTAAGTAGTTGCCGAGATGCTTGTGCAGCTCTCTTCCGTCTTCGCCGAGCATCATGCCGTGCATTACCACGTTTTTGAATGGCCTTTTGCCATAAATCATGACGCTTGATTTGAGCTGGTATGCGAACCAGCCTCGCAGCTGCTCTACCGCTTCGAGTATGAAGTCTACAGGAAACAGCTTGTTGAACTGCTCCTCGCTCAGGCTCGCCCTGAAAGCTATCGAAGAATCAAACCACACATCTAGCACGTCCTTTACCCTGTGGAGCTCCTCGCCGTTCGGGCCTTTCAGGACTATTTCGTCTATGTAGGGCCTGTGCAGGTCGCTTATGTTGTCTACTTTTGCTTTGTCAACCGCGTGCTCTTTGAGCTCTTCTATGGAGCCTATTGCCAGCCTGCTGCCTGTTTCGCTTTCCCAGATGGGAATGGGCACGCCCCAGTATCTCTGCCTGGATATTACCCAATCCGGCGAGCTCTCGATGAGCTCTTCCTGCCATTTCTGGGCTTCTTGTGGATGCCACGAGACTTTCCTGTTCTCTTTTATTATCTTTTTCTTTACCTTCTGAACGTTAGCAAACCATTGGTCTGTGGCAATATAAATCAGCTTTGTATTGCAGCGCCAGCAATGTGGATAGCTGTGGGTTAGCACGCCCTCGCTTACCAGCGCTCCTTCGCTTTTCAGGTCTTCTATGACCTTTGCGTTGGCTTCTTCCGGCACTTTCAAGCCCTTGTACGCGCCAGCTTCTTCCGTGTAAATGCCGTCCTTGTCCACAGGCGAAAATACGGGAATTTTGTTCTTTATGCCTATCAGGTAGTCGTCAAGCCCGTGGCCCGGCGCAATGTGCACAAGTCCTGTGCCTTCTTCTTCGCTCACAACATCTTTTGCTGCAACTATCTTGTGGTATTTCGCAAAGTTTGACTGGAACGGAACCTTGTCCTTGAGTATGCCTTCGTATGTTGTGCCAACAAGCTCGCTGCCATAAAACTCCGCTTCTATTGTCGCGCTTTCGCCGAGCGCGCTTGCCACCGCATCTAATCTGCTGCCCAAAAGCACGTATTTTCTGCCGCCGAACCTTGCGACTACATACCGTGCCTCAGGATTTACCGCTACTGCCATGTTTGCGGGAATTGTCCATGGCGTCGTGGTCCATACCAGAAGGTAAGTGCTGCTGTCTATGCTTATCTTTTTTGATTTCAGCGCCTTGAATGCCACGAATATTGACGGGTCCTGGTCGTCTTGGTAAACGACTTCCATGCTGCCCTGCGACAGCACAGTTCCGCACCTCGTGCAATACGGCACTACCTTCTTCTGCTTGTAGATCAGGCCCTTTTCATACATTTTTTTGAACATGCCCCATTCAGTTTCTATGTATGAGTTTTTGTAGGGCAAGTATGGATCGGAAAAATCTAGCGATATGCCGAATCTTTCATAATCAGAATCCATCTTGCCTATGTACGCTTCCACGTATTCCTTGCAGCTCTTGACGAAATTCTCCACGCCTATGCGCGTCTCTATTTCCTTTTTCGATTTTATGCCAAGGCTGCTTTCCGCCCTGAGCTCTATGGGCAGGCCGTGCACGTCGTAGCCTGCCCTGTCGTAAACGTCATAGCCCCTCAGCCTTTTGTAGCGCAGCATGACGTCCTTCATGCTTTTTACCCACATCTGGCCAGGGTGCAGCTCGCCGCTCACAAAGGGCGGGCCGTCAAGAAAATAGAATGGCTTTTTGCCTTTGTTTTTTGCTCTTATTTTTGCCATTATGCCGTTTGCGCGCCAATACGCCAATACCTCCTCTTCGTTTTTGAGCATGTCTACCAAAGGCTCACCAAAAAGCATATTTTTTATGCTTGCTATGCTTATAAGTTTTTTGTGTATTTGGTGAGCGTGTGAGAAGCGCAGACGCGGTTACAGTTTTCAGGGTACTTCTGGTATTTTTAATAGCCTACCTTGTTTATCTGCGGTTCTATGCTGCTGCAGTGGTGGCGCTCATTCTTGTCGCATTCCTGCTTGACGAAATCGACGGCTATCTTGCCTTGGGCCACAGGACAAACTTGCTCGAGTACATAGCCACCGAAGCCAGGGGCAGGCATGTCTATTCCGACGAGGACGTTTCAAAATTGCCGAAGTACGGCTCAGCGCTTGACATAGCAGGCGACCGCATAACAGAGTACACCTTCTGGATCCTGTTCACTTACTTGCATGTCGTGCCGCTTTTCATACTCTTCATAGTGATAATAAGGAACTCGGTTTCCGATGCATTTACTGCGACAGCGAAGAAAACTTTTCACAACATGCGTACGTCTTTCGGCAAGATAGCTTATTCACACCTTGCGCGCGGCGCAATAGGCGTTTCGAAAGCGGTTGTGTTTTCATATCTTGCACTTGTATATATCCTGAATTGGCCGGTGTGGATAGGCTACGTCTTGACCGCTTATCTAATAACCTTCTTCCTGCTCAGGGGCGCCGCGGAAATATACGAAGCAACGCGCTGAGCCTGCCGCATCCTGCTCGGTTTTGCCGTGCCGTTTGGCTTTTGCAAAAATATTATTAATTAATGCTTCCATTTATCATTGATTGAATGGACGATGAATCCTTCAGGAACTTTGAGTCAGCAGTATTTGAAGCCCTAGAAGGCAAACTGTCGCTTTTTACTACCGATTCAGAAAAAGAGGAGCAGATAAGAAACGTTGCAAAGACTATAAAGCCTTCAGCAAGCGAGGACGATGTAAAAAAACTCGTTGACGATTCGAAGAGTTTCAAGCCCATAGACAAATATCTCTATTCCGAAGATGTTGAAGATATAATGATAAACAACACTTCCAACATTTTCGTGTACGCATCTGGCGCAGGCTCTCAGAGAACTAACGAGAAAATAGACAACGCCGAAGACTTGGAGCTACTTGTCAAGAAGATGAAGATGTATGCTACTACTGCCGTAGCCAACAAGCAGATTTTCGACGTGCACCTGCCGAACGGCTCGCGCGCCAACATAGTAAGGTCGCCTCTGGGCGCCGACATAACTATAAGAAACTTCAAGACTAAGGCGTTGAGCATAATCGACCTCATAAACAGCGGTGAACTGAGCTACAACATGGCAGGCAGGCTCTGGCTTTATGTGGAAGGCATGAAAGTAAGGCCTGCAAACCTGCTTATAGGCGGCATGCCAGCCAGCGGCAAGACAACGCTGCTCAACGCAATGTTCAGCTTCTTCAGGCCCGAGATGCGCGTCGTGGTAATAGAAGAAACTTACGAGTTGAACACAGAAACGCAGGAAAATACGGTAAGGCTTGAAACAAGCCCGGATTTGCCCATGGAAGAGCTCGTAAAGAACGCGCTCAGGATGAGGCCTGACATGATAATAATAGGAGAAGTGAGGGGGGAAGAGGCAAAGGACATGATGACAGCAATGAACGTGGGCAAGATAGCAATGGGCACCATACACGCAAGCACGGCCCGCGACGTAATTACAAGGCTCGAGCACACGCCGATGAATGTAGAGAAGGACATAATCCCGCTTATCGACGCCATAATAATGGTGTCGCAGGTCAACGAGTCCGGCAAGTTCACAAGGAAGATAACGCAGGTTTCAGAAATATCAGGAATAGAAACGCAAGTGCTGCTGAGCGACCTGTATACTTACGATTACAAGACGCACAAAAGCTCCGACATACTGCCAAGCGTGACATACCGCGACACGCTGTCGAAGCTTACAGGCTACACGCCCACGGAAATAGTGATAGAGGAGCAGAGGCGCGGCAAGGTGCTGCAGCGCCTGAACGAGCTCGGCGTGCGCGACCTGAAAGGCATAAACGAATTCGTAAAGGAGTATTACGACAACCCCAAGCAGGCTCTTGCAAAAATAGACATGCTGAGCCTGGGCACGCTTTAGTGCTAGCGCTTGGCACCTGCGCTCTGCTTATGGCAGAAACTCCTTGTTATTTACCTTTTCCCTTATGTAGTCGTCCACGAAAGTGAGCCTTGGCCCCTGCAGCGCATCCTGCTCGAGCTTTTTCTTGGACTTGATCATAGCTTCAAGCTCAGCGACCCATTCTTTTTCGTTTCTTATCCAAGCATATTGCAGCATCTCCTGCGCCCTCTTTATGTCAGTCTCGCCGGCGCTTATTGTCAGCTTTTTGAGGAATTCGTATTTGTCAAGGTCCGACATTGTTACGCCTATGAACTTGGCTTCTGGCGTTGCCACGTCGTGGCCTATGTAGGCAAGGTTTATGCTGCCTGTCTTTATGGTCCAGTATATGTACCAGCCCCACGCGTCGCCGTCTGTAAACACGTATACAGGCAGGCCCATGTCCGCAAGCTTCCTTATCAACCTTCTAGTACCTCTTGCGGCCTGGCCTTGAGGCGTTATAAGTATCGCGTTTTCTTTTTTCCAGAAGCCGTCCTCGTTGAGCCTTTGCCATAGCGCATCTTTTTCCACTACTAGCACGTACTTTGCCTTGACGTCCAGGAACTGCATGTCGCTGTCTACGTCGCTGGGTATTGCCCAGCCGCTCCTGCCCTGCTTGCTGCAGTCTATTTCCTGCTCCTCCTTGCCGAATGTGTCTATTATCTTCATGTTGCCCGCGAGCACGCCTTTCCTGTTGGCGTTTAGGTTCAGCTCCTCTCTTTTCACGTCAAGCGCTGCTTCTATGTCTTCTATTAGCGGGTTTGATTCCGCCTGCTCGCTGAATATGCTTTCGTCAACGTCCTCGCCTAGCGAGAACTTGAGCTGGTAGTAAAGTCCTCTTATCGTGGTATGAAGATTTTCCTGCAGGAACTTGTGGCACTTTGCAGCAACAGCTATCGTTTGCATGAATCTCTTCGCTTGCGCCACGTTTATGAACGTTCTTTCTTCCTTCGAATTGCCAAGCGACAAATAACCCTTTTTCTTGTCGAACACTATGTTGCTTTTCACCCTGCTCAGGGTTACAAACCTCGGATTCTTGCCCGATTTTATGTCGTATATTATGTTGTTGCCGAGCTGTTCGAGTTTGCTTTTTGCTTCCTGCTCGTTCGTTTCCTTGCCTGCTTTTTCCTCTTTTTCACTTGCTTGCTTGCCTGGCATGTCACCACGCTTTCTATTTCTGCGCCGCTTGCTGCTGCTGCTGCTCCTGTGGAGTGAGTATGAGCGGCGGCTTCTCGCGGTAGTCGGTTGTCAAGTAGTGCCTTAGCTCCTTTATTATCGCGTCCCTCCTGCTGCTTTTCTTGAGCGCGTACTCGAGAACGTCGGCGATGTTTTTGGCGTAGACTACTTTTATCTTGTGCAGCTCTTTCTTGTCTATGTATATGTCGTCCTTGTTGCTTGCAGGTATTATCACGTAGCGCATGTTTGCTTCTATTGCAGCCTTTATTTTAGAGGTTATGCCGCCAACAGGCAGCACGTTGCCCCTTACGTCTAGCGAGCCGGTCATAGCAACGTCCTGGTTTACCGGTATGCCTTCCATTGCCGATATCACTGCCACCGCTACCGACACGCTTGCGCTGTCGCCCTCCACGCCCCTTGCGGCCTGGAGTATGAACTGCACGTGTATGTCGTAGCTTGCAAAGTCTCTCTGCATGTGCCTCTTTATTACTGCGCTAATGTTCTGCACCGCTTCTTTCGCCTGCTTGCCAAGTTCGCCGGTTGCAATGAGCTTGCCTTCCGACCTCGAGCTTGCGGGCGTTACCTCGGCAACTATGGGCATCACAATTCCAGAAGAGGTTATGGTGCTGCCGCTGCCAAGCACAGCAAGGCCGTTGACCTTGCCTATCGAATGCCCTGTCGCCTGGAAGATTTTGTAATCCTTTATCTGCTCAAGAACCTGGTCAGCATACTGCGCCTCAATAGGCTTTGCCAAGCCGAGCGCTTCCAGCACGTCCTCCCTTGTCACCACCTTTTTGTTTTTCTCTACTGCTATATCCCCTGCCGCCCTGACAACGCCGCCCAGATCTCTGAGAACGAGCGAAAGGCTGCCCTTTCTGCCGCTTCTTCTTCTTGCTTCGTCTATGATTTCCATGCATGCGTTGTAATCGAAATGCGGTATGTGCGTGTCCTTGCTGACTTCCTGCGCGATGAACCTTACCAGCTTCTCTCTGTTTTGCTCGTTATCTGGCATTGTGGAATTTACATACACCTCATAGCCGTATCCTCTGATTCTTGACCTGATTGCAGGATGCATGTGCTCTATGTCTTGCATGTTGCCAGCTGCAACAAGCAGAAAGTCGCATGGCACAGGCTCAGTCCTCACTATCGCTCCGGAGCTCATTTCGCTCTGGCCCGATATTGGATATTTCTTTTCCTGCATTGCCGTGAGCAGCTCCTGCTGCGCCCTGGGGTCCAGGCTCGCAATCTCGTCTATGAAAAGAACGCCCTTGTTGGCTCTGTGCACCGCCCCGCTTTCAACCCTCAGGTGTGGAGGCGTTCCGAGGCCGCCGCTCTGCAGCGGGTCGTGCTTTACATCGCCGAAAAGCGCGCCTGCCTTCGCCCCAGTGGCATCGCAAAACGGCGCGTGCGAAAGCCCTGTGTTGTCAACAATAAGCTTGGGCTCGTCGGATTCGAACAGCCCAGGCAGCATGCCAGCGCCGCGGAATCCGCTTATGAATGCCACTGCAGAACCGAACACGAGCACGCCCAGTATTATTGCTGCAAGCACAACGAGCTCGTATCCTTTGAATATGCCCGTGAGCGAAACTGCAAAAAGCACTATCACTATTGCGGCTATTATCGGCACGACGCTGTTCTTGCGCTGGCCAGCGCTCAGCTTGCCGTTCATGCGCTCCTTCTGCACTATTTGCCTTCCTTGGCCGTCGGGCAGTGGCTTGTTCGGGTCTATGCCGTTTGGGTATGTCTTGACGGTCTTGACCAGCGGCATGTTCTCGTTGTTGGGATTTTTGTATACGAGCACGTCTTCCAGGTCAGTAGCAGGCAGCAGCTCTGCCATGGCCTGCGCAAGCATGGTCTTGCCTGTGCCTGGCTCGCCTATTAGCAGCACATGCCTGTGCTGCTTTGCCGCCTTCTTTATTATCGAAACGGCCTTGTCCTGCCCGATGACCTGGTCTATGAGTTTGTTTGTTATTTTTATCTCGCTTGTATCTTTGAATTTTCGCATCGAAATCAATACCTTATCGCATTAAACATATATTATTCTTTCTAAGTAGCAGAAGAATCGAGGGCGTTTAGAGGGTGGGGAATAACGGTAGAATACGCTCTAAACGCTCCGCTATAACTATTATAAAAAGCTTTATAAAAGCATAGGAATTGACGCCTTGCCCGCGGCGCGCCGGCTGGCTAGTGTATGTTGGTTATGCGTATTTTTTTGAGGTCTTTCGATGCGTTTTCTATGTCGTTCCTCGTGTCGAGCGACCGCCAGTACACAGATTCGTATTTCGTGCCCTTCAGCAGGCCTTTCCAGCTCAGCTCTGCAAAAACCGTTTTTTCCAAGTCGCCTTTTGTCGGCAGGTAGTCGAATATGTCTGTGCTAGCGAGATATACGCCGGCGTTTATCCAGTATTCTTTTATCACCGGCTTTTCCTTGAAGCCTATAATTATGCCGCTTTTCTGCTCCACTATGCCATAACTGGAGCGCAGTGGCACAAGGGCGATCGTCGCCACGTTGTTGACTATGTGCATCTTACCTATGCTCAAATTAGTTATTACGTCGCCATTCATAAGCACGAAGTTGCCGCTGCCTAGGAGCCTCTCTGCGTGCTTGAGCGCCCCGCCTGTGCCGAGCGGCGCCTTTTCCACGCTGCCATATACTGAAACGCCCTCCTTTTTCCCTATTTCCTTTGCTTTTCTCATTATCGTTTCGTGCATGGGCCCTGCGAGCAAAACTATGTCGCTTATGCCGTTTGCCTTGAGCCATTCCATCTGCCACTCTATGAGCGGTTTGCCCGCTATGGGAAGCAGCGACTTCGGGAGCGCATTGAATGGCGCGCCAGGCTTCGTATTTCCGCCTACGAGCAGTGCGGCTCTCATGCTAACATTTTAATTGCACATTCAATGTTAAAAAAACTTGCTGAATTGCCGATTTGCAGGCGTGCTGTTTACCGCACAACTGTTGTGCCGCTCTTGCCGCTTATCAGGTCGTAAAACCTGCCTATGCTGCCTATCTGTGCCAGTTTGCCCCCGTTTTCGACAAAATTCGCAGCGGCTTCGGCCTTGGGCCTTATGGTTCCGGCTTCGAGCGCGTCCAGCATGCGCTTCAGCTCCGTGGCCTTTATGCTTTTTATCGCCGACTTGCTGTCGCCATAATTCCTGTAAACGTACTCTGCATTAGTGAGCAGCAATAGCCTGCTGGCGCCCACGCCGTTTGCTATGAGCTGCGTCGTGTAATCCTTGTCCACTACCGCGTTTACGCCTTCGTAGCCTGTTTTTGTCTTGGCCATGGGCACGCCACCGCCTCCGCCGCATATGACATTGAAGCGCGACAATGTGTGCTTTATGACTTCGAGTTCGAGCACTGTTTCAGGTCTTGGCGACGGCACCACCCTACGGAACGCGCCGCGCTCCTCGACGTAGCTGAATTTTTCTTTGCCGAGCTCTCGCTCGAGCTCCCGCCTCGTGTAAAAAGGCCCTATCTGCTTTGTGGGCTTTTTGAAGGCGCTGCCGCTTGTGTCGACTTCAACATGCGTTAAGATGGTGCAGAACTGCCTACTCGGCTTTCTGCTGTTGAAAGCGGTCTCGAGCACAGAGCCTATTGATGCCTGCGTTTCGGCGCTAAGAATATACAGCGGCAGCGGTTCTACACTGCAAGCAAGATTTTTCAGCAGTTCGTCGCCCACTTGCGTGCCATTCCCGTGCGTTACTACAATTCTGTGCCGTTTTGAAAGTTTTGCAATGGACTTTGCTATGCTGCTTATTTCGTGCGTCTCGCTTGCGAAGCTTTGGCTTCTTTTTGGATTCATGAGCGCGTTGCCGCCCAGTCCTATGACCCAGGTGTCCAAGCGATCACTCGTGCCTGCTGCTCGATGTGATTCCGCATGAAACGCTTATAAGCATGCTCTTGCGTCTATATACTGATTCCATGGATGCAGAATCGAAGGTCGAAGTGGTAAAAAGTTTCGCGCAAGAGATTGTAACGGAAGCAGAGCTCAAGCAGCTTTTCGAGACGAACGAGCATCCCCTGGCTTACGACGGGTTCGAGCCTTCGGGCCTCGCGCCAATACACTTCGGCATTATGAGAGCTAAGAACGTCAAGAAGCTTTTGAATATAGGAATAAGATTCAACCTGTACATAGCTGATTATTTCGCATTCATAAACAAAAAGGTGGGCGGCAACCTCGAGCACATACAGAACGTGGGCAAGTATTTTGTCGAGGTGTGGCGCGCCGCGGGCATAGACACCGGCAAGGTCAGCGTCGTGTGGGCCAGCGAACTCATGAAAGATTTTTCTTATTGGGACATGTTCATAAAAGTGGGCAGGGCGATTTCATTGGACCGCGCAAAGCGCGCGATAACTATCATGGGCAGGCAGCAGGGCGAGGCAGTCGATGCCGCGCAGATATTCTATCCGGCGATGCAAGTCACTGACATATTCCAGATGGACATAGACATTTGCCAGCTGGGCCTTGACCAGAGGAAGGCAAACATGCTTGCAAGGGAAATTGCGCAGAAGTTCGGGAGGAAGGTGCCTGTGGCTGTGCATCACCCATACCTGCTGGGCCTCAAGGGCGCGCCCAATGCCGGCGCACTGGCTTCTGATGAGGGTTTCGTATACAAGATGTCAAAATCCAAGCCTGGCGACGCCATACTTGTGCACGACGACTTTGAAACAATAAAGAACAAAATAGGCAACGCCTACTGCCCGCCAGGGATTGTGGAAGGCAATCCACTGTTCAACTACCTGGATTTGCTGGTCATAGATGACAAGTCGGCGCCGATAGCAATAGAAAGGCCTGCGCGCTTCGGCGGCAGGCTCGAGCTCGCCAATTATGCTGAACTTGTGAGCGCGTACAAGAAAGGGCAGCTGCATCCGACCGACTTAAAGGCGTTTGTTGCGGAGGAACTTGAAAAGCTGATAAAGCCTGTTCGCGAGCATTTCGAAAAGGACAGCAAGGCGCGCGAGCTCTACGAGCTCGTAAAGTCCTACCAGGTTACGCGCTAGCCGCCCGAATCTGCGCATAACTAATAAATACTTTTCAGTTGCCAAATTGTCGATTGCATGTCTGTATTGGGAAATTCCCTTGTCGTAGTTGGCATTCTGTTGTTGGCGGCAACGTTCTATCTGGGATATGAATTTTATGTCAGCATATCTGTTTCGCAGTTCGCTTCCGCGCAAACGGCGCCGTCTGGCGCTTCGAACGGGTCCATAGGCGGCGCGATAGGCGGTCTTGTTTCAGGGCTTGTTTCCAGCTCCGACTCTTTCGCGGTGCTTATCATAAAGGTAATTTTGCTATTTCTTTTTGCCAACATAGGCTACAAATTCGCCGCGCTTGGCGTAAGCCAAAACAGGGCCGCAAGTGAAATGGCAAGAGAGGCGCAAGACGAAAAGGAAGCGCAAGCTGGCGAAGACGAAAGTGCTTCAAAACCCAAGGCCAAGGGCGCTAATAAATACTGAAGCCGTCGCATTTGCTTGCGCGGCAACAGGATCAAGATATGCCTATGAGGAACGTGCCTATTGCTATTGTCGCTATGCCTAGCCATCTCAGCAATGGCACCTGCTCGCCAAGGAACGCGAAAGCCATCAAGCTTGCAAATATATAGCTAAGGCCAGTAAAGCCGTAGGTCCAGCTGAGGTGCGTCCTGCTTAGCACATAGAAATACACGACTGTCGAAACAAGGTAAAATATTATGCCTATGAAAATATACACGAGCAAAAGCAGTCGCGCTGCGCTCATTACCCCTATCTTGAAGAACACTTGGCCAAGTGCCCCTAGAAACGTGCTCAGCAGAAGAATGAGCGAATACGTTTTTTTGCTTTCGTTCATGAAACCCGCCTAGTAAGTCATTGTCACGGCTATTATGCCTATTACTATGAGCACCATTCCAAGCAGCCTTATGCTGCCTATGGGCTCCTTGAGCGCATATTTGGAAATCAAGAACACAAATATGAATGTGCTTGCGAATATCGGGTATACAAAAGAAACGATAGGAGCGGCGTGCAGGGCGTATATGTAAAGGACAAAGCTCACCGAATACATTAAAAGTCCGAAAAGCACGTGCCTTTCTACTATCGCCCTTTTGACTTCAGAGAGTTTGACGCCAAACGATGCCAGATGTCTTTTGAACAAATACTGGGCATATGCTGCGATTACCGCTGCCGCAAGTGTAAGCGAAACAACAAACAGCTCACTGTGCATGTTGCTCAAGTATCTTAATGCATTTTATTTAAAAAGTTGTGTGTTGCGGCAAGGAGTGCTGGTTTATTATTTTTTTTCATGAAAGAGTAGTGTGATTGCGTGGAGTATTCGCAAGGCGAGATGCGCATGCTGTCTATTGCAATAATAGTGATACTTCTTAGCGCTTTTGCAATAGTTGCCTTTGCTTTGGGTTCCATGGCGATTTTCTACCTGCTTGCTATCATAGCCATCGTCATGGGCTTCTACCTGGCTTATTATGCTTCTATAGAGTCGAAAGCTGAACAGAAGGCGGGCGCCAAGAAGGAAAAGGGCAAGAGAAGGGTTTGATGAACAGGCTGATAATCGCTGAAAAGCCGAGCGTAGCGCTGCGTCTTGCATTGTCGCTCGGCGATGGCAAGCCCGTAAGGCACTATGCCAACGGCGTCAGCTATTTCGAGTTGCAGCGCGGCGACGACAAGCTTTACGTTGTTGCCGCGGTTGGCCATCTGTTCACTGTTGCGCAGAAGGGCAATGCTACCGTGCTTCCCATTTTCGAAGTCGAGTGGGTGCCTTCGTACAAAGCCAGCAAGTTTGCGTACTACACAAGGAAATATCTCGATGTCATTTCTAACGTAGGCAAGCTGTGCAGCTTTTACATTAACGCTTGCGACTACGACATAGAAGGCAGCGTCATAGGAAGCAACATAATAAGCTACGTGCTTTATTCGGATCCGAACAAAAAGATAAATTCGAGCAACGTAAAGCGCATGCATTTCTCCACAACCACCGCAGCAGATTTGACTGCGGCCTATGCTGGCATGGAAAATTTCGACGAAGGCAATTTCGAGGCCGGTGCCACGAGGCACATGCTGGACTGGTTTTGGGGCATAAACCTGAGCAGAGCGCTCATGCGCGCGCTTTCAAAGTCTGGCAAATACAAAACGCTGAGCATAGGAAGGGTCCAAGGCCCTGCGCTTGCGATATTGGTAAAGCGCGACCAGGAAATAAAGAACTTCGTACCCAGGGACTTTTTTGAGATATATGCGACTGTCAAGAAGACAAAGTTCAGGAACTCGAAAGGCCAGATTTTCGACGAAGCGCAGGCAAAGAGCCTTGTTGAGGGCGCAAAGTCTGCCAGGACGGCAATTGTGCAGGATGTTTCAGCAAAGCAGTCCAAATTGCGGCCACTGCCTCCGTTTGACCTGACCTCGTTGCAGCTTGCCGCAAGCGGCGCATACGGCATAGACCCGTCCAAAACTCTTGCAATAGCGCAGTCATTGTACGAGCGTTCCTATATTTCGTATCCGAGAACGTCTTCGCAGAAGCTGCCGAGAACTCTCAACCTGCCGCGCATAATCGATGCCATTTCACGGCAGGAAAAATACAAAGACCTTGCAAGCGCTCTCATCTCTGCCAGGCGCTTCGTGCCTGCCGAGGGCCAGAAAGAGGACGAGGCGCACCCTGCAATATTCCCTACAGGAGAGCAGCCGAAGAAGCTCACAAATGAAGAGGAACTTGTTTACGATTTGGTTGTTCGCAGGTTTCTTGCTGCTTTTGCAGATTATGCTACTGTGGATAGCGAGCTAGTTTCGCTTAAGATCGGCGACGAAACTTACGAAGCCCGCGGCAGCAAAGTAGTCAGCAGCGGCTGGCTTTCATACTACCCGTTTTACAAGGTAAAGGAGGCCTCTCTGCCAGCTTTTGAAAAAGGCCAAAAGCTGAAAATAGAACGCGTCGAATCCAAGAAGCAGCAGACAAAGCCCCCGGAGCGGTACACGAAGGCCAGCCTGATAGCGCTGCTCGAGGAAAAGAACCTGGGCACAAAGGCCACAAGAGCCGAAATAATAGATACGCTTATACGAAGGGGCTATGCGCGCGGCTCACGGCTAGAAGTAACGGGCTTGGGTTACAGCGTCTACGACGCGCTGAGCAAGTACGCCCCGGAAATAGTCGATGAAAATCTGACTCGAAAGCTCGAAACGGACATGGATAGCATAATGCACGGCAAAGCAACGAGCAGCGAGGTCATAAACGAGGGCAAGGCGATAATAACCCACGCAATAGAAGAATTGAAGGAGCACGAGCAGGAAATAGGCAAGGCGCTTTTGAGCGGCGTTCAGGAAAGCGAGAAGGCAAACGTGCTGGGCAAATGCCCCAACTGCGGCGGCGACCTTCTGCTGAGGCATTCGGCCAACGGCAAGAATTATGTGATGTGCAGCAACTGGCCGAAGTGCCAGACAAGCTATCCGTTGCCGGCTAATGCCACGATAGTGCCAACTGGCAAGGTATGCGAAATTTGCCACACGCCGATAGTCAAGGTGTTCATGAAAGGCAAGGTATTCACAATGGATCTCGACCCAAACTGCCCGAGCAAGAAAAACTGGAAGAGCGCAAAGAAGCAAGCCAGCGGCAGCTGACTCGTGCGCTGCCGAATTTCGGCAATGTTCTCGCTTTCCGACGTTATCGAAGCGGATTATTCGTTTTGCGAGTGCAAGTTTTCTGCGTAGGCTCTGCGCGCTTCGGCAAAACCGCATGGCAAAAGGAAAGAGATATATGCCCTGTTAAACAACATTTACACAGAATAGCGCGATGAGGCTAGAAAGATTAAGGTGCTGAGATGTTTATATACCCGAAAACTTACAAAAAGCTCAGGCGTGGTCCGCAAGTGGTGCTTCCGAAAGACATAGGCATAATACTGGCCTATGCAGACGTGAGCAAGGACAGCGTGTGCGTAGACGCCGGCGCCGGCAGCGGATGGCTCGCCATTTCTCTGGCGCGCATATGCAAGCAAGTAACGAGCTACGACATACGGCCAGATTTTCTGGCAATAGCAAACAAGAACAAGGAGCTGCTCGGCCTTGACAACATAGTTTTCAAGAACGGCGACGTGTTCAAGCGCATAGACGAACGCGGCGTGGACGTAGTTACGCTGGATCTGCCAAATCCCGAGAAGGCGCTCAAGAACGTGAAGAAGGCATTGAAGCCCGGAGGCTGCGTGGTGTCTTACTTGCCAAATGTCGAGCAGGTAAAGGCGTATGTGATGAAGCTCGAGAAGCAGGGCTTTTCCGACGTGTATACCGTAGAGGCGATCGTAAGGGACATTCTCGTGCGCAAGGAAGGCACGAGGCCAAGCACAAAAGGCATATGGCACACCGGCTATTTGACATTTGCAAGGCTGCCGTTGGAACCATTGCAAGCGAAGCAGGATTAGCTGGCAAGCGCAATTTATC
>JBMFTS010000004.1:0-27440 GCA_049966915.1 Candidatus Micrarchaeia archaeon
GCAGGACCTGACATGCAGCGCATGATAGAAAGGCTCGGCATAAGCTTGCACTTAGCATCTGGAGACTACCGCAGCGCAATAGAGTCTATCGCTTCCCAGCTCGGCGACAAATAGGCGTGGCTTTTTATTTTTTGTTGTGTTTGTTTTGGCTTTTGCTAGTCAAACCGGCTCGAACTTGTACTGATAATATATCAGTCCCTCGTTTCCTTCCCTGTACATTCTTCTTAGCGTTGCCCTTACCTTTGTGCCTATTTCTATGGGCTTGCCGTTTTCTATAACGTGGCCTTCAACCACAGGGCCTTCGTCTAGCTTTATAAGCGCAACTGTGTACGGTGCCAGTTCCTCGAAATCTTCCGCAGGCGCTCTTATCTTGGTAAACGAGTAGATTTCCCCGGTGCCGGCAAACTTTATCCCTTTCATTTTCGTATTTCTGCCGCACTTCCTGCACACTATCCTCGGCGGAAAATACTTTGTGCCGCAGTTTTCGCATTCGCTGCCTAAAAGTATGTACCTTGACCTTACTTTTCTCCACAAATCAGCAGGCGATTTTTCCATTGCAACACCCTCAATCTGCCCTTTTGAGTATATGCACCACTGCTGTGGCGCCGCTTCCTCCGACGTTGTGGGTAAGCCCTATCTCCGCGCCGTCCACCTGTCTGCCCTCTGCTTCGTTCCTGAGCTGCCACGTTATTTCGACAGCTTGTTTTATGCCTGTGGCGCCTACCGGATGGCCGCAGCCCTTGAGGCCGCCACTTGTATTTACTGATAGATCTCCATTGATTGCTGTTGCGCCGTCCTCTATCGCTTTCGCGGCCTTGCCCTTTTCAAAGAATCCCAGATCTTCCATGGCCATTATCTCTGCTATGGTAAAGCAGTCATGCACTTCTGCCACGTCTACGTCTTTCGGCGTTATGCCCGCATGCTTGTACGCTTTTTCAGAAGCTATGCGCGCGGCTTTTATGCCTGTTATGCTCTCCCTGTCTGCCAGCCTCAGCGTGTCGCTTGCTTGCTCGCTTGCCAATATTCTTATTGGCGTATCGTTGTATTTCTTTGCGGTTTCAAGAGGCGCAAGAACAACCGCGGCCGCGCCGTCTGTTATCGGCGAGCAGTCAAGAAGTTTTAGCGGGTCTGCAACAAGCTTCGAATTGAGAACATCGTCTATTGTTATGCGCTTGTGGAACTGGGCGTACTTGTTCTTGTATGCGTTTTCATGATTTTTCACAGCAACAGCCGCAAGCTGCTCCTCGGTTGTGCCATAGTCGTGCATGTGCCTCTTGGCCATAAGTGCATACAGGCCAGGAAACGTTATGCCTTGAAACAGCTCCCATTCTTGGTCGCCAGCTCCGCCGAGCGCTGTAGTTGCCTCATTTGTGCTGACATCTGTCATCTTCTCCACGCCGCCCACTACCACTATGTCGTGTATGCCGCTTGCAACTGCCATATAGCCTTGCCTCAGCGCCGTGCCTCCGCTGGCGCACGCGTTTTCAACCCTAGTAGCAGGTATGTTGCCCAATCCGAGCTGGTCGGCCATAAGCGCGGCTATGTGCTCCTGGCCTATGAACCTGCCGGGGGTCATGCTGCCGCCGTAAATTGCCTGTATGTCCTTGCTGGTTATGCCAGCGTCTTCGAGCGCGGCAAGCCCTGCTTCTGCCATGAGCTCTTTAATGCCGGATTCCCACCTTTCCCCAAATTTTGTAAGACCAACGCCTATTATTGCAACGTCCCTCATGTTTTCACCTTTTTTCTATTGCGCCCCTGTTTCTCAAGTATTGGGCGTAGTCGAGATAGATCTTGCCGTTGTTTATCATCGATTCTACTGTTTCTGTTATGTTTTTCCTTTTCGCTTCTATGGGCTCTTTGACTTCTATTGCGAAAGAGTCGCTGCCAGCTCCGGAGCCGAAGCTTGTTACTAATATCTTTTCGCCCGGCTTCGCAATGTCGAGCGTTGCGGCCAAGCCAAGCATGGATGCGCCAGAATACGTGTTGCCTATGCGAGGTGTAAGAAGCCCCGGCTTTATCTGCTCTTCCGAAAATCCGAGCTGCTTTGCGGCAAGCGAAGGGAATTTGCCGTTCGGCTGGTGAAATACCGCATAGGCAAAGTCCCCTGCATTTAGCCCAGTGGCTTCAAAAAGCATTTTTGTGGCGTTGACTATGTGCTTGAAATACGCCGGCTCTCCGGTAAACCTGCCGCCGTGCGACGGATATTTCGCGCCTTCGCGCCTCCAGAAATCCGGAGTGTCTGTCACGTAGCTTACAGTCTTCAAAATGTCTGCAATTACTTCACTTTTCTCTTTGCCAATTATGAATGCTCCGCCGCCGGCGCTTGCGGTGTATTCGAGCGCGTCTCCGGGCCTGCCTTGCGATGTGTCTGCGCCTATTGCCATGCCGTATTTTATCATGCCGCTTTCGACTTGTGCCATTACTATTTGCATGCCGTCTGTGCCTGCCTTGCACGCGAATTCGAGATCAGATGCCATGGTGTTTGGGCCCGCGTCTACGGCTTCTACTACTATGCTTGCAGTGGGCTTTACGGCATACGGCGGCGACTCCGAGCCGGTGTAGATCGCGCCTATTTCTCGCGGGTCTATGCCCGCATGCTTTATGGCGCGCCTTGCTGCCTCTACCGCTATTGTGGCAGAGTCCTCGTCTATTCCAGGCACGCTTTTTTCGATTATGTTAAGCCCGTCTTTTACCGATTCTGAATCTTCGCCCCATATCCTTGCTATGTCTTCGACTTTTATGCGGTATTTTGGCACATAAGCCCCATAACCGACTATGCCGGACATTTTACCACTCGCTTTACAAATATTCGTCAAGCAGAGCCCTTACCTGCTCCTGCGTGTGCTCTTGCTGCTTTATCAAAGGTCCTTTGCTCAAGCTGACGTCGCGCTCTGAATACGTTGGCTTGTTAGTCTTGTAAAACAGGCCTATCGGTATTTTGCTCCAATTGCTCCTTTCGGCTTCTGTGGCTTTTTCAAACGCCTTTGTCATGTCGCTTGGATCGTATTGCTCGTCCAGCTTGTAGATTCTTTGCCTGAACCAGTCGTACGTGTTGAGCGTGTTGAACGTTACGCAAGGGCTGAAAACGTCTATGAGCGCAAATCCTTTGTGCAATACTCCTTGCTTTATGAGTTCTGCTAAGTGCGTGGGGTCGCCTGAAAAGCCCCTTGCAACATACGTCGCTCCTGCGCTTATGGCCAAAGCTAGCGGGTTTACCGGTTCTTCTATGTCTCCGAAAGGCGTGGATTTTGTCTTAAAGCCCTCTAGGCTTGTCGGAGAAGCCTGGCCTGTTGTCAAGCCGTATATCTGGTTGTTCATCACTACATACGCTATGTCAATGTTTCTGCGGGCTGCGTGTATAAGGTGCGCAACGCCTATTCCGTAGGCATCGCCGTCGCCTGCGGTGCCTATTACTGTAAGCTCGTCATTTGCCAGTTTAGCCCCTGTTGCCACTGGCAGCGCCCTGCCGTGTATGCTGTGTATGCCATACGTGCTGAAAACGTGCGGCATTGCAGAGCTGCAGCCTATGCCAGATACTAGCAATACCTTGCTTTTCTCTATGCCCAATTCATTGAGCGCCTTTAGTATTGCCGCGTTTACGCCATAATCTCCGCAGCCCGGACACCATACGGGCTTCACGCCAGATGTATAAATTTGTTTTAATTGTTCTGCCATGATCTCACCTAATTTCTGCAAGCTCCTTGGCTTGCTTGTATATTTCTTCAGCAGTAAACGGCTCGCCGTCCCACTTTCTTATCTTGTGCTCGATATTTATGCCCGTGTTCATCCTTATCCACTGCGCAAGCTGTGCGTTGTAGTCTGCCTCAACGTCTATGAGCTCCTTGCCTTCGAGCACCGCTTTTGTCTTATGCTCGTCTAACGGAAGCAGGTAAGAAAAAGAGACGAGACCGAAGTCGAGGCCGTCTGCGTTCAGCATGCCAACGGCTTCCTTTGCAGGCCCGTATGTCGATCCGTAGACCACAAGGAATCTCTTCGCGCTTTCGTTCATAATTTCTGGCTCAAAAACGCTCTCGTTCTTGAGCATCGTTTCCATTTTTCTCATGCGCTTTGCATACATGTCTTTTCTAATGCTCACGTATTTGTCTATTCCTGCAAAGTAGTCGCTTATCAGGTTGCCTTGCGTGTCATGTTCATCGGTAGCTGCTACAAATTCGAGGCCGGGCGTGCCGGGTATGGAGCGTGGCGATATGCCATCGTCGGTTATCGCATAGCGCTCGAATTTTTCAGAACCGGCGGCCTGCGCTATCTTGCCCCTGTCCACCTTTATGTCGCTAGCGTTAAGGTTTTCTATGTCTATGCTTTTGTAGCTTTCAGATAGAAACTGGTCAAGTAAGATAAGCACAGGGCATTGGTACTTGTCTGCCAAATTGAAAGCCTGTGCGCCTATTTTGAAGCTTTCCTCTACAGTTCGCGGAGCTACCACTATTCTAGGGAATTCGCCCTGCGACGCGTGCATTACGAACAGCATGTCTGCTTGCGAATGCTTCGTTGGCAAGCCTGTGCTGGGTCCTGACCTTTGCGACACAACCACTACTATTGGTGCTTCTATCATGCCTGCCATGCCCAGGCCCTCTACCATAAGTGAGAAGCCGCCGCCGCTTGTGCCGCACATGGCCCTTACGCCAGCGCTCGCGGCACCGACTGTCATGTTTATTGCAGCTATCTCGTCTTCTGTTTGCTTGAATAGAACTCCCTTGTCTTCGTGTGCGGCGAACCAGTGGAGTATGCTGCTGGCAGGCGTCATCGGGTATGCAAAATACATCTTGCAATCCGCTGCGTAGGCGCCTATAGAAAGAGCAGTGTTGCCGTCTATCACGTGCCTTGCCTTGCCGTCCCCTTTTAACTTGAATATCGCGTTCACTCCTTCGTAGCCGTAGCCTGCATTTGCCACTTTTATGTTGTCGCTTACTACTTTTTCCCCCTTCTTGCCGAATGTGCTTTTTACTACTTCGTCAAACGAGTTTATGTCCATGCCCAAGATCTTCATTACGGCGCCTATTGCCGCCACGTTCCTCATTACTGGATTGCCTGACTGCTTCATTGCTATGTCTAAAATTGGCACAGGTATTTTGTGAACGCTGTCTTGTACTCCATCGACCTTGACGCTTGAAGGGTCGTAAACGACCACGGCGTTGCCGCTCAGATGCGATTTCCAGTTTTCTATCGCATCCTGGTTCAGAGCGACGAGCACGTCTATTGCGTCCCCGTAACTGTCTATGCCGGTTTCTGAAATTCTTATCTGATACCACAAATGGCCGCCTCTTATTATCGACTGGTACCCTCTGTAAGCAAATACGTGCAAGCCCTGCTTTGCAGCTATTCTGTTTAGCAGCGCGCCGCTAGACTCTATGCCATCGCCATTTGCGCCTGCTATTCTTATCACTACACTGTTCATGCAAAACACTTGAAGCATACTTTCTTGCAAAAGCTTATAAAACAGGACTCGGTATTATTCGATTGCCGAATACGTAATGGCGTCTTGCAAGAGGCAAAACAAAGCGCGCGCCCGAAAACGCAATGCGTATAAAAGTGCCGCACATAACAAATAACAGAGTTGTCGTGAAAACTGCACATATTGTGTCGCAATTTGCATGCATGTGCATGCAAACCAAGGCATGAATGCATGACCATATATGCCTCAAGATATAACAGGCAGCCTGATCTCAACGATTACCAAAGAGAAACCGTAAAAGATCTGGAATGCATGGCTTTTCTTAAATACTTGGCTTCTGGTCCTGGCGGTAGCAAAAGCCGCAAAGACATATATGAATTGCTAAGCACGCGCATTCCTGAAGAAGGCAGAGCGCCAAACGCCAAAACTGCACTGCTTCTGCTAGAATCCGCGGGGTTGATAGCAAGCGACAAAAACGGCATTTACTCGCTTACCGAACTGGGAAAGCAGGTCGAACAGCAAGTGTACGTAATAAAAACAGTGCGCGAAATGGCTGCATTTTCAGAAACAGAAGGCGCAAACAGGCCGGCATGGCAAGGCAGAGAAACAAGGCAGGAATTCGGAGATTACATAAAAATATTAGGTGCGCTTTGCAATGCCAAAAAGCCAATGTCACTAATAGAGATTTCCGATGCCACATACATTCCTGCCAGCGACCATTACACACATAATTGCAATGCGGCTGGCATTCAGTGCGATTTTGCCGGAAGTCTGGATTCGTTGCTGTCAAATCTTAGCATGCGCGGTTTGATTTACTATGACTATTCCAAAGAAACATTCAGCATTACAAGCGACGGCTACGCCGCATATGCAATTGCTTCCACGCCTGACTGGAAAAGCATGAGCGTTTTTAGCTTGCTCAGTAAAATCACGCCAAATAGCCAAAGCAACATGGAAAAACTCACAAGCATAGCCAACGCCTTTTCGGACGAAGCGCTGCTGCTTTTGGTTGACATACGGATCAGTCCAGAATTTTACAAAGACCTGCCGATAGCGTTTGATTCCGAAGCCTATGCCGGCTTTAGCGCCAGCAGAAGAGGAAGTGCCGAGCAGGGCGGTGTTTATGATTATGATGCCGACTACGACGATCACGGCGCCGCCATCAACCAGCAGACGCTAAGGCGCGTGCTTGACAAGCTTACCTGTGCCAGATATATTTCAGAAAAATCAGACGGGTTTGTGCTTACAAAACTTGGCAGACAGGTTGCCGATACAGTTGCTCCCGGCGTTATGGACACTCTTACTGCGCTTCTGAGAAAGGTATAAAAACATTTGCGGAATAATATGATTATATACTCATGAAATTTGCAGGAGCAATCGCTACTCATGCTTAAACAAAAAGGTGAATATATGGCAAACGAAAATACCTTGGGTCAGCAATATTACATACTGCCTGAAGGCGCTACAAGGCTGCTGGGCAGGGAGGCGCAGCGCGCCAACATAGCAGTAGCATATGCAGTTGCAAGCATAGTCAAGTCCACGCTGGGTCCAAAGGGCATGGACAAGATGATGGTGAGCGAGCTTGGCGACATAGTCATAACTAACGACGGCGCCACCATATTGGAAGAGATGAATGTGGAACATCCTGTGGCAAAGCTGATGGTGGAAATAGCTAAGACGCAGGACAAAGAAGTCGGCGACGGCACAACTAGCGTTGTCGTGCTTGCCGGAGAGCTTCTTAAAAATGCCGGCGACCTTATAGAGAAAGGAATAAATCCAAACACCATAGTGAAAGGCTACGACATGGCAGCCAGCAAAGTGCAAGAGCTGCTGGGCAAGTATGCCGTGCCCATTAACGTAGATGACACCAACCTGCTTGAGAAGGTCGTTTTGATTTCTGGCGGATCCAAGAACATAGGCACAGATTCTACGCGCAAGTATCTCGCGCAACTTGTCATAAAAGCCGTAAAACAGGTCGCAGAAAAGAACGGCAATAAAATCACAATAAACAAGGATTACATAAAAGTGGAAAAGAAAGAAGGCGGAAGCATAGAAGACACGCAGCTCATAAACGGCGTGCTCATAGACAAGGAGGTCGCACATCCTCAAATGCCCAAGTCAATAAACAACGCCAAAATTGCCTTGCTTGACGTTGCCTTGGAGATAGAAAAAACAGAAACAGACGCGCGCATAGAAATAACATCGCCTGACCAGATGGAATCATTCCTCAAGCAGGAGGAAAAGATGCTGAAGGAAATGGTCGACAAGGTAGCGCAGAGCGGCGCGAATGCCATATTTGTTGAGAAGGGCATAGACGACGTTGCACAACACTACTTGGCAAAGGCAGGCATAATGGCAGTCAGGCGCGTAAAGAAGAGCGACATCGAAAAGCTTGCAAAAGCTACCGGAGCAAAGCTGGTAACGAGCCTTGACGACCTGTCGCAGAGCGACATAGGCTTTGCGGGATTGGTAGAAGAGCGCAAAATAGGCGGCGAAGAGATGGTATTCGTAGAAAAATGCAAAGATCCTAAGAGCGTCACGATATTCGTGCGTGGCGGTACGCAGCAGGTAATAGACGAAACCGAAAGAACCATAACCGACGAGATAGGCGCGCTTTCCGCAGCGCTAGAATACGGCTCTTGCGTGTACGGCGGCGGGGCGATAGAGGCAAACCTGGCAAAGGAGCTTAGAGACTACGCCAACGAAGTAGGCGGGCGCGAGCAGCTGGCAATACAGGCATTTGCAGACTCTTTGGAAGTAATACCAAAGACGCTTGCTGACAGTGCCGGCATGGATCCCATAGACACTATTGTGCAGTTGAGAAGCAAGCAAAGGACAAAGGAAGGAAGATCTTACGGCATAGACGTATTCAGGGGCGTGCTGGGCGACATGGACAAGCTGGGCGTGATAGAGCCTACAAAGATAAAAGAGCAGGCGATAGCCAGCGCCACGGAAGTCAGCGTGCAAATACTGCGCATAGATGACATGATAAGCTCCAAGGCGTCTCAGCCGGCAGGCGGCGCAGGCGCTCCTGGCGCCGGAGCCCCTGGCATGGGCGCAGGAGAAGACTGACGGGTTTTAATTTTTTTATTTTCGTTTATTTTTGTTTTTTGCTTTCTGAAGCTTGTGAAATTCCTTGCGTTTGCTTTGCTTGAAGAAAGCCCATGCGCTTTAGCTGCTGATTTTCCGTTACGCAAAATACATAAATATGAACTGCATAGGTTTAGTATGGCCAAATTGATAATTGTTCTAGGAACTCAAGGGGCAGGCAAGTCGTCAGTTCTTGCCGGAGTTTCCGGTACTGTCAGGGTTGTCAATATAGGGGACGAGATGTTGAAGCTTGCAGCGGGCGAGTACGGCATCAACGACAGGGATAAGATGAGGCAGATGCCAGGATATGCCGAAAAGTCCGAACAATGGCGCAAGAAAATATTTTCGGGGCTTGCAGCGCAAGATGGCATTGTTATAGTCGATACGCATGCCAGCATAAAAGCTGCCAACAGGTATACGCCTGGCCTTGCGCTGACCGATTTGGAAGCCATAAGGGGCAGCGCCGCTGCCATAGTATATGTTGATGCTTCGACCGAGGAAATATTGAAAAGGCGCGAATCAGACAAGACCAGAAACAGGGAGCAGGATACTGCCGAAGAGATATCGCAGCACAGGAGCATAAATCTCTCTTTGGCTTCGTTTTTCTCAGCATACCTTAATATACCTCTTTACGTAATCTATAATAAAGAGGGCGAGCTTCAGAAGGCCCAAGAGAAACTTAAAAGTGTATTTCAAGAAATTGGCGCGTAAACATGACCATTTTGGGTTTTGTGCTGATGCTGGGCGCTGCCGCATACGTAGCGCTATCAATATTCCTTCAGCGCAAGCTGGTAAATACAAAAAGGCTTAGGGAAATACAGAGCATAATAAAAGCCAAATCAAAGGAGCTCACAGAACTGAGCAAGAACCATGCCGACGCGGAGACGCTTGCAAGCAAGCAGAAAGAGCTTACGCCTTTGCTGAGCGAGACAATGAAAATGCAGTTCAAGCCCATGCTCGTAATCTTGCCGATTTTCATAATCGTTTATTACGCCGTTCTGCCTGCGTTTTTCGCTCCAGGGACGAAGCTCAGCCTGTTTTCGTTCAGCATGACATACCAGATCTATTTCATAGTATTCAGCTTCATCTTCGGAATTATAGCATCAATATTCGTGGCAATTTATGACAGGAAACTGCAGAAGCGCGAAGCAGAAGCGGCTTCAGGCGGCGCTGTAGCGCAACCAGAAAAAATAATATAGCGAAACGGCGTTGCGTATAGCGTAATGCTGTGCGGCTCTGTGCGGTGGCATTTAGATTTATTTGAGCATTAGAACGTTTCTATCTTGGGCCAGATTACCGGTTCTGGTTCTTCCTCCTCTTCTTCAGCCACTACCACCGCGCTCATTCTGCTGTAGGCTATTGCAACTACGCTTATGAATGTAAGCGCGCTTACTATTGCCAGATATGTGGCGTTGCTGGTTATGTACTCGAAGCTTGTTGCTACCAGCAGCATTATCGCTACCGACCCTGCTATCATGTATGTTCTTCCCATCTTGAAAATCATAAGCAGGCCTGCGATAACAGATGCCAGTATGAGCACGAAATTGAGAAGAGAAGTGCCATAGGCGTAGTTCATCATGTTGATGAATCCCGCAAGGCCTATTTTTAATATAGTGTCAAACATAAGTGCATACTGCTGGTAGCCGAAAAACAGCAGCACAAGCACATCAAAAACAAGCAAGGCTCCAGCAACGCCGTTGAACTGGCTTGCAACAACCTTTGTCCTGCCTTTTTCAGGCACCGCTGGTCCGGCATACGCCGGCTCGCCTGCCTGCTCCTCCTCCGCTGCCTGCCTTTCAAGCTGCTCCTTTACCTCTTCCTCTATCTTGCGCGCAGCTTCAAGCTCTGCCTCCTGCGCACTCTTGATTTTCGCGTTTTGCTCTTGCCGCTGCGTTGCTTCAGCCGGGGCCTGCGGCTGTGGAGCTGCCTGCCCCTGCTGCTTTGCCGTAGTCGGGGTACGCGTCATTCCTCTTGCTTTGAATATCTCTATGTCGTTTACGTCTACCGGCATTCAAACGCCAAGGCTGCTCCTATGTGCAGCACGAGCCTTCTTCTCAAATATGCCAAGGTGTTTTGCGCAGCTTATGCAATAGTACACTTTCTTCTTTTCGAAAAACCTGATGTCATTGGCTGTGTGCAGGTCAGTCGAAAATGAAACTGCCTTTTCGTATGCTACTGCTTTGTTCCTGGGTACTTTTCTGCCGCAATTGTCACACGTAACAAGCTCTTCACGACCTCTCATGTGCTCACTCTATTTGCTAGTTCTGTAACCGCAGTATTATATGGCAAACAATATATTAATCTTTAGTTGACCTTTATATTGTGGTTTAGTGCGCATACTTGTACTGAGCAACGTATCCCGAAGCCTTGATGCCATAGTGAATGGGCTAGGCAACAGTCACAGTGTAATTGCCAAGGAAACCGGCGTGCAGAATGCGGAACTTGCAGACATGGTTGCAGGCGAGCTTGGCAAGGGCTACGACGTTTGCGTTGTGATAGCAAGAGACCCTATAGGAGTGAGCATCCTGCTCAACAAAAGCGACGGCATATCTGCTGTCGTGTGCAATTCTGCATCTGACGTGGCCTTAGGCAAGGCCAATAACGCTAACGTTTTCGTCATACGCGATCCCAAATCCGGCAGCATTGCAGAGATAGTAGAAGCGATTTCAAAGCTAGGCTATAGCAAGAATTTTTTCAAGATTGCACTGCCTAAATTCCAAGTTGGATTGTCTAAGAAGACGGCAGAACCGCAGCCTTATGCTGAAACACAAAAGAAGCCCCAGAAGTCCAAGCAGATTGCGACGCAGCAAGCTGATGTAGGCGAGGACGAGGAAAGCGAAGACAACCAAGCCGCTAGAAGCGGCGGAAATGGCGGCATATTCGGCAAGCTTAAGGACGCGCTTGGAATAGTGTGAGCAAACTTGGTCAAAAGCATGGAATGCGAGCACATAACAAAACAAATATTGCCTGCTGTGCGCATATCGGTAGCAGAGGCGCTGGCAAAAAAGGGGCTTACGCAAATGCAAATAGCCGCAAGGCTCGGCATAGCGCAAGCCGCGGTGAGCAAATATCTTACAGGCAAGTATTCGCATGGCATAAAAGAGCTAAGCGAGCGTCTAACGCGTTCCGGGCTTAACGACAAAATAGTTAGCGAAGCCTTGGCTGGCAAGCCCGTTGCCGAAATAAACTCGCTCATAGACGCGCTTTGCGAGAAGCTTGTGCTCGAGGAGCAGCGCTAATGCCGATGCGCGTGCGCAAACGGGAGAAGTTTTAGTCGGGCGGTTTGCTATGCTTGAGAAGGAGCGCAAGAAACTTTTGGACTATGCAAGCAGGAAGGCAGACATCGATGGCATTTTGAAGGCTCTAAACACATACAACCGAAACTACAAAGAAACTCTCGAAAAAGTGCAAAGGCTGAAGAGAACCAATCCACGGGTAATTTCCTCAAGGTCTACATTGCCTGATGATTGCTAGCGCGCAAACCCGTTTATATATTTGCATGCAAATATAACACTGTTATTTTTGTTGGTGACAAAATGCCAGAAGAGTTGAACCCATTCAAAATAGCACAGGAGCAGCTAGACGCTGCGGCACAGCTCATGAATCTCGACAGGCAGACGCTTGCCGTGTTGCGCGAGCCCATGCAAACGGTGATAGTCAATTTTCCGGTGGAGATGCGCGACGGCACCAAAAAGACGTTTACCGGTTTCAGGGTACTATACAATAATGCGCGAGGGCCTGGCAAAGGCGGCATAAGGTTTCACCCGCAGGAAAGCCTTGATACTGTGAAAGCCCTGTCTGCATGGATGACCTGGAAAACCTCGCTTGCAAACATACCTTATGGCGGCGCAAAAGGGGGCGTAATTTGCGATCCTAAGCAGTTGAACGAAAAAGAGCTAGAAAATCTATCAAGAGGCTACATACGCGCAATAGGCAGCTTCATAGGCCCTGATATCGACGTGCCTGCGCCTGACGTTTACACAACGCCGCAGATAATGGCTTGGATGATGGACGAGTACAGCAAGCTCAAGGGCAAAAACGAATTTGCGGTAATAACCGGCAAGCCTCTGGAGGTGTGGGGTTCCGAGGGCAGATTTGATTCTACTGCCATGGGCGGCATGTATGTTTTGCGCGAAGCCGCGAAGGTCAAAAAGTTGGATCTCAAAAACGCCAAGGTGGCAATACAGGGCTTTGGCAATGCGGGCAATTTCGCGATGGATTTGGTGACAAGGCTGCTCGGCGCAAAAGTAGTGGCAATAAGCGACTCGCAAGGCGGCGTGTATTCGGAGAACGGCCTTGACTACTCGGCATTGCAGAAAGCAAAGCAGCAAACAGGCAGCGTGCAGGGCTACGAAGGCAATGGCGCCAAGAAGATAACAAACGAAGAGTTGTTGGAATCCGACGTTGACGTGCTTATACCTGCAGCAATAGAAAACCAGATAACGAAAGCCAATGCGGACAAAATAAAGGCAAAGATCGTTCTGGAGCTGGCAAACGGTCCTGTTACCCCTGAGGCCGATGCCATACTATTCAATAACGGCATTCTTGACCTGCCGGATTTTCTCGTAAATTCCGGAGGCGTCATAGTGTCATATTTTGAATGGGTCCAGAACTTGCAGGGCTACTACTGGAGTGCAGATGATGTTTACAAGAAACTCGACGCCATAATAACGAAATCGTTTAACGACGTGATTAAAACCCAGAGCGACTATGCGTCAAAAGGCAAAAAGATAAACCCGCGCATGGCTGCATATATCGTTGCAGTTACGCGAGTCGCGGCCGCAATGAAAGCAAGAGGCTGGGTGTGAGCAAGCTGTGCTTTCAAATTTTGCTGTTTTTGCATGCGCGTGCGCGCAGCAGCGCGTACGCAACCGCAGCAAACAAACATCTTATTAATTTTGCATGATTTAGAATAATCATGAAATTCTGGTTCGTCTTTGTGGTTGCAAGCGCACTCACTCTGGCGAATGCCACGTACTTGTCTCTTGAATACCCTGTGTCAGCTTTGCTTCACAACGGCAGCAGCATATACCTGGGCAAAGTAGGCCCAGGGGAAAGCTTTTATGTCGAGGCTTCGGCAGCGACAACCAACGCAAGTGGCAGCTACATAAACATAGGATGGGACACGCTGGAAGCAGTATCGTTGCCAAGCAAATGGTCTTCGCAGGCATCGCTGCTTTATGCAAATCCGATGAGGCTAAAAATAACGGTTGCGCCTTATGCGGCAAACGGCACGTATGCGTTGCAGTTGAGGGCGGTGAATTTGCAAAATTATTCAAGAATAGGCAACATCACCATAACCGCTTTCGTAAACGTAACCCCTGACGTATTTGAACTGAATGTTACACCGCTCAAGCTCTCTGCAGGCATAGGCCAGCCGGTGAACCTGCACGTGCTTATAAACAATACGGGCGCCTCTGACGACCCGTTTGTTGTTTCTTCGAGCAACTTGCCTGCATTCAATCTCAGCTACGAAGTCATAGCACACAAAGGCATGCCAACAGAAGTAAATTATCCAGTATTCGAAGACGAGCCCGGCGTTTATCCGTTCACGCTTTCGGTGTATTCTGCTACAAGCCCATTGGTGCACAAGTCGTTCAAAGCAGAGCTCATAGTGAACTCGAGCGTAGCAAACGACTACGCGGCGACAGGGCACGGGCTGATAGTCGAGCCAATCATATACGAACCTGCATATGCCATAATGTACATTTTAAGCAGGCTAATAAGATAGCCGCGGTGTAGTGATGGCAAAATCGCCCAAAGTAAAGCTCGTTTTTATAAAGGCAATGTCGCTGAAAGACATTTGCAGGCTTGCGTGCAATTTGCAAAATCCTGGCATACTGTTTGCTAGCAATTCAAACGGTGTTGTGCGGTTTGCGGTCCTCGGCGAACGCCTCGATGGTGTGCAACTCGCATATTACGCAAACGTTGAAAAGCCAGGAAAGTTTGTAAATTACGTTGCGCCTTCTCACGACGAACAAGAGCGCGCAACAATAAGCGACACTGCAGAGTTTTTGCCGCAGCCCGGGGACAAATGCAGCATAAACGTGCTAACCGCCGATTTTAGCGGCATGGAGCAAAAAACTGCGCCCAAAAACCTTAAAATAGAGTCGGTAAAATTTGCATCGCTTCTTGACCTTGCAAAAGCAGCAATAAGGCATTCCGCCAGCAATGACCAGGCGCCTTATTTATACTCGTTTGAAACGAATTCGGGCACAGTTCTGGGCGCATTCGACCTATTGGATGAGCTTTCAGACGACCGCCACGTATTTTACTATGCAATCGCCGAGCGAGCGAGCGCACTCCCGCTAATAGCGTACAACTACAAAAACGACAGCGTGGATTTTGTCGCCAGCGCAGACGAGCATTCGTATTTCTACATAAAGCAGGTGGCTCTTGCAGAGCCTATTCCTTTTATAGCTCTAATGCATAACGGCAAATAATAAATATGGCCAAAACAAAGCCTAAATTATGGAAGCAATCGCTATTAGAAAGCAGCAACAAAGCACAGAATTGAAAGAAGCGATAAATGGCATAGTGGAGTTGTCATTGAGCTACGCCTCAAACACTCCTTTCAACATCATACGCAGCTACTTTAGCAAGCAAGAGTCATACATGCCACGGGATTTTACTGATGCGTTGGAAGAGTTGCTTGTCGAGCTTCTTCATGCGCAAGGCGTTGATCCTAGCGCAGAAGTGACGTTGAATAAGTTGCCTAAGAGGCGCGACCTGACAAACGTTAAAAATGGCGATGACAAAAACATTGACACTTTGAGGGCGGTGCACCGTGAAGCGTTTAGCGCAGAAAATTACGTCAATCAATACAAGAGCAGTGTTGCTCAAGTCACAAAAGTTTTATTTGAACACATTCCGTTCAGTTTCAGGCTAGGCAAAAGCGAAAGGAACAAGGTTTTTTACGAAGGAAAAAGCATATTGAACCTGCTGGAAGTTCCTGGTGCACCCGTATATGAAGGCATAAAACAGGTCCTGGTGAAAGACAGAAGCAGATACAGGCCAACCGAGTTCAAGTATGTTGGGATAGCGCCAGAAAGCGCAGCAGAATCTTTGAAAAACACGATAGAACAAAGCGGCAACGGCACGATAATAAGCGGCGATTTCTTAGACGAAAGCACAATAAAAGAAATAAAAAACAATGCAAAAACGTTTGGCACTGCCGGAAAATTTGACATGATAATTGCAAGTAACGGCTACTTGGATTTTTTCAGCAGGCAGGAGGTCTTGCAAGCCGTGCGCAGTGCTTACGATTTGCTTAACGAAAACGGCCTGTTTTTGGCAATTGTGCCTGTAAAGAAATCGCAGGCCTATAATTACTCATACCTGAAAGACGCCCTAAACGATACCGGATTCGTAAACGCGTCCGGCCTGCGCATCGATGACAACGATGTCTTGATAGAAAGCATGCGCATCGGCAACAAACAGTTCGAGTACTATATTATTTTCGCCTACAAATCGCAGAGCCCGTTTCTGGAGAAAAGGAACTAGCCGCGCCTTTGTCGTTTGCACCAAAATTAACAATTATTTTTGGAATATTTTAAATATTATTATAAAAAAGCAAATATTTTTATATTTGTTTTAACAAAGCATTATCATGGAGCCGATAAAGAACAGGGCACTGCTCAAGCAGGTTGATCTGCAGCGTAGTGAAAGCCCAGAAGCGATAGTGAACATGCTCTGCGAGGCTCTCGGTTTGCAAAGCAAGAACCACACCGAAGCAGAAATGCTGCAAAACATAGCAGAGAACAGTCTAAAGGGAACAGGAGTTACCAGCAAGTCGCTTAGTAAAAAGTTTGGCCTGCCAAGGAGTACGGTTATTTATAAGCTAAATTATTTCATAAACACTGGACTGGTAATAAGGCGCGGCAGGCAATACTATCTGAGAGGCCTGCGGCTAGAGGACACGATAGAAGAACTTGAGGCAGAAATGCAGGCAGAGTTCGAAAAGCTTGCAAAACTCGCTTCAAAATTTGACGAATTCATGGCAAGTGAGATTTATGGAAGAAGCCAAAAAAGAAGGAGGCAATGAGAATAATGAAGAGCGTGCAGCAAAGCAGCAAGGGCAGCGCAAGCAGGAAGAGCAGCAGCAGCCGCAACAGGCAAAACAGCAACCGCAGCAGCAGTCAGGTGCGCAGTCACCCGAAGCAACGCCCGAAGCTGCGGAGCTTAAGGATAGGCTTTTGAGGCTTGCCGCAGAATTTGACAACTACAAGAAAAGAGTAGCCTCAGAAGCGCAGGCTTCAAAGACTGTCGGCAAGGCAGAGCTAATATCGAAACTTTTGCCAGCAATAGATGCTTTCGAAATAGCGCTTTACTCGCTGGGCGACGAACACAAGGAGCTATGCAAAGGGTTCGAGCTTGTGTTCAGTGACCTTTACGAAGCGCTTAAAAGCGAAGGCCTTGAAGAAATAGGCACAAGCGGGAAGTTCGACCCTTACAAGCAGGAAGTGGTGCTTACGAGACCGAGCGATAAGGAAGAAGGGAGTGTTGTAGAAGTTGTGAGAAAGGGCTACCTGTTCAACGGCATACTTATTAGGCCGGCGAGCGTTATAGTCTCGAGCGGCAAAAAATCATGAATGCTTAGTCTAACTTGGTGATACTATGCCAAAAATAATAGGAATAGATCTCGGAACAAGCAACTCGGCTGCGGCAGTTCTGCAGGGCGGCAGGCCCGTTTTGGTGCCAAGTGCCGAAGGCGTCACGCTTTACGGCAAGGCATTCCCCAGTTACGTGGCGTTTACCAAAGACGGCCAAACGCTTGTCGGTGAACCTGCAAGAAGGCAGGCGGTCGCAAATCCAGAAGGCACAGTAACCGCTTTTAAGAGGAAAATGGGCACCGATTACAAGTACAAGATATTCGGCAAGGAGTACAGACCCCAGGAACTTTCCGCCATTTTGCTGCAGAAGATAAAGAAGGATTCTGAGGCGTTTCTGGGCGAAGAAGTAAAGCAAGCAGTCATAACAGTGCCTGCTTATTTCAACGATAACCAGAGGCAGGCAACAAAGGATGCGGCAGAGATTGCAGGACTGGAAGTTGTAAGGCTTGTAAACGAACCTACCGCCGCATGCCTTGCTTATGGCGTAGACAAAGCGCAGACGGAGCAGAAAATACTTGTATACGATTTCGGTGGCGGCACCCTAGATGTCACAATAATGGAATTCGGTGGAGGCGTGTTCGAGGTGAAAGCAACGAGTGGAGACACGCAACTTGGCGGCACTGACATGGACGCCGTGTTGACCAGCTTTCTTCAAAGCGAAATAAACAAGCAGTTCGGCATCGATGTCAGCAAGGATCTTCAGGCAATGCAGAGGCTGCGCGAAGCGGCCGAGAGGGCGAAAATAGAGTTGTCAAATACGCTCACCACTCAGATAAACCTGCCGTTTCTTGCAATGGGCAAGGACAACAAGCCGATAAATTTCGTCTACGACCTTACAAGAGCGAAGCTCGAGGAGCTCGTATTGCCTATAGTGGAGAAGACGCGCATACCTATGATGCAGGCGCTCAAGGACGCAAAACTGGAGCCCAAGGATATAGACAAGGTAATACTTGTCGGCGGACCAACGCGCATGCCAATAGTACAGCGTTTCGTCGAACAGCTGCTTGGCAAGAAGATAGAGCGCGGAGTAGACCCAATGGAAGCAGTAGCATTCGGCGCCGCAATACAGGCCGGCGTTCTTACCGGAGAGGTGAAGGACATAGTGCTGCTTGATGTCACTCCTCTTTCGCTCGGCATAGAAACGCTCGGAGGCGTTATGACAGTGTTAATACCGAGAAACACCACCGTGCCAATACGCAAGTCTCAGATATTTACCACAGCGGAAGACGGCCAAACGGCGGTAGACATACGCATACTGCAGGGCGAGCGTCCGCTTGCAAAGGACAACGTGCTGCTTGGCACGTTTACGCTTACTGGCATACCTCCGGCAATGCGCGGCGTGCCGCAGATAGAGGTTACCTTTGACATAGATGCCAATGGAATATTGCACGTAAGCGCGAAAGACAGGGCGACTGGCAAGGAGCAGAGCATGCAGGTCGTTGCGCCAAACAAGATGGCAAGGGAAGAAATAGACAAGAAAGTAAAAGAAGCGGAGCAGTATGCTGCGCAGGACAAGGCAGAGCTAGAAGCGATAGAAGCAAGGAACAACGCCGAGTCGTTGCTTTATTCGACTAACAGAACGTTAAAGGAATACAAGGACAAGATTCCCAAAGACGTAGAGGAGAAGGTAACCTCGGCAATGCACGATCTCGAAGAAGCTCTAAAAGGCAACAACGTAAGCGACATAAAAGACAAGACAGAAGCGTTGAGGCAAGCGGCAGAAGCCATCGGCGCCAGCATGTACGGTCAGGGCGGTTCCGGACCGGCAGGTTCCAGCGGCGCCGGCGACTACGGCGGAGCTCAAGGCAGCACCGGAACGGGCAGCAGCGGACCAAGCTTCGGCAGCGCAGGCGATTCGTCAGACGTGGATTACAAGGTAGAAAAATAATGGCGAAGAAATGGCTAAGAACTACTACGATGTTCTTGGCGTTGGTCGCAACGCCACTCAGGACGAGATAAAGCGAGCGTACAGAGAGCTTGTCATGAAGTACCATCCTGACGTTAATAAAAGCCCAGAAGCAGAAGCCAAGATGCGCGAGATAAACGAGGCATATGCTGTATTGAGCGACCCCAACAAGAAGCGGCAATACGACATGCTCGGCTCAGAACAGTTCAGCCAGCAGTTTACTGCAGATGACATATTCAGGGGCTTCGACCTCGGCAGCGTATTTCGCGACTTGGGTCTAGATTTCGGCCCGTTTTCAGGCTTTGAGGATTTGTTCGGATTTGAGTCCGAGCACGAAGCAGAATCCAGAGGAGGCCAGGACATAATTTACCAAATAGACCTCACGCTTGAAGAGGCCGCAAAAGGCGCAGAAAAGGAAATAGACATAAGGCACGTGAAGAAGTGCAGCAGGTGCAACGGCACAGGCGTAGAGCCCGGCTACGGCTATGCAACTTGCGACAAGTGCGGAGGGACAGGGAGAATAAGCGCGGTAAGAAACACGTTTTTCGGGCGTATGCAAACAATTGCCGTTTGCGACAAGTGCGGCGGCACGGGAAAGGTGCCTGAGAAGAAATGTTCAGTGTGCCACGGCAAGGGCGGAGTTGTAGGCACAGACAGGATAAAAGTCAACATACCAGCTGGCGTGAGCGAAGGAATGAGGCTGAGGCTTGCGCGCATGGGCGACTATATGCAAGGCAAAGCCGGCGATTTGTACCTGGAGGTACACATAGCAAAGGACAAGATATTTGAAAGGTCTGGCAACGACATATTAGTTACAGTCTCGATACCCTTCTATACTGCCGCGTTAGGAGGCAGAATAATGGTGCCAACCCTTAACGGAAACAAGGAAATAAGCATAGACCCAGGCACGCAGCCGGGCACAAGAATAAGGCTGAGCGGCGAAGGCATAAAGGCATTCGGCAGCAGCAGGAAAGGCGACGAGATAGTGACAATAAACGTAGAAATACCCAAAAGCCTGTCTGCTGCGGAGCGCAAGCTGCTTGAGGATTTCAGGCAAGCAAAGGAAAAAGACAACAAGCGTTTTGGCATTTTCTGATCAAAACACGCTTCTGCCTTTTTGGCCTGCGATGCGCCTTACTGTAACTAGCATTATTCCTATCACTCCTATGCCGACCAAGAATAAGCCTGTCGCAATGTACAGTAGGCCGCTTACGGCGTAGAAAGCGCCCAGCGCCATGCTGACAAAAGAGAATAGAGGCGGTATAGCAGGCAAGGCTATCTTGTAGTTTCTCAGCACGTACATCGTGAACACCATGCCGATTGCGGCGCCGGCAGTAACTACTAGCGCTATCAAGAAGCTTGCATGGGCCGTTATTGTGCTGCTTGCGTACGTGGCGTACGCGCTTACTGCAAGCATCAGCGGTATCGCCAGATCGCCAGTGCCGAGCGCGGCCTGCGTAGGCACAAGCACGGCACCGCCTTTAATCATTGTTTTAATCTGCGTGTTGCGTATGTCGGCGAGCCTTACGTTCTTTTTGAATTCCTTAAGGTACTTTTTGTCAACGTAATTCTTGGGCACGAGTTCGGTATCTGAGGAGCCTATCATGAGCGCCATGTTCTGGTTCATTGCCTGCCTGCCAAGCGCAAGCATGTGCCTGGTAATAAATACAGCTACGTAGTCGTATACTGCGATTGCGGCCATAAATATAAAAGCAATTGCAAGAGGAAAAACAAGACCGAGAACAATGCCAGCACCTATGCTTGCTATTACCGCCAGTTCGTTCCTTAGTTTAGGCATTTTGTATTTTGCAGCAAGAAGCACTATCGGAATGGCGAGCGATGCCACGAGCACATAGGGCGTATCGCTCTGGCTTGCGAATATGCTGCCCAATATTATCGCAAAAAAGTAGAACGATGCCGATATTACGACCAGGCCCTCTATTATCGCGTATATTTTTGTGCCATGGTAAAACCTGAATATAAGCAGCAGCACTATCGTGCCCATTATTATGTAAATGAGGAATACAAGCACTTGCTGGGCCCCTGCCCCGATGCCGGAGCTTGTGCTTGTCATGCTTGTAACCGGCACCGTGGCTATCGCGCTGGGCGGCACGAAATAGAACATCGTGAGCAGGCCTACGAGCTGCACGATCATGAACATTGCAAGTATGTAAACTAGCTGCCTGTATTCTATGATCCGCTTTTCCAAAACAAACACCGGCATTATTATTTGCTGCTGCTGTTATTTATTTTTGTTGTAGCGGCGCATGCATCACTCAGATTCGTGCCTTACTGTTTTCAATATGCCGGGCTTTGGCATGTATATGTCCCCGCTGCGCTCAAGTTCGTCTATGTACTTTATTGTTGTCTGCCTGTCTATTCCTGCCTTTTCGGCTTCTTCGAGTACGCTTGTCACCTTGGCGCTCTCTTCCTTCGCTTCCAAGTCCTTGATTATGCCCATTATCGCGTTTATCTTGTCCACCTTTTCCTTGGGCATGCCCGTCTGCAATATGTCTATGTCGCGCCTGCCGCTTTTGTCTACTGCAAGCGTGTTGAGCATGTAGTCCACGAGCTGCACTGCTGTTTCTGCATCGCGCAGCTCTACTGTGCCTGCAAGTCTCGCCTTTGCGCTCGCTTCAGCAAGCCTTACTAGCCCTTCTATTTGCCTGGGCGTTATGGGCGTGGCGCCCTGCTTCATTCCAAGCTTCCTCAAGTCCGTATAATATTCGGCTATTCTGTCGCTGGCTTCTTTGGTTAGCCTTGGCCTTACGTTTTTCCTGGCGTAGGCTACATACTTTCTCAGCGTTTCAGGATCTATCGGTGGCGCTTCCACTTGCTCATAATTCTCTATTTCGGCAAGCTGTGCTCCTGCTGCCTCGTGCTGC
Organism: Candidatus Micrarchaeia archaeon; assembly: GCA_049966915.1. GTDB lineage: Archaea > Micrarchaeota > Micrarchaeia > Micrarchaeales > CABMGC01 > JAGDXZ01. The sequence continues at coordinate 21,907 of JBMFTS010000004.1, forward strand.
ATCAATATGTGCCTTGCTATGTTTCTGTCCATTGTTTCGTCCATGACATCGGTTATTGGGAATATCAGATCGAACCTTGAAAGCAGCGCTGGCGGTATGTCAAACTGCTCCGACGGGTACACGTTTCTGTCAAATCTGCCGTACTTGGGGTTGGCAGAAGCAAGTATCGAGGTTTTTGCGTTGAATCTTGCCACAATGCCGGCCTTCGCAACGCTTATGGTCTGCGACTCCATTGCCTCGAGAAGCCCCGCCTTGTCCTCGTCGCTTATCTTGTCAAACTCGTCTATGCACACCGTGCCTCCGGAACCGAGCACAAGGGCACCGGCCTTGAGCGTCCAGCCGCCTTCTGAAAGTTCGTCCCTTTCCGCAGTTGCAGTGAGGCCTGCAGAGCTTACAGATTTGCCACTTACATATATGCCCTTTGGCACAATTGCGGTTACAGATTGCAGCAACCTTGTTTTTGCTGTGCCCGGGTCTCCTATGAGCAGTATATGCACGTCGCTCCTTATCAGCCCCCCGTCAACAAGCCTTTTGTCTGGGGTTCCGCCGAACAGTTGCAGCGCTATTGCCTTTTTTATCTCGTCATAGCCGTATATTGACGGGGCTATCGATTTGGCCAATTTTTCGAATACAAGCGGATCCTTGGAAAGCTCAAGTATCTTGTCCTCTTCCTCTTGCGTTATTTCGAGCTCTGCGAATTCCTTCTGCTTGGGCTTTACTGATATGGCATCAAGGAACATTGTGAATATGGACTTTTCCTGCTTGCCCCTGCTTGTGAGCCTTGGCCTTATGCGTAAAATGCCGGTTATGTCCGCCCTGTCGCCAGGCAGCACGCTGTTTACCAAATCGTCTTGCATCCATATTTCCATGTGCCAGTTTGGCACGCTTCCTTTTAGCTTTTCGAGCGGGTCCTGGACCTCCAGCCTTTGCAAGTCTATGAATTCCGATTCTTCAGTTACTTGCTTGAGCGACCTGTGCTTGCATTGCGGGCATACTTCTGGCACTTCCTCGTGCTCTATGTCAAGCTTTACCACTGTGCCGCATACGCTGCATTTGAAGACGCCAATATGCACCTTTGGCATTATCTCTGATCTTTTTATTATGAGCGAATCTATGGTGAGAAGCTTGCCTATCTGCTCCGAGCCTATGTCCTGCAGTAGCGGCGCGTTGGAAAGGTCAGGATTAAAGAACCTTGCATATACTGGTTTCGTAGCGTTTGGCTTAGGATTAAGTTTTGCAAGCGCAGCGTTAGCTGAAGGCACAACTCCGTCAGGGTTGCTGAGAAGTTCATCGGCAAGCTCGTGGTCGAACTTTTCCAAGTCGGCTATGCTTACGCTAAGCGACCTTTTCTGCGGATAGCTTAGGAACAGCTGGTTGGTTTGGTCCTGATAGTAAAGGCTGTAAAACTCGAGAAACTTGTCCTCAAATTCTTTTGCAGCAATAGCGTCCACAGAACCTCCCCCAGAGCATTCAAGACGCGGCGCAAGGCAATGCCGCCTGCACGTTCAGCGCGCTTGCACCTGTCAATAGGTTTATGTTTGGAAAAGCATATATGCATTTTGGAACTTTGCAGAAATGTTGCGGATTATCTGACAACGCCGGAGCTAACGCCGCCATCGGACAGTGCACTCGCTGCCAACCGTTCTTGCAATCGTATGCGGTCTTGGCATTTACTTCGATTCCCGCAGTTGCACAGGCGTATAAGAGGCAGCTGGCAATATATTTAAAGCAACAGCAATCAAATTTTATAAGGGGAGGCAGTGGATAACGACGCCATCAGCGTCGAAAAATCTGCGCCTGCGAAGTCGGCAGGCAACATAGCTTCAAGCAACTCAGACGAATATGGGCGCGTGTGGCTTGTCGGCGAGCTCGGCGGCGGCCTTGTATGGTTCGACAAGTACAACCTGTTGGGCCTTTACGAGGAATTGCGTGAAAGAAGCGAATTAAAGCGCGGCATTCCGCATACTATAATTTTCCTAGGCGAACTGCTTCCTAAAATACCTGACTATATAACAAGAGGAGGCTCAAATCTCACAGAGTCCTTGCACGAAGGCATAAGCAGTTTAGACCTAGCAGTCGTAGAAATGAAACCGCACCTGGCACGAATAGAGGATCTCCTGTTAGCATGCGACGTTCAGGCCAACCTTGTTTACACGATGGGGCCAAGCGACACCTACAACATAAAGCACATCCACGACCTTATTGTAAAGGTTTATTTCTACACGCCATCCGAATTGGGAAACATGCTCTTGGCATACGAAGACAAGATAAGCTACAACAACAGAATAATAAAAACCACTGAAGAGCAGTTAAACGCTGTAGAGCAATCCAGCGGACCTGACGGCGAAGAGCGAGAGCAACGGATTAATAATCTGCGCGTGAAACTCAAGCAGCTCAAAGAAGAAAACGGCGACTACAAAGACGTAGTCAATCAACTCGAACACGTTGTTGATTTATGGATAAACGAAAACGCGCGCAAGGGCGTAAGATACATATATGACAAGCTCAATCCTGGCGATTCCGAGCGGCTTGACCAGCTTATAGCAAGCAGTCTGCCTTCGGAGCAAATAGTCGAATTGCACGAAGCGTACGAAAAGGTGTCAAAAGATCTGGCAAAGGCGGCCAGCGAGAAGGAAAAATATCCTGATAAGTTCAGGGCGCTTGAGCGCGAAGCCAAGCGGCTCGCAGATTTGCTCAAGAAGGTATCATACGGCAAAATACGCGAGGCAGAAAAAGAAGCGAAGACGTCCGTGCACGAGAGTGGCAAGGCAGGTGAACTCTTTACCCACAACATTTCCGGCTCTCCAGAGTTAAGCAAAAGCGCAAGAGGCATTGCAGAATTGACCGTCAAAATAGCAATACGCAATGCTTTTGGCAGGCGAATACATCTTATGATCGCAGACAAGCTCGTCAACGACGTGGTGCTGCCAAGCACGGGTTCGAAGAACATAATATTTCGGATTGCTGATGCTCCTACAAATACGTCGGAAACATACACTGATCCTAAGAAGCGCCTAGACGCAGAGGCGCATTTCGAAGGCGCAAAGGCAATGGTAGTTGCAATGGCGCATTCTTCGATAGGCGCGGTATACGCCGATCCGAAATCCAATAGGCCAAGAGGCAATTCCGGCATGTTATATGAGGTTTCCGTGCCGCCAATGGTCAGTTTTTCTAGCGTGCAAAAAGCATGGCTAAACGGAATAAAGACGCCGCTCACCGAAGTAGTCGGAAGAGGCCAAGGCATAACTGCAGGTTTCTTTGAAGTAAAAATCGGCAAGCACGGGGTTTCTTTCGATTTCAATACAGCAGCATATTTGCATGAAAACGCGCGCAAGGTCGTGGAAGTCGAACGAGCAGCGCTATACAAAAGGCTCGCAGAGCTTGCAAATAAATCGAACGGCATGGAAGAGCCTAGCATAGAAGACGTTTTGCAGATGCGCAATAAGCTCCCGAGCGAAATGAATGATGAGTTGTTCAAGAAAGCCGTTCGGCACAAAAAAGAGGTGCTTGCCGAATACGAGTCCGAATTGCCATCTGCCACGGCAAGATACGGCGAAACAAAGCACATGCGCATACTAATGATAAACGACACACACATAGGTACAAGCGGATATGGCATACCTACCGTATACTTGCTGGATGCGCTAGTGGCATACATAAAAGAAAACGGTCTTGACAACAACCTGATGCTTTTCTTCGGCGGCGATAACATAGAGGGCGATTACAAAAGCATAAAGAACGAGACAAATACGGAGACAAACATAACAAATGTTTTTGACTATAAAGAATATCTGGGAAATGCCGGCTTGACTCCTAAGCAGATAAACTCGCACGTGAAAAGCTACGAATCGTATTTGCTTTACAAGCAGCCCATACAAAACATCGACCAGCAGGTGCGCGTGCTTATAGAACACGTGAAGCCTTTGATTAGTGAGAACACCGCCGCAATCGTTCTGGTGTCGGGCCAGCACTTCAACAAAACATACCCCAACAAGGACAGAGACGAAGCTACTACGATACAAATTTACCTTGCGCCAGTGGCTGAACTCGCTGGCATGCGTTCCAAGATAGTGGCAATACCGGGCGGCGACAAAGGCGCAGGAGACGTGGAGATCGAACAGGGGGTTGTGGCGTATGTGGCGCATGCAGGAAAAGTGGAAAGGATGAAAATAGGCAATGAATATTTGATGGCGCTTAGTGCCGACGAGCATGTTCACAAAATAAAGTTTGTCACTACGCCAGAGCAAAATACCATACTGGAAGCGTGCGGAGCGGCCTCTTCGGTGCTTACAAACTTCGCCACCGAAATGGGCATTACCACAAACCAGGACACGAGGGGCTTTACGTTTATCGACGTCACATACGCGCTTTCAGGCACAGGTCCGGTGCTTCTGAAAGCAGAGTCAAGGCTCATAGGCATGGAACAGCTAGAAAAACACATGGTCAAGCCGCCAAAAACGGTAACAGACTTTGAAAAAGAGCTGGTAAGCCTTGTGAGGGCTTCAAGCACAGACAGCAAGCGCGAGCGCGTTGCATAGTCGCTAACCTATGTTGCATGTTGCGAATACCATTGTTTATTTCGAATTGCGGCGCGCTAGGCCACGACGCAACCGTGTGTTTGGTTTGTAACTTGCCACTAAGTCGCATCCTGTCTGATGAATTTGCTCCAGGTTATTCTTCGACGTACGGCGCGAGATAATAAGTTATTGTGGCTTGGCCTATGTTGTAGTTGAGCCTCAGCGGCTGGTTTGTCTTGAGTTCCAGCACTACTGAGTTACCCACCTGGCTGGACTTTACCATGTTTTCAAGGAACTCGAGGTTGAAAACGGCGCTTGCATCCTTGCTTGCTGAAATTTTCTTTACTTCGCTGCCGTCAACATCGTGAACCTCTTCGAGTTCGCCAGAGTCGCCCTTGGCGGTTATTGCGAACTGTTCCTTCGAAGCCTTGAACGAAATGTAAGAAGAGATGAGGCTTGCATCTTTTAGCACATTCTTGAGGTGCTCGCCGTCAACTTCCACATTCGCGTCAAACTCCACCTTCGGTTCTTTTTCGTCCTTGTTCTTTATGTCGATGAGCTGGAGCTTGTACCTTCGCTTGCCCTTGCCGCCCGCGAATTCGAGCAGCAGCTTGTTGTCGCTATCTTTCATAACCAGCGATTCGTTGTCCCTTGTTCTTGACATGATCTTGCTCAGATTGTCAAGGTTTACGCCTATGCTGGCACTTTTTTCAACATCATAATTCGAGAATGCTTTGCTTGGCATGAAGAACGACACCATGCTTATGCCGCTCGGGTCCATTGCCTTGAGAGATATGCCTTCCTTACTTATAGTGAAAACGCCTTCGTCTACAAGGCTCACTATCGCCTCAACGCAGTCCCTCCAATATCGCGCATCGTCAAGCTTCAATTCGAACACACAAACCCCCTCATCAATATAACTATTCACGAAACAATATTTAATCTTTGCATGTGCGCGTTTTTAGATTGCCTAAATCCCGCCCATGCCCGATTTTTTCTGAAATTGTGTCAGCGCCG
>JBMFTS010000005.1:0-27130 GCA_049966915.1 Candidatus Micrarchaeia archaeon
TTACTACACCGGGTATGCGCTCTACGATGTCGCTTGCAAGTATGTGCGTGCCTTTCTCTAATGCGAGCATGTCGCCTATGCGCGAATGCAGGCAGACGCCTGCAGCACTGGCCTCGAACATGTCGGCGCCTGCTGCGGCATATCCTGCTATTATGCCGGACAGCACGTCGCCGGTACCCATAGTAGCAAGCGCTGAAGTCTCGGCAGTGTTGAGCTTGACGAGAGTGCCGTTGCTTATTACTGTGGTGTGGCCTTTTAGAACAACGTTCGTTTTTAGCCTTTTGGCAAGTTCAACAACTTCTGCGGCACGAGCGGCAATGTCTTCGTGCGGCTTTTTGTAAAGCGCAGCAAATTCGGCTTCGTGCGGCGTAATTGCAGCGGCGTATCCGAGCGCGGGCATATTGCGCAGTGCGTATATTGCGTCGGCATCAACCACTACTTTCTTGCCCAAGGCTACGGCTTTGCTTATTATCTTTGCCGCTGCCTCAAGCGTATCTTCTTGCCTGCCTATTCCCATGCCAATAGCTATGGCGTTGCACCTGCCAATGTCCTTTTCCAACGTGCTTATGTTGCCTTCGCCTATGCGCTCGTTTCCCAGTTCCCCAACGATTATGTTTGGTGATTCGGACCGCGCAAACGCGCTTATCGCCTTTGGCACGTAAAGCTTGACATAACCTGATGCTGTCCTTAACGACGCAAGCGCGTTGGCGGCAGCATTGGCAGCAAGAAGCGGGGCGCCATGGAAGCCGGAGCTACCTGCAATGACAAGCACCATCCCGTTGCTGTATTTGTTGCCCGTCATGCTTCTTGGCTGCGAAGCAAGATAAAGGTCGCCAGGACCAGCATAGAGCTCCGCTTCTGCGGGTATGCCTATGTCTGCGATTGTTATCATGCCAGAGCTTTTTGCAGAAAGCAAGCCGGGCTTTAGCTTGTGAAATGTCACAGTATACGAAGCCTTGAAAGCACCCGTTTCCTCGCCAGTGTCGGCATTAAGACCGGAAGGCAAGTCGACCGCTACCACCGGCTTGCGCGACTTTAAAACAGCTTTTGCAACGCGCGCAACAGCACGCGGCATGCGACCCTTGAATCCCGTCCCGAACACTGCGTCGACCACAAGGTCGCACGAATTTACAAGGTCTTCTATGCGATCTTCAGCGTTTTCTATTATGTCTACAAATGCGCAGTGCTCAAGGGCGCGAAAGTTTAGAAGCGCAGGCACGGGCTTTATGTCTTCGCCAGCGCCTAGCACTGCCACGACAACCTTGTGCCTTTTCTCAAGATGCCTTGCCGCCACAAAGCCGTCTCCGCCGTTGTTGCCAGTGCCGCACAGCACAAGCACTTTTTCCGCCTTGGAAAACTTCTTGTTTACAAACCTTGCCACTTCGCTTCCGGCGCTTTCCATTTGCTGCAGCGCACTCACGCCCAACGCTTCTGCGTTGAGCTCTGCGGCCTTCATGTCGGCAGAACTTAGGCTTTTTTTAGTGTAGTTTGCAAACCATTTTAAGTCTTGCATGCGTATTCCTTGATATAATAAATAAGGGGAAACGTTTTATAATAAGAGCATGGTGTTTAAACGGTAAAGGTTTACAAAAAGGACAACAAATTCATAATATATATACCGTACGAAGTCATAGACCAACTGCACATAAACCAGGACGACGAGGTAGATTTTTTCAAGTTCAGCAACACCGCTTTTTTGTTTGCCAAAAAGGCAGACGTTGCATCGCTGCTGAGCGCTGGCGCTGCTGGCGCCAGAAAGACAAGAATAGAGATAAGTCCTGACGAGTTGACGGTGCTTAAAAAACTCGACACGTTGCGCTATCCTGAAAGAACTGAAGCTAATGTGAGCAAGCTTCTCTCTGCGAGCGAGAAAAAAACACTGGACAGGCTAATCGCAAGAAAGCTCGTGGTGCTATTTGATGACGAAAAGAGAAAGGAAAAGCTTTACAGCATCTCGAAATATGTCTATGATAATTTCCTTATGAGGAAAAAGATGCCTGCGGCGCAAAAGGCGGTCGAGGAGATAGACCAAGCCAGAGCGTGGGGCGAAACTGAGCCGCTGCAGGTAAAGCCGAGCGTAGAGAACAAGGACGTCGAGACGCTCGAGAAGAACGGCTATGTTGTCTTGGCCACAGAAGCAGAAGCCGCCGCGCTCTCCTTGGCCATAGCAGAGAGCATAAGGCAAGGGCAGGTGCTGGGCGTGCGCGCCTTCAACAAAAAATATTACATAATGCTGAGGGGCTTTTTCGAAAAGAATAGCGTAAAGGCTGTAAGCGAGCTGGCAAACGGCCCGAGGAACATAAGCGAGCTTTCGCAGAAGCTGTCGCTTGACCCAGACGCGCTGAGGGGCATACTTTACCTAATGGCCGAGCAGGGCGACGTTACAGAAAACAGGAAGGACGTCTTCGCGCTTGTATCTTGATCATATGGCTGCAACGTGATCAAGTATTATTATAAGCACAGCAAAAACAAGAACGCCTATCAGCAGCGCCTTTATGGTAATGTGCGGCCCTTTTTCTGGAGCATCATAAAAGCTGAGAATGCCTGCCTGCTGCGCCGGCGTAGATAATGCCATAAACACGACCTTTATAGCTATCTCTTTATAATAATAAATACCTTTCTCTGTCTTGTCCCGTATTCGCCGCAAGCATATACACAACCCGCTTATTTTATACCTGCTTTCTGTGCAACTCGCAAAAGTGCTTAAATAGGTTGTGCTCAAATTTAATGTGCGTGGTGGTGCGATGGCTGAAGGCGACGTACAAGATGCTCTTGCCGAGGAAGTGAACGCAAATTATGGGCTGGTGCCCTTGCCCAAAGAAACCCTTGATTTTTTCAAGGGCGACGAGATAAGAGCACGTGTTTTCTATGAAAAATACGCTCTCAAGGACTTGCAGGGCAACGCCCTGGAAAAAACTCCGACAGAGATGTGGCAGCGCATAGCCAAAACCATTGCTGGCGTAGAAGATCCTGAAAAGCGCGACAAGGTTTATCAGGATTTTTTGTGGCTGCTTTCTGACTTTCGCTTCGTACCTGGCGGCAGGATAATGTTTGGGGCTGGCCAGGAAAAGAGAAAAGTGACGCTGATAAACTGCTACGTGATAGCAATAAAGGACGACTCGATAGAGTCGATTTTTGACTGGTGCAAGGAGGCGGCAAGAACATACAGCTACGGCGGCGGAGTGGGATCTGACATAAGCGTGCTCAGGCCGAAAGGCGCGGTAGTGCACAACGCAGCAAACTCATCTTCTGGCGCCGTATCATTCATGGAAATCATGAGCGAAACAACGCATACTATAGGCCAGCAAGGAAGGAGGGGCGCGCTGATGATAACGATACGCGTTGACCATCCAGACATCATGGACTTTATACACGTAAAGCAGAATTTGGACAAGGTACGCTACGCAAACATAAGCGTCCGCGTGAGCGACGAATTCATGCAAGCAGTGGAGCGCGATGACTACATAACGCTCTGGTTTGAAAACGAAGTAATCGGAAGAATGGAAAAGAAAGTGAGGGCGCGGGACATTTGGAACGAGCTTGCCAAGTCGGCGTGGGCGTGGGCCGAGCCTGGCGTAATGTTTTGGGATACAATAACCCGGGAATCCCCTACAGAGTACAACGGGATGAATGTAATTACTACGAACCCGTGCGCGGAGCAGCCTCTGCAAAACTACGGCGCGTGCGACCTTGGCAACATGAATTTTTCTGCTTTTGTGCTCAATCCGTTTGCCGAAAACGCAGCCGTTGACTGGCAGGCGCTCGAAAAAGCAACCAGAATTGGCGTGAGGTTCCTTGATGACATTCTTGATTACAACGCAGACAAGCACCCTCTGAAGGCGCAGGCAGATGCAGCAGCAAACACGAGAAGAATAGGTTTAGGCTTTACGGGATTGGCCGACATGCTAGCAAAGCTTCGCATAAAGTACGATACAGAAGAAGCACTTGCTTTTGCCGACAAGCTTTTTGAAAAGGTGAAGAACTGGGCATACGACGAAAGCACAGAGCTTGCAAAGGAAAAGGGCCCGTTTCCTTTGTTTGACAAGGAAAAGCACCTTGCAAGACCGTTCATACAGAGATTGGACGATGACGTTAAAGCGAAAATAGCAACACAAGGCCTTAGAAATGCCGCAATACTTACTGCGCCGCCCGTGGGCAGCGGGGCCGTGCTCTCCGGAACAAGCAGCGGCATCGAGCCCATATTCGCGTTTTCATACACAAGAAGGTCAGAATCGTTGAGCAAGGAGCAGTTCAAGGTATATCACCCTTTGATAAAGCAGTACATGGAACTCACAGGCACGCAAGACGAGAGCGCGCTGCCAGAATACTTTACAGTCGCATACAAGATAGACCCCATGTTCAGGGTAAAACTTCAAGGCACGATACAGAAGCACATAGACAGCGGCATATCCTCAACCGTAAATCTGCCAAAGGAGGCGACATCGGAAGACGTTGAAAAAATATACATGGAAGCCTGGAAAGCCGGTTGCAAAAGCATAACCGTGTACAGGGAAGGCTCCAGAGAAGACATACTGCATGCAGATACTGGCAAGGAAAGCGGAACTGCAAAGGCGATAGAGGCTGCGAAATGGGAAAGGCCTGAAATGATGACTGGCAAGACTGTAAAGCTTGTGCTGCCTCAAGGCTCGATTTATGTTACTTCTAACTTTGATCCAAACAACAACATAAAAGAAGTGTTTGTGAACATGGGAAGGGCCGGCAGCCAGGAAAAAAGCTATTCAGAGGCCATAGGAAGGATAATAAGCAGGTACTTGCAAGCAGGAGGGGACATAAAGAATGTGATAGGAAGCCTTAAAGGCATACGGGCCAACGATTCTATAACGTGGTACAAGGGAGTAAAGCTGTACAGCGTGCCCGACGCAATAGCAAAAGCAATAGAAATAGCCATGGGCATATCGAGCTTTGTGACGACTCCGCTGAAAGGCGCGGGAAGCGACAGCGGCAAGCAGCTGCAGGTAGGCGAAAGCGGGGAAAGCGAAGAAACCGAAAGCGAAGATGCAGACAATAACAAGCAGGAAGCGGCCGAGGGCGAAGAAGGCAGCGACGGCATAAAGCCGGAAGTGTGCCCGGTGTGCGGCGAGAGAACGCTTGTTTATGAAAACGGCTGCTACATATGCAAGAATTGCGGCTACACTAAATGCGAATGATTGGCACTGCTTGGCTGGCTTAGCTTATCTTGACGAAAACCTTGCCAACCACAGTTTCTGGAAAGCCGGTTATGAGATTCGTATAGTTGATGATCAAATAGCCATCGAAATCGCTGCCCGGCGTGCCAGAAAAAGGCGTCGACATGGAATAGCACTGTACAGAAAAGGTGTAGTTTGCGCCTATCTGCATTGTGAATTGGTTGCTTGGCGGATTGTACGGGGTTTGCATGTTTATTATTGTCGAATTAGTGTTGCAACCGTATGCGGTTATGTTAATCGGCGAGGATGTTGCCTGGAGCAGGTTTATAGTGAGCAGGCCGTTGGAGCCCATGAAAAGCGAAGGGCACGAAAACCCGGCCTGGAGCAAGCACTGCGAACCCACGAAGTTGCCGGCGTTAAACACGCCGAGGCCGTAAAGCGCGCCGAGTATTACTGCTATTATCAGTATGGCCCATCCGTAGGTCATTAGGTATTCCATTGCGCTTTGCGCCTTTGCCCGCGCAATTCCGAAATGACCAGATTTTGTTGAATTTTGACCCTTGCCTTGCATGCAATCCGACCAGTATCATAAATCACTTTCATATATTTATGCCTGCTGCTTCTTTTACCTTTTGACCAAAAAGTTTCTACTGCATTTTTATATTTGCTTTGAAAAATTTCAACCATGGGGGAGCTGGATGAATTGCTTAGGCTGCTAGAGGGCAGGGTTGTTGTTAGTGCAGACATAACAGACGCAGACCTCAAGGGCGTGGATCTATTCCAGCTTGCCATAGTCGCAAGCTCGCATTTCTCTGAAGCGCAGGGCGTAAAGCTGCTCGACAAAAAAACGCTCCTCGACATAATAGCGCAGCTCGGCAAGGAAAAAAGCCCTGTGCAGGTAGAAGTGGCAAAAGGCGCGGATTCAGGCCGCGCTGCTAAAGGCTCGAAAGCGAGATACGCATATGAAGAAAGCAGAATAGAATTTGTCAATTCCTCGCCTGTTGATTTCGCAGTGCATTTCAACAATAGGTTCGAAAAGCTCAGGAAAATTATCAGCACTGGCAGGTCTATTTCTACAGTAAGCATAGACAACCTTGGAGAGTACATGACAGGCAGGGAAGTCAGCATCATAGGCATGGTTTACGAGAAGAAGACCACAAAGAACGGGCACGTGCTCGTCACGCTTGAAGACCAGACGGGCACGGCAAATGTGCTCTTTGCTAAGCCGGAAAAGCGCGAGCCCGGATTTTCAAGGCCGTTCAGGACAGACTCTACGGCGCTTTACAATTCAGCAACGCGCATAGCGCGCGACGACGTGATAGCAGTAAGCGGCAAACTGTCAAAGGGCCTGCTCATAGCAAGCTCTTTCTCATGGCCCGATGTTCCGGTGCGTCCACGCAAGCAAAGCGAAGACGACTTTGCAATAGCGCTGCTGTCTGACGTGCATGTTGGCCACAAGCTTTTTCTCGAGAAGCAATTCAGCAAAATGCTACAATGGCTAAACGGCGGCATAAACTACAGGAAGGAGCTAGCTGACAAAGTGAAGTTCGTCGTGTTTTGCGGCGACATAGCAGACGGCATAGGCGTTTACCCTGGCCAGGAAAAGGAACTGGTAATAAGCGACATATATGCGCAATACTCGCTGTTCTTCGAATTGCTGAAAAGCATACCTGATTACATGGAAGTGTTTGTGCTGCCAGGCAACCACGACGCTGTGAGGCGCGCAGACCCGCAGCCTGAGCTCGACCGCGAGCTTGCGCGATACAACACTGGCAACGTGCACCTTGTCACGAATCCGACGACGCTGAAGCTCGAAGACATAAGCATGCTGGCTTATCACGGCGAATCGCTTGATTCCGTGATAAGAGCGGTTCCTGGCAACAGCTATGCAAGGCCTGAGGAAGCAATGGTAGAAGTGCTGAAGCGCAGGCACCTTTCATCGATATATGGCGAAAATCCCATAGTGCCCAGTAAGGACGACTCGCTTGTCATAGAAACTGTGCCCGACATACTGCTCATGGGGCACATACACAAGAACGGCGCGATAGACTATCACGGCACGCTGGTTGTAAACAGCGGCACGTGGCAGGCACGCACTTCGTTCCAGATAAAGCAGGGGCACATGCCATCGCCGGCAATATTGCCGGTTTACGAGGCAAAAACCAGAAGCCTTAATCTGCTGGATTTCAACTCCATAGCATAGACGATTACATGACCAGTGCAGAAGACTATTTTGCTTCGCTTGAAAAGCAGTTTAAAGAAGAATATGCCATTGCTACGGCCGCGCGCTCCAAGGGCTACGACGCCCAGCCGTATGTCGAAATAACGCCTGCGCAGGACATAGCAGGCAAGGTTGAAGGACTTATAGGCTGGCCCGGCCTGAGCAAGCTCATACGCGACAAGCTCGCAGGCAAGTCAAGAAGCGAGCTTGCCTTCGAAATGGTAAAGGAAATATGCACAAACGAAGCTTTTGAAACCGATGACATAGTAAAGCGCATACTGCTCGCAGTAAGAGTAGGGCTGGCCATATTGACAGAGGGCGTGCTTGTCGCGCCAACAGAGGGCGTGCAGGGAATAGGGCACTACCGCAACCCCGACAATTCAGATTACATATCGGTCATTTACGCTGGACCTATAAGGGGCGCAGGCGGCACCGCTGCGGCGCTCTCTGTCGCGCTTGCAGACTACGCGCGCCAGTTCTTCAACATTGGAGCATACAAGGCGACCCCAGACGAGATAGAAAGATACATAGAAGAAGTCGAGCTTTACAACGGCGAGATCCTAAGGCTGCAGTACATGCCAAGCGAGGAAGACATGAGGACCGTGCTCGAGAACTGCACAGTCTGCATAGACGGCCTCGCAAGCGAACAGCTCGAGGTAAGCGTGCACACCAACCTGTCAAGAATAAGCAGCACTGGCAAGGAAATAAAAATGGAGAACAGGATAAGGAGCGGCGTGCCTCTCGTGCTCAGCAACATAATACTAAAGGCAAAGGCCGTGCTCAGGGAAACAAAAAAGGTTGGCATTGACTGGAGCTGGCTCAGCAAGGTAATAAAAGTTGAGAAATCCGCTGCCGGTCAACAGACAGACAACACCGATAACGTGTTCCTGGAGGAGCTCGTGGCAGGCAGGCCCATACTTGCATATCCGAAGCACTTCGGCGGCTTCAGGCTTAGATACGGCAGGAGCAGGCTCACTGGCATAGCCGCCAAAGGGTTCAGCCCCGCTACTATGATAATACTCGACAGCTTTATAGGCATAGGCACGCAGCTGAAGGTGGAACTGCCAGGCAAGGGCTGCGTAGCAATGCCCGTTGATACCATAGAAGGGCCGTTCGTGAGGCTGAAGAACGGCGACGCCTTGCGCATAAATACTGCTGCAGAAGCCGAGAGGCTAAAGGACCAGGTAGACGCCATAATATCCGTCGGAGACATACTCATAACTTTCGGCGACTTCAGGAAAAGCAATACGCCGCTGCAACCGAGCAGCTACGTCGAGGAGCTGTGGCGCGCGCAGCTTGAAGACGCAGGATATTTGGTTGATGAGGAATTGGTAAACGGCATAGGCTTTGACGAAGCCTACGCGCTTTCAAAGCAGTACGGCGTGCCGTTGCATCCTAAATATTTGTTCGAGTTCCAGGCAGTGTCTCTGCAAGAGCTTCATTACCTTGCAACTTCGCTGAGCAAAGCAGAAGGCGTGGAAGGCAAGGAACTTGAAGACGTAGGCGTTTTGCGCATTGCCAACGAACCGAACGTGAAAAACGTACTTGAAATGCTCAACGTGCCGCACAAGGCAAATGGCAACATGCTGGAAATAGAGCGCGACTTCGCAAAGAGCCTGATCGTGTCGCTCGGCTTTGCTGCGGAAAGCCCGATAAACACAACCAACGCCCTTGCGAACTTTGAAAAGGCGATGGAGGAAGCGCAATCGGCGCTCGAATTGGTCAACAAGGTTTCCGGCATAAAGCTGGCAAAGAGATCAACGTTCATAGGAGCAAGGATAGGCAGGCCTGAAAAAGCGCGCGAGAGGCTTATGCAGCCGACGCCAAACGCGCTGTTCCCCATAAGCGCTTACGGCGGCAGGGAGCGCAACATAACCAGCGCGTACGCCAACGAAGCGAGCAAGTTCAACAAGCAAAGCATAACAGTAGAAATAGCCAGATACAAGTGCACAACCTGCAACAGGGTCATAGGCACGCCTTACTGCTACGACTGCGGCAAACCGGCGATCATAGAACCTGACGAGGAAGGCAAGACATATGCAGAGATAGCAATAGACATAGACAAGATTGCCAGCGGAGCTGTGAAAAGGCTCGGGCTCAAGAAGCTGCCCGAAGTGGTAAAAGGAGTAAAGGGGCTCATAAACAAAGACAAGATAGCAGAACCTCTAGAAAAGGGCATATTGCGCGCATTGCACAACATATACGTTTTCAAAGACGGCACAACAAGATTCGATGCCACTGACGCGCCCATAACCCACTTTTACCCCAGCGAAATAGGCACAGATATAGCCACGCTTAAAAAGCTTGGCTACGACACGGATTATAAAGGCATGCCGCTGGAGCGCGAAGACCAGCTTGTGGAGCTTAAGCACCAAGATGTGATAATCAACAAGCGCGGAGCGGAATACTTTATGCGCGTTGCGCAATTTGTGGACGACTTGCTTGAAAGATACTATGGCCTCGACAGGTTCTACAACGTGGCAGAACCGAAGGACCTGGTAGGCAAGAGCGTGATAACGCTTTCGCCACACACCTCGTGCGCGGTGCTGAACAGGATAATAGGCGTAACAGACGCAAACGTAGGGCTCGCGCATCCTTATACCATCTCAGCCAGAAGGAGAAACACAGATGGCGATGAAGACACCACTATGCTGCTTCTCGATGCGCTGCTCAACTTTTCGAAAAGGTATCTGCCTGCGAGCGTTGGAGGCACCATGGACGCTCCGCTGCTGCTTACCACAAGGGTCATGCCTGACGAAGTTGATGACGAAGTGCACTCCATGGAAACCGTAACAGCTTACCCCATGGAATTCTACGAAAAAACCTTTGCCGGAGCGCCGCCTGGCGACGTAAAAATAGAAATAGTAGAAAAACGGCTCGGCACTGGCACAGAATTCAACAACATAGGCTTTACGCACATGTCCACTTCCGCTGCGATTGCAGAATCGCCAAAAAGGAGCAAGTACGTGCTGCTCAAGACCATGCAGGAAAAAATAGACGAGGAATTCAAGCTTCTTGACATGCTTTACTCGCTTGACAAGCGCGACGCAGCGAAGAGGCTCATACTCAGCCACTTCATACCAGATCTGATGGGCAATTTGCATTCGTTCTCAAAGCAGAAATTCAGGTGCGTGGTATGCAACGCCAAATACAGACGCATGCCCCTGATAGGCAAATGCCCGAAAGACGGGGGCAAGCTTCTGCTGACAATCTCCAAAGGCGGCATAGAAAAATATTTGAATATAGCCATAAGCCTGGCAAACAGGTACAATATCGACACGTATACGAAGCAAAGGCTGCAATTGCTCAAAGACGAGATAATAGGCGTATTTGGCAGCGTCACCGAACCAGAGCAGCAGGCTCAGGGCCAGGCTGCAGGACAGGAAAAGGAAAAGATAGCGGCAAGTGCAAAGGGCCAGTTCGACCTAAGCAAGTTTGCCTAGCGATTGACATTTGCCTTCTTTATTGCCGATTCGAGGATTGACATGCCTTTGTCTATGTGCTCTTCGGACATGGTAAGCGGAGGTATTATTCTTATGGACGATTCGCCGGCGGGCAGCAGGAGAAGGCCGTTTGAAAAGCATTGCTTTACTATCTCGTTGCGCTGTTCACGCGCTGGCTTTTTGCTGGTTTTGTCCTCTACCAACTCTATCGCCAGCATCATGCCAATGCCCCTTGCCTCTCCCACAATCTCATAATCAGATTCCATTTCCTTGAGCGCTTTCATTATCCTGCCGCCTTTGCTAATCGCCATGCGCTCGAGCCTGCGCCTGTTCGATTTTACATAGCCGAGCAAGGCGTCAGATGCTGCAACAGCTGCAAGGTTGCCTCCGAAAGTGCCAGCGTGCGAGCCGGCAGGCGTATCGCCAAGTGAACGGCGCGCTACAGTGGCGCCAAGCGGCAGACCGCCGCCTAGAGCCTTTGCGAAAGTGTAAATGTCAGCAGACACGCCAAAGTGATCCAGAGCGACGAACTTTCCCGTGCGCATCATGCCTGCTTGCACCTCGTCATCGATGAGCAATATGTCATGCTCGTCTGCAATTTTTCTTATGCCCCTTACAAATTCTTTGGGAGGCACTATATAGCCGCCTTCGCCCTGCACGGGCTCCATGATTATGCCTGCTATTTCCTCCGGGTCTGCAAGCTTCCTGAAAACAAATTCTTCTATAAAATTAAGGCACGAGTCAGCGCAATCCTCTGCGCTTTCTGAGTTGAAAGGGCACCTGTATGTATACGGGTATATGGCGTGTATCACATTAGGAAACGGCCCGAAGTGCTCTCGCTGTATTGCTTTGCTCGACGTAATGCCCAGCGGGCCGAGCGATCTGCCGTGAAAAGAATTGTAGAAGCCAAGCAAGTACTGCCTTTTTGTGAAAAGCCTAGCAAGCTTTATGGCGTCTTCGTTGGCCTCTGTGCCAGAATTCGAGAAGAAAACCCTGCCGAATCCGCTTGGCAGCAAGCTAACCAGCTTCTCCGCGGCGCTAACCGGCAAAGGCGAGTAAAAATCCAGGAATGCGGCATGCGTAAGCTTTTCGAGCTGGGCGCGGATGGCGCGCCTGGCAAGCTCAAGCCCCTCCTTGCCGAAATTGTAAACAGATATGAAGCTAGTGAAATCTATGAAACTGTTGCCCGCTATGTCGTACGCTATGTCTCCAGTGGTGCGGTCTGGCACGAACGGATACGGCTCGCGAGTGGTTGAAAATATTATGCGGCTGTCGCGCTCCAAAACCTGCTTTATCTTGCGGTCTAATTTTATCATGAGCATAATTACAAGCAAAAAGTATTAACTACTTATTATGGCAAGCTCGCGATAATCTGCAACGAGCAGAGCAGTCGCGCCAGAAACAGCTCAAAGCTTAAGCTTGTCCGCAGGTATTTCAAGCGCCTTCGCGACTTCCTCCTTGTTCAGCTGCACCGTCTCGGCGAGCAACTCCAAATGGCTTATGTTGCACTTTCTCGGCTTTGGCCTGCTAGAAGTCACTATGCTTACGAAATTTTCATCTATGGCCTTTACTATTACCGCTTTGTCGCCCGCGTCGCGTCCGTATTTCTTAACGCAAACTCTTCCTTGTTCTACTATTGGCATATACGCACCTTTCGAAATCTGAGCGCCAATCTTGCGAAAACAGGCGCTGCAATTAGTTTTGCAATAGCTCCTATAAATATCTTTCTTCGGGCGCGTGCAGGCGTGCGCGGCGCTACTTGCCGCTTTTTTCAAACGCTTCTAATATTATCTCAGCGGCGCGGTTCGCATCTATTTCGTTTACGTCAAGCACCAGGTCGAAAGGCGACAGGTCCTTGCCGAAGTGTATGCCGTAAAGCTTCTCGTAAAGCTCGGCGTTCTCCTTGTCGCGCAGCTCCACTATTTTCTTCGCCTCTTCTACGCTAGTGCTGTCGCGCTCAGCCATGCGCTTCGCCCTTGTATCCGGACTTGCGTCAAGCCATACCTTGAAGCCGCTGCTTGTAAGCCAGGGCAAGGTGTAGCTCGTAACTATTACTCCGCCTTTCTCTACCAGTGCCGCAAGCCGCTTGTCTGTTTCTATGTCGAATTCGGGATTTGATGCTCGTTCTCTAAGAAATTTTATGCCCTCGCTAGTATCCCACCAGCTAAGGCCCGCCGGCTTGTAGCCGTGCTCTTTTGCGAGCTCTACAAGTATGTCTGTTCCGCCAACTACCTTGTAGCCAAGCTTGCTAGCGAGAATGCCGGCAACGGTGGTCTTGCCCGATGCAGGAAAGCCGCACAAGAGTATTGCAGACATGCAAAAACCGGCTAGTGCGCCATCATTTGCAATACGTAGTTTCTCTCTTTTGTACTTATCTCGTTGAGCTTCAGCTCGCCGTTTTCTATCCTGCTCGCAAGCGTGATCACTTTGGCAGTGCACCTAGCGCAAAGGACTCCGCCGAATAGCCTTTCAACGCGCTTTGCACTGGCGCCGTGCAGCTTAGTGGATACGCCCATGCCGTTAAGCTCTGCGCCGCATATGCCGCAGTGCGGCAGCGCGTTTGCTTTCGGCTCGTAATGTATAACGTGCCTTCCTTTTGGCGTCACCCTGTCCTGCCTGCGAACGCTTCTAGACCTGTGCATTGGTTTGGGCAATTTTAACACCTGGAATTTTTGTAAATAGACATATTTACAGAAGCAAATATTAATAAATCAGATAAGTCACAATATTACTTACCAAGCGGCTCGCACGAGTTTTTGCTTGGATTTTTTTGGTGATCTAATGGCAATAATAGGCGAAAAGGACGTTGCATATTTGCGTGACCTGTTTTCGAAAAAGCTCAAGAACGACGTAAACCTTGTGCTCTTTACTAGCAACGACGGGGACTGCCAGCTTTGCGACAAAAACCTGGAGCTGATGAACGAAATTGCAAAGCTTAGCGACAAGATAAAGCTGAAAACATACGACATACATGCCAACGAAAAAGAGGCAAAATTCCTCGGCGTGGACAAGGCTCCGGCGCTGGTGCTTGGAGGCAAGAAGCTCTACAACGCATACTACTTCGGCATGCCATACGGCCACGAATTCAGCGCACTCGTAAACGACATAATAGAGGCGTCAACAGGAGAAACGTCGCTGAAAAAGGAGACAAAGGAAAAGATAAAGGCAGTAAACAAAAAGCTCGACATAAAAGTGTTTGTAACGCCTACGTGCCCCTACTGCCCAATGGCAGTGCACATGGCACACCAGTTCGCAATGGAGAACGACAACGTCAAAGGCGAGATGATAGAAGCCATGGAATTTCCTGAGCTAGCGGACAAATATGGCGTCATGGCAGTGCCAAAAATCGTAATCAACGATTCTGTGCAATTCGAGGGCGCAGTGCCTGAAGAGATGTTTTTGGAATACATAAACAAAGCGGTCGAGGAATCCTAATGCATGCCTGCAAGCGCGCCTGCCACGCAACCGGATTTTGCACTAGTACCGAATTGCGTGTCATGAAAGCATTCTCATCGGTGCGGCTGCCGTGGAGTTCCTGCGCAACAAGGCGAGCTCGACCAAATTCATCGTCTTGATTACATACGGCTCTATTTCTTTGGTGAATGCACCGTTATCAAAAACCACCAATTGCGCAGGGTTGTCCACCGGCTTGTCAAAAGACTGATAATAATTGGTGGCTATTTTGATGCGCTTTTTATATTCGGAACTCCTGAGGAATAGACCAGCATAAAACTTCTGGTCGAGATTTGGCAATGCGCCGGAATTTTCTCTTTCGGGTTTAATGGGCCAGTACAAAAAGTGCGGATCTGAAAGCACAAGAGCATAGCCGAGCACCTGGTATTCTGCTGCAGTCTTGTTTGGCCTATGTTTGTCCTCTATTATTAAAAATTCTACGTGATTTTTATCAAACACCACCTTTATGGCATCAGGCGTGCCCATGATGCCGTAATAGCGGCTGCACATGTTTATTGTAAAAACAAAATTGCGAGAATCGTTTAACTGTTTTTCTATTGTTTTGATGTCAGAAATTAGCCCGCGCCGTTGCGCGAGATTTTGATGCGCACATTCGCCTGCATGATCCATCTGCGACGGAGTCATCTGCGACGAAACATTGCCTTCCGGCAAATTTTCCGACCTTCTGGCCTCTTTAAAAAGCTTTTTGAATTCCTCGTCTGCTTCGGAAATTTCGCCTATCTTCCCTGCACCTATGCAGTTACTACATGGGTTCTGCACTTTTTCTGGCCGCAAGGGCACACCCACAACTTTATTAACGCACGTCAGGTATAAAAGCTTTGCCTGCAACACATTATTGTTTCACTCAAGCCATTGGCTTTGTGATGCGGCAAAACACATAGTGCATGCAAATACCGCCAAGCGCGCGTCAAACCAAAAAGATTTATAAATATGCTAAAGAATAATATGTTGGATTAGCAGCAATTCTTCTTTTGCTCGCTAAAATTAGGCGTTACTAATGCGAAGAGGCTCTCTTGAATTTTGGCCGCACAGACGTGCGAAAAAGCTAATGCCAAGAATAAGGCATTGGCCTAATGCCTCAGAGCCGGCTTTGCTCGGCTTTGTCGGCTTCAAGGCAGGCATGACGCACGTTATGTATACTGACGATTCGGAAGGACCAGCAAAAGGCACAGAAATAGCGGAGCCCGTTACCATAATAGAAACGCCGAAGGTTTATGTTTATGGCGCGAGATTCTACGGCGAAGACCCTGCTACGCACTACAAGCGCATAGTGGCAGAGGTTTACAACAAGCAGCTTGCGCAGAACGTGGGCATAAAAAGCACCAAGCACGACGATTTCGCTAACGTGAAATCGAAGAAAGACTCGTTCAATGACATTTCGATCCTTGCATATGTCAATCCGATGGGCGTCGGATTCGGCACGAAGAAGCTTATGCGATTCGAAATAGCCCTTGGCGGCACCAAAGATCAAAAGCTAGAACAGGCAGAGAAGCTGCTCGGCAAGGAGATAAAGGCAAGCGACATATTCAAGGCCGGCGACTATGTTGACGTGACAAGCATAAGCAAGGGGAAAGGCTGGGAAGGGCCCGTTGCCAGGTTTGGCGTAGCAAAGCAGTGGCACAAGGCAACAGGCAAGGTAAGGCACGTAGGCACGCTTGGCCCATTCCATCCGCCGAAAGTACTGTACTCGGTGCCAATGGCAGGACACCTTGGCCACAACTACAGGACGGAGCTAAACAAGCGCATAATGAAAATGGGGTCGCAGAACGAAAGCGGCAGCATAAACGCGAAAGGCGGTTATCCGCATTATGGCATAATAAAAAACGATTTCATGATTATACACGGATCCATACCTGGCGCGCCAGGCATGCTGGTAAGGCTGAGAAAGGCGCTGAGACCAGTGAAGAAGGCGGCAGAGCCAAAGCTAAACAGCATTTCGCTGCGCTCGAAAATAGGTGCTTAAATTGGAAGTCAACGTTTACAAAGCCGATGGCAGCATAGAAGGCAAAGTGTCTTTGCCAGATGTTTTCAGCACACAGTTCAACAAGGACATAGTGCTCAGGGCGCTGCTTAGCGAGCAGAGCCGCGAATACCAGCCACAGGGCAGAGACAGGCTTGCCGGCCTGCGCACCTCGGCAACTTATGTGGGCAGATACAGCACTTACCGAACATTAAGGCACATGGGCGTTGCAATAAGGCCGAGGCAGAAGCTTGCCAAAGGCGCAATGGGAGAGGTGCGAAGAATACCTTCGGCAAGGAAAGGAAGGCGCGCCCATCCATCGAAAGTAGAAAAAAGGATTGTTGAACGCATAAACAAAAAGGAGTATGACAAGGCAATGGCCATGGCAATATCTGCAACGGCTAACGCGGAAGCGATAAGCAAGCGCCACTCGTTCAAGGGTGCATTGCCGATTGTAGTAGAAGCCGGATTCGAGCGGATAGGAAAGACAAAAGAGCTTTATGCTGCATTGAAAAAGCTTGGCCTAGGCAACGACCTTGAAAGGTCGCACGACCCAAGGCTAAGGCAAGGGCTTAAAAGGCTGTCCAAGGCAAGACATTTCAGAAAGAGCGCGGTAATTATAGCGAAGGATGCGAGCATGCTGGAGCGCGCCGGAAGAAACATACCGGGCATAGACGTTGTGCAGATAGACAGGATGAGCATAGCAAAGCTTGCCCCTGGCGGCGAGCCAAGGCTTGCCATATGGACCGAGCCTGCCATAAAGGGCCTTGCAGAGGCGCTGGCAAAGAGGTAATTGCATGGGCGTACTAATGTATCCGCTTGCAACAGAAAAGGCAATAACAATGGTAGACAGAGACAACACGCTTACTTTCATTGTTGCGCTTGGCGCAACCAAGCAGCAGGTAAAGAAGGAGTTTGAAAGCAAGTTTGCAGTAAAAGTCGCAAGCGTGAACATAGGCATAAGCGCCACAAACAGCAAAAAGGCGTATGTAAAGCTTGACAAGGCGTACAAGGCTAGCGACCTTGCGCTAAAGCTCAAGCTGTTGTAAGTGATCAAATGGGCAAACGATTGAGGCAAAGAAGGCGAGGAAAAGGCAGCAATGCGTATACCAAGCCGCCTAAAAGCGGCAAGGTAGACACTGCTTTGCCCAACCGCAGGATAGAAGGCGCGCTAGACGCCGAGGTGCTCGAGTTTATAGACAACCCGCTGCACAACGCGCCGCTCATGCGCGTCAAATATTCTGACAATTCGGAAGCCGTGCTTATAGCGCCTGAAGGCATATACATAGGCAGCAGAATTCAGGAAGGCCGCAGCGCAAGCGTAAGCCTGGGGAACATATTGCCCGTTGGCAATATACCAGATGGCGTTTTTGTGTGCAACGTGGAGCTCAGACCTGGCGACGGCGGCAAGATAGCGCGCGCTGCAGGCTCATATGCCACTGTGGTCTCGCACGGCGAAGGCACCGTCACGCTGCTTCTGCCGAGCAAGCAGACAGTTGAGCTTAGCGGGGATTGCAGAGCAGAGATAGGCGTAGCAGCAGGAGGGGGCGCAATAACAGAGCCAATCATAAAAGCAGGAAAGAGCCATTACATCATGCACGCCATAAATGCAAAATGGCCCGTGAACAGGGGTGTAAAAATGAACCCCGTGGACCACCCGTTTGGCGGCAAGCAGCACCATAAAGGATATTCAAGCATGGTTTCAAGAAATGCGCCGCCTGGCGCCAAAGTCGGCAGCATAGCCGCAAGGCGCGTAGGCAGGAAGAAGCGTGGTTGATTATGGCAAGAACATTTGTATACAGGGGCAAGAGCCTTGAGGAGCTCGAAGCAATGAGCCCGAGCGAGTTTGCAAAGCTAGTAGGCGCGAGAGAGCGCAGGAGCATAATGCGCATGGGCTTCGAATACAAACAGCTGATAGCAAAGGTCGAAAAGGCGAAGAAGCAGAACAGCAACAAGGTAATAAAAACCACCATAAGGGAAGCAGTGATATT
Organism: Candidatus Micrarchaeia archaeon; assembly: GCA_049966915.1. Lineage (GTDB taxonomy): Archaea > Micrarchaeota > Micrarchaeia > Micrarchaeales > CABMGC01 > JAGDXZ01. Next base: position 18,237 of record JBMFTS010000005.1, read on the forward strand.
GCCGCAGTGGGTCGGACTGCGCTTCGGCATACACGACGGCAAGGAGTTCAAGGAAATGAGCATAACTCCGGAAATGATAGGCCACAGGCTCGGCGAATACGCTTTCACTGTAAAGCGCGTCATGCACTCTGCGCCTGGCATAAGGGCTACGCGAGGCAGCAAGTTCTTGGCGGTGAAGTGATGCACAAATACACGTTCAAAACAAGTGACAAGCTGGCATACGCGCAAGCGTACGACGTCAACGCCAGCTACAAAGACCTCTGCGCTGTTTGCGATGCAATAAGGTACGCAAAGGTGACAGATGCTGAAAACGCGCTGGATGCCATAGCGGCCAAGGCCATGCCGATACGCTTCAAGCGCTTCAACAAGCGCATGGGCGCAAGGCACGAGCTTGGCGGAAGCAAGGGCGCGTATCCGGTAAATGCAGCGAAAGAGGTCAAGAAGGTGCTGGTAAACGCCATAGCAAACGCGCAGGCAAAGGGCATAGACCAAGACAACGCGATAGTTGCGTATGCGACCGCAAACAAAACGCACATAGAAAGGCGATACCCGTCAAAAGGCAGCCTGTCGTGGGGCAGGGGCATGTACGGCTTCTCGGCGAGGGTCCACAGCGACATAGAATACGCCAAAATAGAAATTGCGCTCGCAAGCCCGGAAGACGTCGGCAAGAAGCCCAGAAAAATACACGTTGCAAAAGCGAAATATGCTGAAGCTGCAAAGCAGAAAGGCGCGGCCAAGAAGCAGAAGCAGGAGCAAAAGCAGGAAGCTAAGCCGGCAAAGCCGGCCGAGCGCGCAGAGAACAAAATGGCTGCTGAAGCCGCCATGGCGAAATCGACGCAGCAGAAGCAGGCACACGATGTTGCCAGCGCGGGCAGCAAAATAACAGGGTGATTTGTTTGGCAATTGAAAGAAAGTTTATAGAAGACGCAATAGTGAAGGCACAAGTAAGCAAGTATCTGGAGGAAACGCTGGTCAAAGCCGGCTTTTCAGACATAGAAATACAGAAAACCCCGATGCTGACGCGCATAACAGTGTGGGTAACTAACCCCGGAAGGGTAATAGGCAGGGGCGGCGAGACAATAAACGCGCTGACAAAGACAATAAGCGAGAGGTTCAAGATAGAAAGCCCGCAGATAAGCGTGGCTGAAGTAGGCAACACAATGCTGGAGCCAAGGCTTGTTGCGCGCTATATAGCAAACGCGCTCGAACGCGGGGCAAACGCAAGAAGCCTACTTCATTCTGTGCTTAACGAAATAATGTCGAACGGGGCCATGGGCGCAGAGATAGTTGCGACTGGCAAGCTTGCGGCGAAGGGCGCAAAAGCGAGGCAGATAAAAGTGAGGCAGGGCTACATACCGAAAGCAGGAAACGTGGTAAAGCTGGCGAAGCGCGCAAGCGTAGCCGCATACCCTAAATACGGGGCAATAGGCATACTTGTAAGAATAGTGAAGCCTGGCACCGTGTTTCCGAAGCCCAGAAAGAAGGAAAAGAAAGCACAAGCAGAAATAATAGAAGGCAGCGCTTCTGCCAAAATTTCCGCGGAGCAGGCTGAAGGCATGCACGCAAACGAAGCCGGAACGCAGGCAAGCGCGAACGACAAGGCACAAGCGCAGCAAGACAGCGGCGAAGCAAAGGAAAACACGGCAAGCACCGACAGCAACAAATAAATATCTTGAAAATCAAAAGTGAGGATAATGCATATAAACGATCTGAAATCCTTGACTCCTGAAGCGCTGAAGGGCAAACTTCAGCAGCTTGAGCTTGACCTTTCCATAGAAAGGCGAAAGATAGCAAGCACCGGCGTACAGACGAAAAGGTCGAAGATAAGGGAGATGAAAAGAACAATAGCACAAGTGAAAACATTGCTAAAGCAAAGAGGTGTCAGCGAGTAATGTCTGAGATATGCCCGAGGTGCGGCCTGCCTAAAGAACTTTGCGTGTGCGACATACTTGATAGGGAAGCCACTACAAAGAAGATAAAGGTGTATACCGAAAAGGCGAAGTTCAACAAACTCATGACTGTTGTTGAAGGCTTAACCGGCGACGAGCTTGAAAAAACAACAAAAGAACTCAAAACTGCTCTTTCTTGCGGAGGCACCAGCAAAAACGGCGTAATACAGCTGCAAGGAGACCACAAGGAGGAAGTCAAGAAGGCCCTGGAGCAGATGGGCTATCCGGAAGCAAGCATAGACATCGTATGACTATGACGGCTCTTCGGAAAAGCAGGACTTATTTTCTGCACGCCAAATGCCTGTCATGCCCGTTCTGGCATTAGAAAGTTTTTTATTTACCAAATGGGCATTATGTGCGAGTGCATGCTGCTAATACCTTTAATAGTTTTGTTGCCATTGGCGTTTCTTGTGCCGCTTGCGCTGCTTGGCAAGCGATACTCGTTTGCCATTTCGGCCATTTCTGCGGTTGCAGAACTCGCCCTTGTAATAGCGGCAATGGCGCTTGCCAGGGTCTTCGGGTTCGCCGCGCTCTCTGCAAGTTTCGCATACTTGCCGAGCATAGGCATCGGCTTGTCATTCGGCATGAATGCGTTCACCCAGGTGCTTGCGCTCATGACAAGCGTGGTGATGGCTGCTGCTGCACTCTCTGCAAGAAATTTCATAAAAGAATCGCAAAAGCTATACAACGCGCTCCTGCTTCTTATTTCCGCTTCTACTTTCGGCGTTTTCCTCGCAGGCAATTTCGTAATGCTTTACGTGTTCTGGGAAATTAGCGAGATAGCCATGTTTTTCGTAATATACGCTTTTGGCGGCTACAACAGGCGATACGCATCGATAAAGTTTCTTATTTTCTCGCTCGCCTCGAGCATGCTTCTTCTCATAGGCATAATGCTGATATACTCGGGCTTGCCTGCGCACACATTCGACATAGGAACTGCGCTCAGCACTGCGAAGCTTATACCGCAGGGCATGCAAACGCTAATACTTTCGCTTCTTCTGCTTTCGTTCATGATAAAAATGCCCGTATTTCCATTGCACGCGTGGCTTCCTGATGCCTATTCCGAGGCGCCTGCATCAGGCACCATGGTGCTTGCAGGGGCGATGGCGAAGTTCGGCGGCTACGGCATGCTGCTTGCGTTTCTAATGCTGCCAGTGGCATCGCAGTACTCGGCATACATAGCCATAATATTCGCTTTCTCGGCCGTTTATGCAGGATTTGTGGCCATCAGGCAAGCAAACCTAAAGACGGCCTTGGCCTATGCCAGCATGGTGGACATGGGCATTGTCGCGCTCGGGCTTTCTGCCGGAAACGCGCTCGGCTATGCCGGGGCGCTCTACGCAATGTTCAGCCACGGAATAGTAATAGCGCTGATGTTTCTCATTGCCGGCACGCTTGACGAGTCGTTCGGCACAGTGCTCATATCCAAGCTAAGAGGCGTTGCCAAAAGCATGAGCAGCATTGCTTACTCGTTCCTGTTCGGCTCGTTCGCCATGCTAGGCATTCCGCTCACTAGCGGCTTTATCGGAGACCTGCTGGTATTTTCTGGCGCAGTACATGCCTTCGGTCCTGTATTTCTTGCGCCACTGCTTGGGCTTGTGCTTATAGGCCTGTTCATGTTCTGGCTCGCCGAGCGCGTATTCTTCAACACTTCTAGAGCAGTAGAGCCGTACAGGCAGGAACCGAGAAGCGCGCTTTACGCTGTGTTGCTGCTTGCGTGCGCCACCATAATAATAGGCGTAATGCCGGCGCTATTCATGCCCCAGATAAGCGCGGCGCTAGCCGCTATATAAAACTGCGAAAAGCGACGAGGTGCTCAGATCTTTTCCAGCCCAGTAGCGTTCAACGCGCTATCGCCATACCCTGCTTCGAGCATTTCCCGCAAGAGCCCCATAAGATAACTCGTGTTTTCAAGTATGTCTGTTTGCGTGACAATGCCCATCAGCTTGTTAGTATCATCAACCACGCAGATTCTCTTTATTTTCTTCCTTGACATTGTCTCAATTATTTCATCTATTGCTGTTTCGCTGTTGGTTGTGAGCACCGGCTTGCTCATAACGTGCTTTGCCTTGGTAAACCACAGGTTGTGCTTCTTCGAAAGAAGCCTGCGCACTATGTCGCCCTCTGTTACAAGCCCCACCGGCTCGTTTTCCTTGTTTACTATTACCACTGTGTCAACATCGTAAGACTTCATCTTCTTGGCGATGTCTTTTATGCTAGAATTTTCGAAAGCAGTAACAACAGGCGAGGTCATTACTTCCCTTACCAATATCTGCGATTCCTTTCCAGACGGCATGGCGTTGCTTTCCAGATCAGACCTCATGTGCCCACGATCAATCTTCTTCTGTTAAGCTTTTAAACATCCCTGTTTGTTTTGTGTATTTGTTGAAAAGAGCGGCGCATGTTGTACAAATTTCTGCCAACATAGCGCCGGGTGTTGCTCTACTTATAGAAACCTTATGGAAATAGACCACAGAAAGTCCGAAATTGCAGAAAAGACTTATAAATCTAAATCAGGAAAATAAATTGGGTAAATGACAATCGCCGTGGCTGATTTAAAAGACCTTGTCAGGCGGGGCGACACAGAAACACTTGCAGAAGAGCTATTCAGCGAGTTTGGCGCAAAAACCAGCGTCAAAATAGTAGCGTGGTCAAAAAACATAATAGAAACAGTAGGCTTCAATAAAAATTCGAACAATACTTATTTCGTTTTTGCAACAGCGCAAAATGCAGACCTTGATGCTGGCGTATATGACGTAATAATGCTTAAATCCCAAAAGGACAAAAACAGACTATTTATTCTTGACGGCGGCAAGCCTGTGGAAGTGCCAAAAGAGAGCTTTTCAGCAAGCTTGCAAGAAGCGGATGAAGCACTCATGCCTGTTATTATTGTTCAACATAAGGGCAAAACGTTCGTATACGCTCATTTCTCCGAGATGCTACCCGGTGAAGACGCAGACTACGAAGAAACAAAGGTGCTAATGCACGCAGAGTTGGAAAATCTGTCAGACATGGAACCCGCGACAAAAAACAAGTTTCACAAAAACTTTACAAGATGGCTCCTTGCGCCAAGCCGCAGCGAATACGACCTATCTCTAGAAAGGTGTCTTTTCAAAACCAAACCGGACAACTATTTCAGGATAATTTGGCCTGGCTGGAACCAGCTAAGAGTCAATCAGATGCTAATCAACGAGGAGAAAAAAGAGACAAGGAGCAGTGAGTATGGAAGAGAAGAACTCAACTATGCGGTGGCGTTTCCGGATAGACATGGCGGAGACCGCGTAATTCTGCCATTTGCGCCCGACAAGAAGTTTGCAGATAAAATGGGCAAAATCAAAAGCATAACAATCGAACAGATAATAAACGCAAAAAGGATAGACAAAGACAGCTACAACGACACGCGACAGAGGATTGCTGCATACGGCTAATTTTCCATAGTTAGCCAAACACAGAGCTCAAATAACAACAAATAAATATGCTGCCGGAGTTATGTAATTTGGTAGATATATGTCTGCAAAAGGCAACGCCACTCTTGACGCATATTTGAAACGCGGCATCGAAGACGAGCTGCTTGAGCGCTTGTCCAAAGGCGCAAGCATACGCCTTAATGCAAAAAGCCTCAAGTACATGGAAGCGTGCAATGAAACTGCACTCGAGGTAGCAAAGGCGCTGACGGAACAAGGCCGGAACGTTATTTTTGTTGTGCCCGACAGGGCCATGGAAAACAGGATAAGGCAGGAGTTCGCAGCAAATGCGGAAGTAACCACGCCCACGCAGCTATTGCGCGAATCTGTACAGAACTTCAAAAAAATCATGACGCCGCAAATGTCGGCGTACATAGCGTATAAGAGCATGCCGCAGGTCAAAGAACCTGAAAGGACCAAGCAAGCCAAATCCATGGCTGCAGCGCTTGAGCTACTTTACGCCAGCGGCATAGATCCGCTTGCGGCAAGCGAAAGAGCGATTTATGAAAAGCTTGAAGCAATTTCGGAACAAAACAAAATATACGCAGAAGGCACTTTCAAGAGCAAAATGAGCAAAGAGGATATACGCGCCTTTGCAGGACTTTTCATAAAATTTGCCAAGGCTTACCGGGATTTCAAGAAAGACCAAGGATATATAGACATGCAGGACATGGCTAAGGCTTTCGATGCTGACATAAAACAAAAATATGTCTTTGCACTTGGCCTGAGCGACTTCACGCCTGTGCAGCAGCAGATGATATTCAGAATAAAAGAACGCGGTGCCACAGTGTTTATGACTACTTCAGACGAAACGCTGCTTGGCTTTATCGGAGCAGACAAAGAGCTCAAATCACTGGGCAGAGACAAAATCGACTATTATTTAAACACCGAAGAGTTCCGGTTTGATTTGGACAAGGGCAAAGCCAGGAGCACAGCAGAAACCGAAATCTTAGTGGTTGAAACTGGAAAGCAAGATCTCGAAAAAGTTGCTTCGGAAATAGCCGCAGAATCCGAAAAGCCAGCTGGCATTATTGCGAGATTCAACTATCAAGTGCAGAATCTTTCTAGCATACTAAATCAAATGCGCACACCGCACACGGCATTGGCCAGGATAACTACTGATGACAATGCCTTGAACGACGCCGTTTCGTTTGTCGAAGGGCTGCTTTGCGAAGACGACGACAGGGAAAAAATCTCGAAAGCGATACGCAGCACTCTTTCCCCAGTGCCTATGCGTGCGTGGCTCAATAAAACAGAAAAGTACCTCAAAGGCGAGAATGTGGAAGAGTTTAGCGAGTTTTTCAACCTCAGAACCGGCATCAAAACGAAAGACGATCTCGCAAAAACGCTTAGAGACAGGATAAGGCAATCAAGCGGCTTCGCAACCAACATTTCCAGAATCAAAACGCTGGAAAAGGTTGCAGAAGCCATAGAGGCTTTTCCTTTCTTTGATCGCTCAAACCTTTCTGACGTTGTCGCATGGCTCAAGGTAGTCGATTTTTCGGAGCCGTACGAGTACAGGTCAGACACAGGTCATGCCAGTGGCATAACCGTAGCGACGCCGTACAACAGGCAATTGGCAAAATTAGTGACCATCGTGTTTGTGGCAAAGGAGTGGCAAAGCAGCCATACTGTTGCCGAAGCCGTGGCTGATGCCATAGCGCAGGCAAGTGGCAGGCGGATGCTCAGCCCAAGCTTCGAAACCGAGCTGAACAGCGTCTCGGGAAAGCTTGACACAAACAAAGGCAAGCTCATAGTTGTAACAGACAATGCAGCAAGCTTCGGGCTTAAAAGCGCGCACAGACGCACGGCAAGCGCAAGCACGCCATCGCCTTTAAAGAACAGGGCGTTTGAGCTGCCTTACGAGGATATTTCAGACGTAAAGGCGTTTGTCAAAAATTTCTTCGCAAATCTCAATACGATATCGTTCACTTTGCTGAGCAAGATAAACAAGCCCAAAGAGCTCAGAGATTTCATATTGGGAATCAGTGACCGCAACGAAGCCATGAAACTTGGCAGCGACGTACACAAGGCACTGGAGGCGATGACCAGAGGGGAGGCGCTGACAGAGGAAAAGCAAAAGGAAGTGGGCGAGTACTTGAAAAACGCCAGGCAAATAGCGCAAACCCTAACTGAAATGGGCTTCGCGCAAATTGCTGCAGAGGAGCGCGTAGAAACGCCACTCGAAAGCGTCGCCGGCAGTCTCGGCCTGCAAAAATGGGCCGATTGGAAAGACGTCAAGGCCTTGGGCGTGCTAGATGCGGTTTTCGAAAACAAACAAGGCGAAATCTTGATACTCGATTACAAAACAGATATGCGCAAAAATGAAGAGATCGAGCAGGAGCACATGGAGCAGCTTGCGCTCTATAGGCAATTGTATGCTGCGGCGCACGGCGTGCCGGCAGAAAAAGTAAAGACCGCGATAGCGTACATCGGACTGAGAGGCATGTTTGCCGATCCAAACGAGACAAGTTATGCCTTTGTAGAACCCCAAGAAGCAGAGCTAGCCAAAGCGCGCGCGCGCGTGGAAAGGCACATAGAAAGGTTGCACGATTTGGTCACAAATCCGGAAAGCATGAACAGGTTTATAGAAAGTGCGTTTGAAACATAATTACAACAAAGATGGGTATGTGGTAGCGACAATTGAAAAGAAAGCAGAAAGCGTTACCGTGTCATCCCTTATTGCATTGCTGCATGCAAAAGCAACAAGCGCATTGGCTTCGCAATCGCGCGTAGTCATCTATCTTGGCGAAGAAAATAGCGACCTGGAAACGATATCTGGCATGTTATTTGCCGGCAAAGATGACCGAAATAAACTCATTGAGCCGATTTATGTAAAAATAAAAGACAGAGAATATGAAGCATTCTTCGTGAACACAGACAACACGCTGGAACGAATAAACGATTTTATGTTTTTTGGGGATTATGCGCTTTCAGAAGTGGGCGTAATAATAAAACGCAATGACAACGCCTCTGGCACTTTATATCTTTTGACCAAGTCGCGCGAAACAGACGACGAAGTTCCGTACAAAATCGCTTATGGAGATTTCACGAAACTAAAAAGGCTCGAGCACGCAGAAGACATAAAAAACGAATTTAAAAAATTGATAAGAAACAACAGCGAGGCTTCGGCATATACGAAAATGATACAATATGTAAATAAAAGATACTTTGATCTAAAAGGAAACATGGGCCAAATTGCGATTATTTATTTAGGATATGATAGGAAAACAATAGAAACCGTTTTTAGCGATTTGAACGGTGGGAATGAAATAAGAAAGTCAAGCGTGGACCGCGTGCCTTTGCTTCTTGATATTGGAAAACAGTATACCAGCACAAAATCGTTTTCTTCTGGCTATCCCATTTACGGAGATGTAGATAAAAGTTGGTACAACGTTATTGGCAACTTCAAAACGCTAGAATTAGAGCCTGCGGATTATATAAACATTACAATCCAGAGCAAAACCGGCTTGCCAGAAGC
>JBMFTS010000006.1:0-27091 GCA_049966915.1 Candidatus Micrarchaeia archaeon
ACAATAATTTTTGACGTGGGCGGAGTCATAATAAAGTACAACAACTTCACGGACTATTACGCTGGTTACTTGGCAAAGAAAACAGGCATAGACGCTAAAGAAATTCAGCGCAGAATAGAGTGCAAGCTGCTACCGCTATTCTACGAGGCAAAGATTTCAAGCCGGGAATTTTACAAGGGCGTAGCAGGCGCCGTTGGCATAAGCGAAAGAGACGTGCAATGGACTGAAAATTTCGCGGAAAACGCAAAAATAAACAAGCAAACGATAGGCACGATAAGAAAGCTGAAGCCAAAATACAAGATTGCATATTTTTCCAACGTAGATTTTGCAGTGTATGTGCTTATGCGAAAAATGCTCGCGCCATATGACTCGCTTTTTGACTATAAGTTCGCATCATGCGTGCTACGCCGTGCAAAACCCAAGGCAATAGCATTCAGAACTGTGCTTAACAAAATCGGCATAAAACCAGAAGAAGCGGTTTTCATAGACAACGACCCGAAGAATGTGGAAGGGGCAAGAGCCACAGGTATAAAATCTGTTTTGTTCAAAGATAATAAGAGCTTAGAATACAGGCTTGAAAAACTGGTGGAACTGTGACCGAAGAAGCCGCTATTGGTATAAGTGCCAAAAAAGAGAGCAATTTTTCAGAGTGGTATACCGATGTGCTCATAAAATCTGAATTTATAGATTACAGTGCAGTATCTGGCATGCTGGTGTTCAGACCTGCGGCATATTTTGCCTGGCAGACGGCGGCCAGCGCGGTAGACAAACTGCTCAGCGCAGATGGCGTGGAAAACACGTACTTCCCCCTTTTCATACCAGAGCACCTACTTAAAAAGGAAGCCGAGCATTTCAAGGGCTTCACTCCGGAAGTTGCATGGGTAACAGAAGGAGGCAGCTCGAAGTTCGAGGAAAGACTGGCAGTAAGACCCACTTCAGAAACCATAATGTACGTTTCGTTTGCGAAATGGATACGGTCGTGGCGCGACCTTCCCATGCGCTACAACCAGTGGAACAGCGTAGTGCGCTGGGAATTCAAGCATCCGACGCCGTTCATAAGGAGCAGGGAGTTCCTTTGGAACGAGGGCCACAGCGTCTTCGCGAGCAGGGAAGAAGCGGAAAAAGAAAGAGACTTTGTGTTGGGCACTTACCAGAAAGTGCTGAAAGAGTATTTTGCCCTTCCTGGAATACCGGGCATAAAAAGCGATAGTGAAAAATTTGCTGGAGCCCTGCACAGCTATAGCATAGAGCAGTTGATGCCAGACGGCTATGCCATACAAGGCCCAGACTTTCACAACGACGGCCAGAACTTCGCAAAAGCTTTCGACATAAAGTTTCTAAACAAGGAAGGCAAGTACGAATATGCTTGGCAGAACACATACGCCATATCCACGCGCGAGCTTGGCATCATGGTCGCTACGCACGGCGACGACAAAGGGCTTGTGCTACCGCCTAAGCTTGCACGTTGGCAAGTAGTAATAGTTCCAATATTCAGGAAAGGCCAGGAAAATAAAATACTGGATTACGCAAACGAAATAAAATCGATTCTCAGCGGCTTCAGGGTGAAGCTTGACAGCAGCCCAGACTATTCGCCAGGCTACAAGTTTAACGAGTACGAACTTAAGGGCGTGCCAGTAAGGATTGAAATAGGCGCCAAGGAAGCAGAGCACGGCACAGTAACTTGCGTAAGAAGAGACAATGGCGAAAAATCTAGCGCAAGCAAAGCAGATGTTGCAAAACACATAAACATGCTGCTAAATGCATTGCACGAAAACCTTTATGAAAAGGCCGAAAAATTCATCAAAATGAATACCCATGTTGTGTCAGACTACGATGCGCTGAAAAAGGTGCTAAAGGAGAAGAAAGGGATAGTACAAGCTCCGTGGTGCGGAGATTCGAAGTGCGAAGCCAAAATAAAAGAGGAGACAGGGGCAAAGATAACAAACATTCCTTTCGACCAGAGCATTCTCAAGCCAGATGCAACGTGCGTGTACTGCGGCAAAAAGGCAGCGTATATGGCCAACTTTGCAAAGTCATACTGATTTTTCATCACTAATCAGAAATACCTCGTTTCATCACATATCAGGCAATATGCTTGTTCAGTTTAATAATAAATAGCTTGCTGAAACTTGCCAAAAACACCACAAAACATCGAGCGTTGTGGCATATGCCCGAAACGGTGTGGGGCTTTATTCGCATTAGTACAATAACTGCATGGTGCAAATTAAGCCCACACCATTTATGGGTGGGTGGATGTCACGAGCGTTTATTATTTTATCGCTTGCATTGCTTACTGTGATACCATGCAGTATGCAATCATCGGAGAAAATATGCAGGCACTCAAGCTTACGCTCGACGAGGGCGATTCCGTATATGCCGACGCTGGCAAACTGGTAAGCAAGCACGAAAACGTCAAGATGGTGCCGAGGATGAAAGGCGGGATCCTTGGGGCGATAGAGCGCAGCGCTGCAGGCGCGTCTGCTTTTGTAACGGATTTTCAAGTAGAGCCAGGCTCAAAGGAAGGGGACCTGCTGCTTGCCGGCGTGCTGCCGGGCAAGGTGTTTCCCGTAGAGTTGCAAGCTGGCGAGGAGTTCCTCGCGGAAGACAAGGCGTTTCTTGCGGCAACCGAATCGGTAAAGTTCTCTATGCAGGCAGTTAATATAAGCGCGGCAATGTTCGGCGGAGCCGGCTTTTTCCTGCAGAAGTTCACGGGCCCAGGCACAGTGTTTCTGCACGTTACTGGCAACATCGTCTTGCACAACCTGGACGGCACCAAACCGCTTGAGGTCGACCCCAGGCACATTGCAGGCTTTGACGCAGGGGTTAGCTACAAAATAACGTTTGTCGACAACATAAAAAGTGCGCTTTTCGGCGGCGTAGGCCTATTCCTTGCAAAATTCGAGGGCAGGGGCAGGGTAATAACGCACACTGTATCAAGATACAAGCTTTCTTCCGAGGTGTACTTGCAGGGGCTGGCGCTCAACCCGCAAAAGAAATGACAAGCGCCGGCGCTACTGCGCCTTGTACGGTCTTGTCAATATATAGAACTTGCTGCCGCCCTTGAGCTCGTCTATTATGCGCTCCGTAAGCAGCTTGACTGGATCCTGCAGCAGCGGCACCCGCTTCGACAAATCCTCGAAGCTCTCGAACTCCTTCTCGTCCCTTGCGTTGAGTATTGCTTCAAGATGCTTTTTGCCTATGCCGGGCAGAAGCTCTAGCGCATGAAGCCTCATGCTTATGGGCCCGGCTGTGTTGAACATTTTGACAAATCTTGCCTCATTCTGCTTTATTATGTTCGCAATTTCTATCGGCAATTGGTTCTTAGCAGTTTCTGTAAGGTCGTTATACGTTATTCTTGCCTTTATCTGGAGCACCTTGTCCCGCTCGCCTCTGCCTATGTAAACGCGCTCGCCTATCTTTATGTCCCTAGTCTTCGTTGCAACTTCGAGCAGCGTGAACTTGCTCTCGCCGACAAGCTGCGCCACAGGCTCGGACCTTAGCGAAGAGGACTTGCCGCTAGGCATGAAATCCAATACGCGCGCATATTCCTCAAGCTCTTCGTTAGGCTCCTGTTCCATTTTTACCACCGGCAAAGCTATTTGCCTCTGTACTTGTCCACAATCTGCATTGCCGCGTTGACCTGCCCTTCCTCAACCGGCTTTCGCTCCAATATGAGAATCTGCTTAAGCTGCTCCACGTTTATGGGCATTATGTCTACAATCTTTGTGGCAACTATGTCGCTGAGCCCCATTCCGACAAGCTCGCTTTTCATCTCCCTGGCCTTGCTAGCGCTAAGCTTGGCAAACTTTGCAGAATGCTCGTAAGCGAGCTTCTGCTCGTATCCGAGCTCGCCTTCTTTGCTCCTTTTTTCCAGTATCTCGCGAGCCTCTGCAACTGTTACTGGCTCTTTCTTACCTACATCACCGAGCATAAACACACCAGCAATATTTAGCAAGACAAAAGTTATATAACGTTTGTTCAAAGCACGCGCAACGCCGTCGTGCAAAGAAAAGGAATAGATTCGGGCAGCGGTGGGTGGTGGCATAAGCATGCCCGAACAAAAGTATTGTGCGCTGCCAGATATAAATATGTGCTTTTTTATGCAAATTTTTACAATAAAAGTTGTTATTTTGCAAATCAGGTACTGGCTTGGTCCTGTTGGCTTGCGCTCCACACTATCGTGTTGTATTCTTTGGCCGTGTCTACACTGCGTATGGGCAATGCGCCAAGTATAACCTTGGATATTGTCGCGTGCTTCATTTTTATCCTGTGCTTCTTGAAAAGCGCCTTGTGGTATGCTATGTCTTGCCTAAGTGCAGTCTTATAATCGTCAAAGGCGCCGAGCGTGAAGAAGTCATAGCTGCCTATGAGTGGCGCGCTGATTATGTATCTGCTTACAAGCGAGTCTTTGTCATCACTCATGAAGGCCTTCCTTGCTTGCGCCGAAGCTGCCTCGTAGCCGTCGGTTGGCTGATATTTTGCAAAAAACGACATGAGCGTGAATGTTTCCTGCGGCGGCATTACTATTGTGGTTCTGCGCACGTAGCCGCTTTTCATGAGCCTGTTGAATGCGTATGCAACGGTGTTGAAGTGCATGTTAAGCCTTCGCGACATTTCCTGAAACGACATTCGGGAGTTTTCGTTGAGCAGCTTTAGCAAGTCCTTGGATCTTTGATCAATTGAGAGCCTGTCTATAAGCTCGTTCCGCACAGGGAAAAAGCCGAGCTGCCTGTGCACAACCCACGACGATTGCCACATAACGCCGTATTTCGACAGCAGTATTTGCATGCTCTTGTCCCAATGCGCGTATTCGCTGTTGTTAAGCGACATGGCGCACACAAGCAGATCATAGTCGCCGCTAGTAATTGCAACCACTTGCGGCATGTATGATTGGCTGAAAAGCCTCAGCAGCTCGGCTTCGTCCGGCATTTCGCCGAGCTTCACGGCTATGAGGTGCGTGCTTGAAATGCCCAATTTCTGTTCGTTGGGCTCGAACGTATACCTTATTCCCAGCTTGCTTTCGAGCATCTTGAGCTTTTTCGCGGCAGTCACCCTTGAAACACCTGCGAGCTTAGACAATTCTGAAATGGATATCCTGGCATCACTGGAAATCTGCCTCAGAATCCTTTTCGCCTCGGCGCTATAGGCATCGTTAAAACGGCTGTGAAATTCATATATCGGCTCCACTGCATCACTTATCAATTTAACAAACAATTGTTATATTATTGTAATAAAATGCTGGCATTTATAAGCATTGCCCTGCACTTAATTTATTGAATTATCAATAGCGGGCGTGCAAATGAACATTAGGCTGCTGGGAAACACGTACTTGGTGCTTGCGCTGGTCTTAGGAGCTCTCGTGCCTGTAATGCTAGACATAGCCAGCACGCTGAACATTTCCCAGTTTCTGTTTTATGCGTATGCAATAGGCGCTGTCACGTCTTTTGCAGTGCTGCTTGCAACCGGTCGCAAAGAAAGAATTGTGCAGTACGTTCGCAGCCCGAAGTCGTTTGCCGCTGTGGCGCTCATAGGCCTGCTCAACTATGCGTTTCTGGAATTCGGGCTTTCTTACGCTGAAAAGTTCATTAGCGCTTCGCTTGCTACAGTCGTGTATAGGGCATACCCTCTTCTCATGCTGCTGTTTTTGCCAACGCTGCTGCGGGAGAGGGTGACAAAATATCAGGTGGTTGCGCTTTCCTTGGGAGTTTTGGGCATTTACCTTGCTTTCACGGGAGGCTCGGCAGGTTTTTCGGGCATAGCGCACGCGCCTATAATACTGCTTGTTGTAATAATAGCGATTGCAAACGCTCTGGCAACAGTGCTTGTGAAAAAGTACTCGTTTGACATGATAACCGGCATGTTCATATTCAACCTCGCCAACATGCTGCTTTTTGGAGCAGCGGCACTTATCAGCGGCGCGGCTTTTTCTGCTTTCGCTACAAAGGACATTGTGGCCCTGCTTTACATAGGCGTTGTATACAACGTGTTCGTCGGGTTCATGTACTATAGCGCATTCAGGATGCTAAAATCCACAATAGTGGCAAACGTGTATTTCCTGTCGCCATTCATAACCATATTGTTTGCAAATCTCATACTGGGCGAAGCGATATTGCCATATTACTTGATTATAGCCGGCCTTGTCGCTGCAGGCATGGTCATACAAAAGTTTGACACGTTCGGCGGCACATATCTTAGAAAAAGCCGCAGAAATACCGCGGCTAGCAACAAATACGTGCTTTTCGACGTGACGAGCGCGTTCGTAAACACCAAGGACGAAGCAATCTACAACGCCATAAGCAACGGCGGGCGCGTGCTTGCCATAAACGCATCAAACACTCCAAAAAACGCCATAGAGCGCGTACTAAGCAGCATAAAGCAAAACGACGTGCTCGTGTATGCTGATTACCATAACCGCGTAAACGAAGATGAAAGATCGTTTGTCAGGGAGATCGTAGGAGCAGGCGATTCCGACAGCGTGGTAATGTGCGCGGGACCGCACGAACTTGCCGAAAACGCCATTGACGCGCTTGTCAGCCATCCTGAATTTACGTGGCAATGGCAAAGCGCAAACGAATCCGCATAAACGTTCTATATTTATTTTTGCTAGTTCAACGTAATAACGGCAGCAATGTCAAACCGGTGTTTTGTTGGAACCCAAAGAAGCTTATGAAGCAATAAAGGCAGAGGTTTCAAAACAGATTGCAGGCAACGAAGAAACAATAGAGCTCATGTTCCTATC
Organism: Candidatus Micrarchaeia archaeon; assembly: GCA_049966915.1. Classification (GTDB taxonomy): domain Archaea; phylum Micrarchaeota; class Micrarchaeia; order Micrarchaeales; family CABMGC01; genus JAGDXZ01. Next base: position 6,740 of record JBMFTS010000006.1, read on the forward strand.
GCTTCTTGCCAGCGGCCATGCTCTGCTCGAAGGCGTGCCAGGCGTGGCCAAGACAACAATGGCAAAGGCGCTCGCAGACACGATAAAGGCGGATTTTAAGCGCATACAGGGAACGCCAGATCTCGAACCCAAGGACATAATAGGTTATGCCTATGCAGATAACGGCGAGGTCAAGGTAGCAAAAGGGCCCATATTCACCAACATGCTGCTTGTGGACGAACTCAACCGAATGCAGCCTAGGACAATGAGCGCGTTTCTCGAAACATTAGCTGAGAGGCAGGTAACCATAGGCAATGTCACTATGCAACTCGCTAAGCCGTTTGTGGCATACGCGACGCAAAACCCGCTCAATATAGAAGGCACTGTGCCCCTGCCAAAGGTCCTTGCAGATAGGTTCTTGCTCAGGATAGAAGTAGGCTATGTCAGCCAGGAGGACGAGGTGCAGATGCTCAGGATAAAGGAGCAGAACAGCGAGTATACAATAAAGCAGATAATGAGCATAGAGGACGTGCTGCACATGCAGGAACAAGTGAATAGCGTAAGATTGCCGGATGACGTGGCAGAGTACATAACAAAGCTCGTTGCCGCAACAAGAACAGACATACATGTAGTAATGGGCGCAAGCCCGAGGGCGGATATCGCTTTCATGCAATGCGGCAAGGCACGCGCCCTAATCCACGGCAGAACCGAGGTAAGCAAGGACGACATAAAGGCTCTTGCAAAGCCCGTGCTGAGCCATAGAATAGTAGTAAGGGCGACTGGCGGCATAGGCGTAAAAGGCATAATAGACGGCATAATAGCCACACTAGGCTAAAGGCACAGCACAAGCGTGTCTAAAAAGGCGAAGTTTTCTGAAAAGCCGAAAATTGTTAGCAAAGCATTGCCATACTAGCAATGCGGCAAATATAGGCTTCGTTGATTTAGTCAGACTTTATCAACATTTTTAAGACTTTATCAACAAAATTTGACTTTTTCAACAAAGCCGCAAATATGGAAAACTATTTAAATGCTCAGTAAGATATAGATAAAGCGTGATTACGTGAAATTGCCAAATATGAGGGCACTGTTGTACCTGTTTTCAGCACTCGGAATACTGACAAGCCTTGTCTTTGCACAAAGTTCCTTGCAGGCATCTGTGTTGTCTGTACTTTGTGGCATAGTCGGATTCGTAAGAGCCATTGTAGGCGTTCTAGCCATAGTGCTGTTCATACTTGGCGGAGTTATTTATGCTGTTGGCCACTTCTTGCCCGCAGCAGGCAACCTTAGGCAAAGTATGCAAGGCTGGGCCATGGGCATGCTATTTGCAGGCATAGTAGCAGTGATACTGTTCATAATTGCAACGCCTTTGGTAACGATGATTACCGGGCTTGGCGCTGCAGCAGGCGGCAGCTCAATCAGCATAGCTTGCTGAATGAATGCATTTTATGAAAAAGACCTTTCACAGGGGCAGTGGCAGGTTTGCGAGAATAAGCAAGCTCCAGGCTGCTGAGTTATTTTTGTTGTTTTTGTTTTTCATAGCTGGCGACAGCGCAGAATACCTGTATGCGTTTCTTAGCGGCACGGAATATCTGATTTTCGCTGCGTTTTCGGCGTTGTTTATCGCTTTTGCATACGCGCTCGCTGTGGGCAATAGGAACGACCGCGACCTTAGCCTGTTGTTCGTAGCTGCGCTCGCTTTGTTTGCTTTTACAATCTATGCTTCAGGAGCGCCAAAGGCCATTGCCGCAAACGTGGCCATTTTGACAGAAATGCTGAGCATAGCGCTGCTCATACTTATTCCGGCAATGTTTCTCATCTCGATCGGCGCATACTTCTACGCGGAAAACAAACCGATGGCAATGGCGCTGCTGGGCATAGCTCTAATCCTGCTGCTTTTGTATTATGCTTCTAATCTCATCTTCAAAGGCATAGGCATGAACGATGAGATGTTTATAGCAGTTAAAAGCGCACGCATGCTCATGCAAGGCGTCAATCCGTATGGCATTTCGTTTTCAAAGCAAATATTTTACAACGCTTCTAAGTTCGAACCTACGGTATCGGTAAAAAACACAATATTAGGAACATTGCAGTATCCGCCGCTCTTTTTGCTGTCGTTCATGCCGTTTTATTTGGTCGCTTTTGAATTTCATGGATCTGAAACTGCAAGTTTTCTAATAACATTCACGGCATACTTGTTTGTAATGCTGCTGGCGTTATTTTTCACCAGGGAACGCGAAGACAGGCTAAGGCCCTCGCTCGCACTGTTCTGCATAGTTGCAGCAGCAATAGCATTTATCTCAGCGGTTCAAGACCTGCTAATGGTTGCCCTGCTAATAATCGCATACGAAAAGATAAATTCAAAGTACGCGTGGGCATTTCTTGGGCTTGGCATTGCGATGCAGGAACTGCTTTGGGTACCGATTTTATTCCTTGTTGTTTATCTTGCGCTCAATCGCGGCATGCGGCACGCCTTAAAGCAGCTTGCTCTGGCAGCGCTGCTTTTCGCGGCGATAAGCTCGTGGTTTATAGCAACGAAGCCTGTCGCATTTTTGTCTTCGATACTTCTGCCCCTATCAGGTCCGATGCCATCGGCAACGTCGCCGTTTGGGTTTGCCATACTTAAAGGATACGGAATAACGCTCGGCGCGTATTTGATTTTGTTCGTGGCTGTGCTGGTCGTGTCTTCGCTGCTGCTCGCATTTCACAACAAAAAGCAATTAATACCGGTATTTAGCATGTTGCCGTTCCTGTTTTTGGACCACTCTATCATTACGTATTACACTACGTTTGGCATGCTGCTGGCTTTTGCGCTGTTCTTTGGAAAGGACGAAAAGCCCAACATGCATGCTGCGCTGGCGCGCTTCTCCTCAAAAAACCGCAAAGTGCTTTTAGCTGCAATTGCAGTAGTGGCAGTAGTCTGCGCGCTTGCGCTTGCCGCTTCGCACGCGGCGTACGAACGTTCGTTCAACGTATCGCTGTCCAATGAAACTATGAACAATACAATAGCACAGAACGGCTCAGTAATTACATCTGCAAGCGCGTTGCTACACTATCGCAATCTGCCCAACGGCACAGCATACATGTATTTCGTCGAGCAACGCGTGAACGCTTCCGCTGCTGATATTGGCTTAATAAACAACACAGTAATAAACAGCAACGTAAAAAGCGCATGCAACAGCTACGCGTGCAAGATAAACACAAATGTTCTGAAGCTGCAGGGAAGCGGAACTTACACGCTTGAATTTAAAACCAGTTCCAACGAAACAGTTACATGCATTGCGCCGATAATCTACAATGGCGAATATTGGGCTTTCCCGAAGCCCGTCTGCGGGTAGGTACTAGGTGTTGGCATGCAAAATGTTGAATTTGCGGATGCGCATTGCCACCTTAACCTGTTTGAGGATCCTGCCAAGGCCGTTGAAGAAGCGATAGCAGCTGGCGTGGGCCTGCTAGTGTGCAGCGGCGATAGCGCAAAGGACAACACGGAATGCCTGAAGATTGCTGAAGCAAAGCACGTGTTTTCAACAATAGGCATAGGTCCTGATTTCGCCTGCAAAGACTTGCGATTTATTGACAGCATCAAGAACCTTGCGTTGGCAAACAAGCCAAAGGTCGTTGGCATCGGCGAGATAGGACTTGACACCAAGATTGCAGACCAAGGAATCTGCGACATGAAAACGCAGGAAGCTGCGTTCGTAAGGCAAACGAGAATCGCGAAAGAGTTGCAAATGCCCGCAGTAATACATGCGCGCGGCGCGCTGGACCTTGCAATTGAAATTTTGGTCAGGGAAGCGCCCCAGAAAGCCATGTTCCACTTTTTTGAGGGCAATGCAGAACAGGCGTTATACGTCGCTGAAAAAGGCTATTTGGTTTCTTTGCCGCCGTTTGTAAACAGGGAAAGGAAAAGGATTATAAGCACGCTCGACATAAAAAGTATTGTAGTGGAAACAGACTCGCCCGTTGCGGGCAAGTCGCCTCAAGATGTCATAAAATTGGTCAATGAAATTGCAAAGATAAAGAATATTGACGCTGAAACCGCAGCCCGTAAAATAACGCAAAATATTAGAAACCTCTTCAGCATATATTAAGAGGGCCCGTAGCTCAGCTTGGACAGAGCGGCAGCCTTCTAAGCTGATGGCCGTGGGTTCAAAATGAGCAAGCTTACGCGCGCTTATGCAAATCCCACCGGGCCCGGTCAATCGGTGAGTTCATGAACAATGAGAAATTCGACGAGATCGTTGAACAGGCGAAACAGCAGATAGACGTGTTGCTTGGTGATAACAGCGTTCCAAAGAACGTGAAAAACGCGCTTGACGAAGCAAAAAAGTCCCTGCTCAAGCAAGATGACAGCTACACAGTGCGGGCCTCGTCTGCGATATACAAGATAGACGAGGTAAGCAACGACGTGAATTTGCCGCCGTATGCACGCACCGTAATCTGGAATCTGCTAAGCCTCCTTGAATCAGTAAAGGAATGATTGAATAGCGCAACGCCGAGAAACAAAAGCAGAACAAGCAAGAACAAGCAAATTCAAAATAAAAACACAAGCAGTGTCATAGTCCTTTTCTGTCGACAATTATGTAGTCGTTTACGGCCATGACGCTTTCGTAAGGAACTCTCAGCTTGCCCTCTTTGGCATCAAGCTTCTTCACAAAGTCGCTGTCAGGATTTGGCTCTACGACCAGAGTCGTAAGCTTGCCAGTAACTTCATTAAGCTCAGCGTCAAGGAACTTGCCAAGGTCCATGCCGTCGGAAGTTACTACCTCTTTGCCGATAAGCTGCTCAGCAATCACATATTTTACCATTCTACCACCGGTGCCTCTTATTTAATACCACAAAAGGTTTATTAATATTGTAGCTAAACTACCTCGACTGTGGCCTTCTTCTTCACCGCATTCAGCACGTGGCCGTAGTCGCGATAGTGGATGAATGCAGTAAGCGAAAGCGTGTACTCGCCCTTATCGGTTCCGGAATCGCCGTAAATATCCACGGCCGCCTGCTTCTCTTCATCAGGGGCAATTAGGCCCAGCCTCAGCTCCTTTTCCTTGGATATGCCAGTGCCGTCAAGGCTTAGGCCCCTTGGCACCTCGACGACTATGGACCCGAGCGTGGGCTCCGCCGTCAGGTTTTTTATGTTTATTAGCATGCGCACGGAGTTTTTCTGATTTGCATAAAGCCTATAAGGAATCAGCTCTGTGCCGATTCTATAAGGCACTGCCTTTGTCAGTTCTTCAGCCGCATTTTTCTTGCCAAAAAGGCCAAACAACTTAACCATCTGATCGCCGATTACAAGTAGCTGAAAAAATATTTAACTCTTTGCTGAATGAGAGGCGCAGGCCAGACGCCTTCGCTGCTTGCCTGCCACAGGCAAGATATATAAGAATAAGTTGCTAGTTATAAACGAGAAACATGATAGTTGCAGGCGGAGACGAAGCCGGGCGCGGCGCGGTGCTAGGCCCGCTAGTTGTAAGCGTAGTGGCAATAGGAAAGGAGAGGGAAAAAAGGCTTGCAGAGATAGGCGTGCGCGATTCGAAGCAGCTTACAAGAAGGCAGCGCGAATTCCTGTTTGACGAGATATATCATGCTGCCGAGGAAGTGGCATACTATGCCATAAGCAATGAAGAAATAAACGCGGCAATGCAGAGCGGCATATCGCTGAATGAGCTTGAGGCCCTGCACTTCGCCAAGCTTGTCGACTCGTTAAACTGCGACGTAAAGAAACTTTACATAGACTCTCCTGACATTTTGCCTTGGCGATTCGGCATACGCATGGGAATGTTTGCAAAGAAGAAGCTTGCAACAGCAAGGGCAAAAATAGCAAATAAAAAAGAATCAGAAGCGCAGGTGATAAGGGTGGTTGCGGAGCACAAGGCGGATGCGCGCTACCCGGTAGTTTCAGCATCAAGCATAATATCCAAAGTCATACGCGACAGGGAGATAGAAAGAATCAAGCAAGAGCTTGGCGTTGACTTCGGGTCGGGGTATCCGTCTGATCATCTTACAGTTGAAGCGCTGAGACGCAACCTTGAAAACCGCGAACTTCAGTCGTTTGTCAGGCAGAAATGGCGCACAGTAAACAACATAAGGCAAAGGCACATAGAGGAATTTTTCAGCAAATAGTAGAGCTTATTTTGCAAACTGCAAATGCCAGGCAGGCGGCGCCAACCGCACCAGACCTGCACCGCGCTTTGCAACAAGAACTTGCCTCTGCCAGTTTTGCTCGCTTTACTCGCTTGTTAGTCACTTGTAAATGGACCTATATACGTTGCCGCTGTCATCGGTTATTACTATGCATTCGCCTTCGCACTCCACCAAGCACGCCTGGCACAGTATGCACGCCTCGCCGTTGACCGCTACTGACAGGCCTCCGCTTGTGCCGTCGTTGTCATCGGCAAAGTGCCTGTGGCCGTCTTGCACATTGATCCATTTGTCGTAAGAGTCCTTGTCGACCTTGCCAGTCCACTGGTGCTCGGCAGGAGCCTTGTCCGTATTAACATCTGGATTTGGAGCTCCGTTGGCCGTTCTTTTCTTCATTTCGAATACTGCCACAGGGCATACGTCTTTGCAATGCTGGCAGCCTGTGCAGCGCTCTTTTTCTACATATACCTGCATATAATCACAGCTATGACCAAATTATTCTGCCAAGGTTAATATGTGTTTTGCAACAATTTGCAAATTGGCTATACGCCGGCGCCGATGCGGTCAGCCAAACAGGCTTGCAAGACCGCCGGCAGCTTCTTCTTCGCTTTTCTTCTCTTCAGCCTTCTTCTCTTCCTTCTTTTCCTGCGCAGCAGGTGCCGCAGCTTGCGCAGCAGGAGCCGCTTGCTGAACTTGTGCGTTCTTTATGACTTCTTTTATGTTTACGCCTTTCAGCGAGCTCACTACTGATTTTACCATGGCTTCGTCAGGCTTCTGGCCTGCCGCCTCTACTACCTTCTTGAGGTTGTCTTCGGTCACTTCCTTGCCCAAAGAATCAAGCAAGAGTGCCGCATATATGTATTCCATTTTTTCACCTTTACGCATCAAGATTTTGTATTGCTTTCGGCAGAGCCCTGTGCTTGCCCTGCTCCGCTTCCGGCATCTGCGCTACTATTTTGCGATAGCACATTATTAATTTTATTGGCTGCTGCGGTTGCGTCAGCGACAAGCCTCTCCAATACTTCGGGTTCTGGAACTTTGGCAGCAACGCCCAAAGCCATCGCTTCCGCGTAAGCCTTTGTAACGAAATAGCCGGCGTTGTACACCGTAATGTAGCCTATGCCCGTGCTCAGCACGTTTGCTTCCGCGAATGATTTCGCTATTTCCGCCTTTACAAACTCCTCGTCTATGCTCAGGGCCTGCGTGCTGAAAAGAAGCCCGTCAGCATAAGCAACACTTACGGTTGCGCCTACCGAGAATGGCTTAACACCAAGAAGCTTCAGCGCGTTAGCCACGCCAGGGCTTATGCGCTTGCCCGCTTCTGCCACTACCTTGTCCTTTGCTATAACCACCTTGTTTTTCTGTATCTGAACGTCAAGACCGGCAAGCTTGAGCTCTGTCACGGCTTGACCAGGAGCAACGTCGGTCTCTCCCGCCTTTACCAGTATGTCGCTAGGGGCCGTTTGGCCTGGCTTTGCCAAAAGCGCAAGCTTGTAAGAGCGCATTTTCTTGAACAGATCGAATGGGCTGTCGTTGCTCAGCACTATTGCAAAATTACCCTGCAAATATTCAGAGAGTCCGCTTATCTTTGCGCCCACTGCGCGCTCTGCAAGCGTCTTCCTGGTTACGATGATCTTTGCGCTGCCGCGCAGATTGTTGCGCACATTTTGCAGAAGCCTATCCGGCATGCCGGCAAGCGGCATTACCGCTACAGTCCTGCTTTTGCCTATTTCATCGCCAAGCATTTTTACAAGAGCTTCTTTTTGCCTTCTTTGCATCACATCAACCTTTCTGGCTTGCTCATTGTGAGCTTCACGTAAACCGATTTAATGTTGTTCTTGCTTACTTTTGAAACCACTGCATTAAGCACTTCTTTTATGTTTTCAAACAGCTTTGCAGGCTCCATGTCTTCTGTGCCGACAGGGCAATGCACAGTAGGCAGGAACTTGCCGCTGCTTTTTACTGTAATTTGCCTTGCGCTGTCGCTAGCAAGCTTGCTTATGCTTGTGCCAGGCATTACCGGCTTTGGCATCTTGCCTCTCGGCCCAAGAAACTGGCCCAAGAAACGCGCAATGTTTGGCATAAGGCTGGATTGCGCGAGCAGGTCATATGCAAGAAGAGCATTAAGCCTTTGCTTGTCGTTTGCTATTGCAGGTATCTCTTCGGCGCCTATAACTTCTGCGCCGCTTTTCTTTGCTTCTTCGGCCATGTTCCTGTCGCTCGTAAACACAGCTATTTTGCTGCTCTTGCCCCTGCCGTTTGGCAATAGCACTGAAAGGTTAAGTCTGTTGTTTTGGTCGTTGAAGTTTATGCCCTTGAAATTTATGGCAAGCTCCACAGTTTGCTTGAACTTGCGCTTGCCTTTGTTCTCGGCCATGAACTTCTCGAAATCCGCGTATTTGTCTTCCAGCATAATATTACCCTCCTGCAAACTGCAGTAGTTACGGGATAACTAGCAGGTATATTTGTGAATGAAAAGGTATAAAATATGTTACGTAGCTGGGCTTGCGACCAATGATAGCAGCGCATAACGCTGCAATGCGCGCAATTGCATGCTGTGCTGGCACAAATTTGTGCGCTTTATAGAGGAAAAATAAGCAAAGGTATTTATAGGTTTACGGCAGTAAACTATTACGAATTAGCTCTGCTTTTTAAAAGCAAGAGAAACGAATAGGTAGATTTTATGGCAGAAAAACCGCACATGAATTTGATCTTCATAGGGCACATCGACCACGGCAAGTCGACAACAGTAGGCAGATTGCTTTACGAAACTGGCAGCATCAGCGAACAGGACCTCAGGAAGCTGAAGGAGGAGGAAGCGAAATACAACCAGGCAACGCTAGAGTTTGCTTATGTAACAGACGAGCTCAAGGAAGAGAGAGAAAGAGGCATGACAATAGACATAGCAGAAAGGGAATTCCAAACACAAAAGTACTATTTCACTGTAATAGATGCGCCTGGCCACAGGGACTTCGTAAAGAACATGATAACAGGAGCAAGCCAGGCAGACGCGGCTGTGCTAGTTGTATCAGCAACAGAAGGCATACAGCCGCAGACCAGGGAGCATGCGTATTTGGCAAAGGTCCTTGGCATAAACCAGATCGTAATTGGCATAAACAAGATGGATGCCATCGGCTACGACAGGGTAAAGTTTGACGACGTAAAGACAAAAGTAAGCAACCTGCTCACCACCATAGGCTACGACGTAAGCAAGATACTTTTCGTGCCATACTCCGCGTTGCAGGGCGACAACGTAGCAAAGCCCTCTGACAAGATGTCATGGTATACCGGGCCTACGCTTCTGCAGGCAATCGACATGTTCGTTCTGCCGCCTAAGCCAGTAGACAAGCCGCTCAGACTGCCGTTGCAGGACGTTTATTCGGTATCAGGCTTCGGCACTGTGCCGGTAGGCAGGGTAGAAACAGGGGTTATGAAGCCAGGAGATCTTATCATAATAATGCCGCCGGGCATAAAGACCGATGTCAAAAGCATAGAAATGCACCACCAGGCCTTGCAAAAGGCAGAGCCTGGAGACAACATCGGCTTCAACATAAAAGGCGTTGAAAAGAAGGACCTTAAGCGCGGAGACGTAGTGGGTCCTGCGAGCAACCCGCCAACAGTTGCAGACGAGTTTACCGCACAAATCGTAGTGATAAACCACCCGACCGCGATAGCGCCTGGTTACACGCCGGTATTCCACATACACACTGCCCAGGTGGCGTGCACTATAGCTGAAATACTCGAAAAGAAGGACCCTAAGACAGGCCAAACCATGCAAAAGAACCCCGAATTTATAAAGAACGGAGACGTTGCAATAGTAAGGGTAAAGCCTACAAGGCCCGTGGTTGTCGAGAAGTACAGCGACTTTCCGCAGCTTGGCCGCTTTGCTGTAAGGGACATGGGAGCCACAGTAGCTGCAGGCATAGTGCTTGATGTCGTAAAGAAACAAGGCTGAAGCGCATGGCAATAGCAAGAATAAAACTAATAAGCAAGTCTAAGGAAGCGGCAAGGGACGTTTCCAAGCAGATAGTGGACATAGCAAAGAGCATAGGGGTAAAGTACAAAGGCCCCATACCTTTGCCTACAAGGCGCATGATAATATCTACACGCAAGACGCCTTGCGGCGACGGCTCTGATACTTACGACCACTGGGAAATGGACATTCACAAGTGGGTAGTGGAAATAGACGGCAGCGATCAGGCCCTCAGGCAAGTAATGCGCATACCAGTGCCGGACAGCGTGCAGATAGAAGTTGTCCTGTCATAAGTTTGTATATTTGTATATTTGGCATTCTTTCATGCGCTAGATGTTTTTGCATTTGCCAAGTACTTCCTCAGAACTCTTGCTTTGTCCAGCCTTTCCCAAGTGAATGATTCGCCTTTTCGCCCGAAATGACCATAGGCTGCAGTGCTTTTGTATATGGGTCTGCGGAGCTTAAGCTCTTTTATGATCGCCGCTGGCCTCATGTCAAAATGCCTTTTGACTATTGCGGTTATTTCTTCGTCGCTAAGCTTGCCTGTACCGTCAGTCTTCACATAAAACCCTACAGGCTCTGCCTGGCCTATGGCATAGGCTATTTGCACTTCGCACACGTCAGCAAGCCCAGAAGCCACTACGTTCTTTGCTATGTACCTTGCGTAGTATGCTGCAGACCTGTCTACTTTTGTAGGATCCTTGCCGCTGAAGCAACCTCCGCCTGACTTGCCTATGCCGCCATATCCGTCAACGACAGTTTTTCTGCCAGTGAGCCCTGAATCTGCCAGCGTGCCGCCTATTACAAACCGGCCTGTGCCGTTTATCACTATTTTTGTGCTGTCGTCGAGCAGCTCCTTGGGTATGACCTTTTTTATTACCTCCTTCTTTATGTCGCTTCTCAGCTTTTCAATACCGACTTTCTCGTTGTGCTGGGCAGCGATTACTATCGCACTGACCTTCTTGGGCTTGCCGTCAACATACTCTACTGTTACTTGAGACTTGCCATCAGGCCTCAAATATGGCAGCACTTTGCTTTTCCTGCATGCAGTAAGCCTTTTGACAAGTCCGTGAGCAAGCATTATGGGCAGGGGCATAAGCTCGCTGGTTTCTTTGCAGGCATAGCCGAACACGAATCCTTGGTCGCCAGCTCCCAGCTCCGCCCCTTTGCTTTCGTTTACGCCGACTGCGATGTCTGGGGACTGCTCTTCTATAGAAACTACGACGCCGCAGGTGGCCCAGTCAAGGCCGTCCTTGGCGTTGTCAAGCCCTATCTCTTTTAAGGTTTGCCTTACCACGTTTGGTATATTGATTCGAGCAGTAGTCGTTATCTGACCTGTCACTACTACCATGCCCTGCATTATCAGGGTTTCGCAATCAACGTGCGCGTCAGGATCCTTTTCCAGAACGGCGTCTAGCACCGCGTCGGAAACCTGGTCGGCTACCTTGTCTGGGTGCCCCTCGGTAACGCTCTCCGATGTCACAAAATACCTTGACATGCTATTACCCTTTCGGGCTTACATCGCTTTTTCTGCAGAAAGCATTTTGCGAGCGATTTCCTTTTTGCCCGAAATTATGTTTTGTGTTTCCTCAGGATCCGCTTTTAAATCATACAACTCCGCGTGTTTATTTTTGTAAACGATTAGCTTGTAATTCTGATAGTAAACGGCAGTGGCGAACATGTTGAGCCTTTTCTTGGTTTCGTAAATGCCATTAGCGTAGCGCGACCTGCTTCTGAGTTTTTTGAGAAGGCCCAGATCCCAGAATTCTGTTATGCCTACATGGTCTGCGAACACGAAGTTGTCGGCTCTCAGATTGCCGTTGACATCGTCGGCTGCGCCATTGCCTATATTTAGCAGCGATTGGTGCAGTGCCGAGAGGCTTACAGGCTTGCCGACGCGCTCCCTAATGCGCACTTGTTTGCCGTCAACAAATCGCGCAGTCACAAGAGGCACGTGCACCAGCTCCTGGTAAGGAAACATGTTGTGGTACATAAGCCCGTGCTCGGCAAATGCCTGGCCGTGGTCGCTAGCAATGACCACTACCGCGTTTTCTAGAACGCCGCTGCTTTTAAGCGTGCCCAGAAGCTCGCCGACTTTGGAGTCGAGATATGCCACGCGTTTCTTGTACGCCTCGCTTATTATTTTTATGTTAGACGGGTCTGCAAGCCCGGTAAGATAAAGCCATTTTTCCTGGTCTATATCCGCATAGCCTTTTCCGACAAGATTTGTCGGATAGCCTTCATGGCCTTCCATGTAGTTGATAAATATGAATTTCTTGCCGTCGCCGCTGGCGTGCAAGTACTTTGCAATTTCCCTATTTGTCTTCTTTGCGCCTGAGTCGAGTTTGAAGAAGCCGTACCTTGCTGCAAAATGTGCATCAAGCCTGCGCTTGAGCGACAAGTACAATTCGTCGAGCTTCTGCCTTGGCACAATCCTAGAAACCGCGTAGGACATGTTTATAAAATAATTTCTAAGCCGTCTGTTCGCAACTATGCTAAGCTCCAATCTAGTCAGCGCACTTTTCTTCACCTTGTTGTTAAGCCAAATGTTATTTACGTAGTCGAAGCCGTTTGCAAGCCCAGTGCCCACAGAAAGGAATGGGTTGTTTGAGAAAAGCGCAGTCTTGTAGCCAAGATAGTGCAACCTAGTGGCAAGCGTCATTTCCTTTGGGCCAAGGTATCGCACGCGCTCCACGAACGGGTCTATGCCAGTATCGTAGTTCTTAAACATGTCTTTTGAAAATGCGCCCATGTTTTTTACGCGCATGCCAGTAAACAGTGATGCGTGCGAGGGCGCGGTGTATGTACCTGGTGCTATGGCATTATCGTACACGACGCCGTTATTTGCTATCTTTTCCATTACTGGAAGCCGCAAGCTTCCAGAGTAAATGCGCAAGTAGTCTGCGCGCAACGTATCAAGCATGATGAAAATTATGTTAGGCCTGCCAATAGCTCTCATTTTTGCCTCGCCTTACACAACGCCTGCTGCAGCAAACATTATTGGCACTATTATTGTCGCGTCTCCGTCTATTGTAGAGTATTTAGCGCGCTCTTTTATCTTGCCCCACGAAACCGCTTCGTTGAGCCTTGCGCCAGACAAGCTGCCGTCGAACTGCGTTGCCGTAGTAACATAAACGGCGTAGTCAAGACCGCCCTTGAACTGGTTCCACCATATGACATGGTGCTTGCTTATGCCGCCGCCTATCATGAACGCGCCAGTTACTTTGTTGTCGAAAGCTATGTCGCTCAGCTTGAGCTCATCCCTTATAAGGTTAAGCTTGAAATCGTGTGTTTGCGAAAATATGGCAAGGTGCGTGCCGAATGCGCCGTCAAGAATGCCAGGATTGAAAACTGGGACATTGTGCAAGTATGCCTGCCTGAGTACGGAGCCTTCGTCTTTTATGCGCTTGCCAAACTCGTATAGCAGCTCGCTGGCGCTGTACTCTTTCTTGTAATCCGGCGAGGAGTAAATGTCATTCATTATTTCGTAGAACCTTTTCTCCACCTCCATCCCGTAGTCTTTTTGGCCTATGAAGACGTTGCCGAGCCTGTAGATATTGGCCTTGTGCAGTTCGGCGTCGTCGGCATAAAAGCTGCCGAGCCTGTACTTGCCTCCGTAAGACCTAGCAAGGTCGTGATCTATTGTGCCGCCGGTTGTGATTATCGCATCAAAATGCTTTATTGCACCTGCTATTACTCCGCGCATTCCGGTTGAGATTATGTCGGCAGGAAAAGAAAGAAAGTTGAACGATTCAGAATCAGCGAGCATTCGCTGCAATATATCTATTCCGTAAATCATGTGCTGCGCGGAGAAGCCGCCGATATAGCGCATTGAGCGTATAAGTTGCTCCACTGTCATGCCTTTGCGTAGCTTTACATCTACTACCTCTTTGCCAAGATATTCCTTCCTGGCGTTGCCATACTTCAACCTTGTCACGCTGCCCTTCCTTTCCTTTTTTGTTGTTCTTTCTTCTGCCACTTAATTACCCGTTTAACTTTTGGTAAGCATCAATGACCTGGTTTATGCATATCCTGAGCCAAGGCGTGTACTGGTCCGGCGCGCTTGCTATGCTCGACCGCAACTCTTCTAGCGACACATACTTGTAATCTGATGCTTCCTCGCTGTTGAGAATAGGCTCGCCGTCGTATCTGCCGAAGAGCACATGGTCGTATTCCCATTCCGTAAGTCCGTTGCCAACGTCGGTTTTGTAAATGAAATGAAACTGCTCGGCAAGATCGCAGTCGAACCCCATTTCCTCTTTTAGGCGCCTGTGTGCGGCTTCTATCACGCTCTCGCCGACAAGCGGATGCGAGCAGCAAGTGTTGCTCCATTTGCCGGCAGAGTGATACTTGCCCATGGCCCTTTTCTGCAAGAGGGTTTCCCCTTTGCTGTTGAAGACGAATATAGAAAACGCCCTGTGCAGTTTTCCTCCGTGCATATGGGCTTCGAGCTTGTCGGCAGTGCCGACTTGGTTGTCGTTTTCATCAACAAGCACGACTAGTTGATGCTCATTTCCGGAACTCACAAAATCACTGCAAAAGGCAAGAGCCCTTATTGAATTTGGCGCATTACCTTATTATATTTATAGCTTTGTTCCGCTTTTTATTCATGGAATACGAAGTAAAAGCGCCCGGAGTAATAAAGCTGCTTGGCGAACATGCAGTAGTATACGGCAAACTTTCGCTGGCAATGGCCATAGACGTATATGCTTCTGCCAAGTCGTCTGAAAGCGGCACTTTCGCGATTGTGCTGAAAGATCTCGGCAAAAGCAGAAGATTTGGCTCACGAGAGCTTGGCGCCTTGTACAAGTCGTTTATGTCCAGAAAAACAATAGGCGAATACATTGCCGGCAATGCCACATATGGCGAATTCCTGCCGTTTGCAACGGTGCTTGCCGTGGCAAGCGCCGAATATGGAATAAATGCGCAGAAAATAGTGCTGCATTCAAACATACCAATGCAAAAGGGATTCGCCAGCAGCGCAGCCCTCTCTGCCGCGTTGGCGACTTCGCTGCTTGCAAAGACGCGCGCAACCGACGCCGAAATAGTCGAACTTGCCAGAGTCGGCGAAATAGTAATGCACAAAAGCGAGGGCGCAGGCAAGATAGACGCAAATGCCTCATATTATGGCGGCCTTGTCGCATATTCGCAGAAAGACGGTGCCAGAAGAATAGAGGATGCTGAGGCGCCAAGCATGCTTGCAATAGATACCGGACCAAAGAAAAGCACTGCTGAAACAGTAGGGCATGTGGCAAAGCTTTTTGAGCATGAAAAGGCGAAAACCATGCGAGTGTTAGATGCGATAGAGAAGTGCACGCTTAAGGGCATAGAGGCATTGAAGAGCAAGAACTTCAAGGCGTTCGGAGCGGCAATGTACGAAGATCAAGAATATCTAAAAAAGCTAGGAGTGTCGAGCCGCAGCCTTGACAAGGCAGTAAGCATAGCGAAGAGGCACGGCGCATATGGAGCAAAGCTCAGCGGCGGAGGCGGGGGCGGCATAGCGATAGCAATAGACAAGGAGGGCCTGAAGGAAACGATGGAAAAGGCCGGCTTTACGTGCATGCGCGTAAGCATGGCTGCGGAAGGCGCAAAAACAGCATGCGAGCATGCTAGAACTACGCGCTAAGGCAGCACCACTGTGTAATTGCCCAAAGTTACCTTGCGCATTGAAAGCGCCTTTCTTATTAGCCCTGGCTTCTTGCCGTTGAGTATTATGCCTGTTGCATTTGTGCTTTTTACAATGCTGTAAAGCGTAGCCAACTTTGAAAACATGCCGCCCGTCACATCCACTTTGTGCGAAGATCCTGCGCCACCAAGCACCTTTGATATATTGCTGTGATCTATTTTCCTTATGAGCCTTGCATCGGTGTTTGATACGGGATCCTTATCGAAAACTCCGTCGACATCTGTCGCGAGCACAACGCGCCGCGGCCTTAGGGACCTGGCCATGAACTCGAAAACATTCTCTGTGGAAGCTATCGCTGCGCCCTTAAAGTCGTCAATCACGGCATCGCCATAAACCACCGGCATAAAGCCCCTCTGTAGTGCTTCGAGTATGTTGCCAACATAGCCTTCCTTTGCCGTGCCGTTGGACCAGAGTGCGAAGCTGGAAGGCGAAAATGCGAAAGGCGACAGGCCAAGCCGTATGCCCTCGTTCACGACAATTTTGTTAAGATCTTGGGCGACAAGATGCGTTATTGAAGTGCCCTTCCTGCTGAACTCGTACACAAGCCCTTCGTTAACCTTATACTTGTGCGCGGGTATGTGAGGGAACGAGCCACCCCCGTGACCGAGTACGAGGTCGAAATTATTGATTGAACGCGCCTGCTTTATCTCGGCAAAAACGCGCCGCATAGTCGACAAATCAGCAGTATACGCTTTCTTGGTATTTGTGATTATGCTCCCGCCAAGCTTGAGAAAAAATATTTGCATGTTGTCACCAAAATATCATAGACGAAGCACGCACCTGCCGTTGCGCTGTATGCTCTGTGCGCAATTTTCACGACGGCTCTGTCATCTATTATGCGTGGCAATTTTATACATATTGCGGTTCGCTGTTAGCTGAGTGAAAGCGCGCATACGACCTACAACGAAGTTGAAGGAATTCTTTTAAGCATTAAATTTCAACTATGCATGCCCTTGATTTTATGCGAAAAAACTCTGACAAAATAATAGACCTGCTGGTTAGCGGCAAACTCAAGCCGTATGAGGTCGAAAGCGAGGTAGAAAACGCCAACGCAGCGGCAGACGCCAGAAGGCGGTACTTGGAAAAGCGCCTTGGAGTCAGGCTTGACACGGTGGCAAAGCACAGCATAGATTTCTCCGATGCCGGCAAGAGAAATATTGAAAACGCCATAGGCGCTGTGCAAGTGCCTGTGGGTTTTGCCGAACTAATAGTAAACGGCGATTTTGCAAAAGGGCTCTTGCCGGTATTTCTTGCGACTACCGAAGGAAAGCTTGTTGCTGGAGTAAACAGGGGCGCAAGCGCCATAAACAAAAGCGGCGGGGCCACAACTAAAATAATAGGCAAAGGCATGACCCGAAGCGTCGTTCTTGAAACCGGATCAGTGCTAGATTCTGCAAAGGCAATGGCTTATGTCAATTCTGCGGAAGGCAAATCCTTGCTGAATTCTGCTTTCTCTTCCAGCAACAGCAGGCTAGAACTTTACGGCATAGACGCGTTCTCGACAGGAAGGCTTCTTTACTTGCGCTACTCTGCAGACACAAAGGCGGCAATGGGCATGAATATGGTCACGATAGCATCTACCGCTGCCACTAAACTGCTTGTAAGCGAGCTTGAGAAGCGCGGCATAAAAACGAGGTTTGTAAGCGAAAGCGGCAACATGTGCGCTGACAAAAAGCCATCGTTCATAAACGTGATAAAAGGAAGGGGCGTTTCGGTAGTGGCAGAGGCAAAGATACGCAAAAAGGTCTTGCAGAAATATTTCAGGGCAAGCGCCAAGGACATAGAAACGCTGAACTACGCCAAAAACTACGTGGGCTCGAGCCTTGCCGGCTCCATTGCGCACAATGCACACATAGCAAACGTGCTAGCTGCGATGTTCATAGCCTATGGCCAAGACGTTGCACAGATAGTCGACGGAGTAAACGCCTTCGACGACGTAAAGGCCTTGCCAGACGGCGGCCTGTACATTTCTGTTTACTTGCCAGCGCTAGAAGTTGGCACGTACGGCGGCGGAACGCACAGGGAAACCGCAAAGGAATTGTTAATAGCAAGCGGAGTGTATGGGGAAGGCGATGAAAAAGGCAACAGCAAGTATGCGTTTGCTGAGCTAGTTGCGGCGGCTGCGCTTGCGGGAGAGCTTAACCTGCTTGCTGCAGAAGCTGGGCGCGAACTGGCTGAAGCGCACGCGAAACTAAAAAGATAAACCGCCAAAGACCGAAGCCGCAAGCTTCATCGCAGAAATTAGAAACATACCTGCACAAATGAAACTAGGTCATGGCGGCGACTTCAGATGGCCGATTATGCTTGTGATGCCTATCAGCATAGCCAGCAGCACCACTATCACAAGCAGGGCGGCAAGCAGATAGTATGCCAGTTTGCCGTTGCCCTTGGGGTTTGCGTATACTATAGGCGATATCAGCGCCGAAATGCCTGAAACAAGCAAGAAGCTGAATGCTGGAAGCATGTCGGCAGGGGGCTCCAAAGAGAATGCAAGCATGCCGTAAGCTTCAGCGATGACATATATGCCGAAAAGCAGACCTATTATCGAGATGGGCTTCGGGTCTATATTGTTGTACAGCGCAAAACCGCCGGCAAGCATTATTATTCCCAAAAACAGCATCGGGTCTCCGAACAGCATGTTATATGCGCCAGGCAAAGGCCAGAAGAACGACATGTAGAATCCGCTCAGAAAGTCGAACGCGCCGAGCACAAACATCGGCACGGCTATGCCCTGCATTGCACGCTTTCCCGCAACAGCGGCAAAAATATAGTAGATTATTAAGGATACGCTGGCAGATACGCCAAGCAACATTATGGCCAACGGATCTACAAACACGTGCTCACCAATTCAATATCTACTGCAAATAATAAAAGCATATGCTCAATGCAAGTGGTATATGATCATGACATTTACATATTATCACCTCGTCAATTGCGATAACGCCCACTCTGGCGTTACCTTGCATACATTATTGCATACATTACAAGGTAGGCAATGAGGCACGAAAAATGCAAAGATTATTACTTTTTCAATACCTACAAACGATTCTTGCAAGGCCGAACACTTCCTTCGTCCTTGAGACGATACCCAATTGCCCACCTTTTGCCGACCGCAGCAAGTCTGTTTTGTATGCCCTCTCAGGTCTGCATGTTGTATTTAAAAAGTTAGCATGGTATATTCTACGTAGTGATGAAATGGACGAACTGACAAAAGAGGAGAAGATAAAAGAGGCACTTATAAGAATAGAAACGAAAATAGATTGCCTTAATGCTTCTCTAAAAGAGTATATTCGAGCACAAAAAAGTTCTGATGATATAGCAGAAAAACCAAAATCAGAAGAAAAGAAAAAGGAAAAAGTGTGACATCCCTTTCTCAGCCCGCAAACGGCAGGGTTTCGTTTGTACGAAGCGATAAGTTCAAGAATATGAAAATAAAAGCACATGCCGCTTTCATCCTGCCTCTGAAGAGTGCGGGATTTCCAGCTCACGTTGTTAAAGGCCTAAAGCAGGCACGTAGAAAAATCAATTCGTTATCTTTGTATAGGCTAGTGCCTGACAATACCTGAGGCAGGTCGAGGCATAATTCAAGCACAGGCTTGTCATAAAATAGAATGGTTTGTTCCCAAGCCGTCTGCGCCCAACTAACTTATTTGTCCTTGCTTTGATTGAGTCCTACTGCAATAGGCGCAAGGCCCAAGGCCCATAGCCCTATGTCCGCGACGATTCCGGCAGCACCTTCAGCCATAATTAATGGCACTGCCATTATTGCAGCAACGCTTGACACGCCGATCCCAAACATTACCGAGGCCTTGCCTATTTCTGATATTTGATTCCAGAAGCTAGGCTTGCTTCGCTTCTTCTGCTTGCTCTCTTTGGCTTTATTTTCCTCGGTTTTTTCATTTGCTTTTTCAGCCTGACCGGCAGTTTTGTTTACTTCTTCTTTTTTGGCGTTCCGATCCTGCAGAACAGCAGGGGGCACCATTTCGTTATTGCCGCTATTGCCGCCGCTTTGGACCTCTCTCTTCGCCATCTTAGCCAAATATCTCTTTTCTAGCTCGTCAAGAAGGCCACCAGCTATTAAAGCCTCTATCTGATCCAGAAGCTTGAACTGCGATGGATCGGTTCCTGCGGCTTTTGCAAATTCGCTTTTTATGGTAGCCAACGCGTCTCTGGGAGGCATGCTCGACACTGCCTTGCCTTCGTATTGCTTAGATATCAGCCCCAGCTTGTCCGCAAGCCCGGGAATCCTGCCGTTTATCTCTTTTGCCTTGTCAGCCTGCTCAGTGCTTCCATATGCAACGGCTGCATGGTAGACAAACACCCATGAAGCGTTGACCTGCTCGCGCTTTTGCGCGTCTAAAAGATACGACTTAAGCTCAGGCAGATTGGAATCGTTAAGAAACTTGTCGAAAAACGCTATTGCCTCGCCAAGCTTTGTGACATTCGTAACTGCGCTGAAGGTATTTGCTTTGGCTTCTTTGGTGGCTTCCATAATATCAATAAACTTGTATGTTTTGGCATATTTAAATATTGGCTTTTTAGAATTACTGCCCATTAAGGCGCACTATAAAGTCGC
>JBMFTS010000007.1:0-26774 GCA_049966915.1 Candidatus Micrarchaeia archaeon
GCATTCAGAAAAATGTAATGATTCATTTGCGAGAAGCTGTCACGATTTTTATTACGTCATCGTTCCTGAGCACGTAGTCCTTGCCAAGCCTTGTCTTTTTCCTTGCGTCTATCGCGTAAAGCATGCCTTTGGCGATGTCGGTGTGTATCTTCGCGGCAAGGTCGTACGCCGTGGAGCCGTTTTTCATGAGCAGCGCGTCCGGCAGTACGTTGCCGTCGTGGTCCGTGTACTTGTTTTCGTCCTCCACCGGGTACACCACTATGTTGTCCAAAAGCTTGAATACTGCGGTGTTAAGAAGCTCTTGGACGCCGGTAGTGCCGTGCTTCTGCAGATACGCCTGCATGTATTCCATTGCCTTTTCCTGCTCGTCGTTCATCTCGCCGGTTTTTTCGAACGAAGAAGATCCAGGAACATAGCTTATGTATTTGCTTTTCGCAGCCTGCCTGAGCGCCAGCTCTACGGCTCCAGAGCAGCCGACAACCAGGTAATCGCCGAGCGCGCTTTTAAGCGCTTCCAGCTGCGCGTCTGTGCTCTTGTCAAGCTTGTTAGCAGCTATTATCACAGGCTTGCTTGTGCGCATGAGCGTGTCTGCGAACTTCTCAATGTCTTCCTGGCTCCAGCTTATCTGCGAGAGCGAAAGATAATTTGCATCAGCGGCGCTTTTTATCTGCCCTGCCGAAAGCCCAAATCCGGAAAGCACTTCCCTGAGCGCTTCGGCGCCGTCTGCAGTTTTTGACACGGTGTTCATGTGCTTGCTTATTATGCCGGCAAGCCATGCGGCCAATTCCTTGCGCACCATTGCCACTTCCTCTGCTGGGTTGCAGCCGTCGCATGGGTTTCCGTATTCGTCAGTCTTGCCGCTCAGATCGACTACCTGGACAAGCGCATCGGCCTTTATGAGGTCGTTGAGAAACTGGTTGCCCATGCCCTTGCCCAAATGCGCGCCTGGCACGAGCCCAGCCACGTCTATTACGTTTATAGGTATGTGCCTTATGCCGTTGGCGCAGTATGAGTTTTTAGGGTTGCATTTTACTCCAAGTTCTGAATCTACGCATTTCACTGTTACATAAGCAACTCCGTAGTTCGGATTGATGGTTGTGAAAGGTCTGTCGGCTATTTCCGCCTTTACCATGGTCAACGCTGAAAATATTGTTGACTTGCCCTTGTTGGGCGCGCCTATTATTCCTATCAACATGCGCTTTACCTCTAATTGAACAATTTTATTTTGACGGGTTTCTTGCCTTGCAGTTCTCTAAAGAAGTAATAAAGTATGAGCAGCGAAAAAACGAGCGCAGTGCCTATTACCAGCGCTTCCTTGGGCATGCCTATGAGGAACACAAGCAGAAGAATTATTGCCACTACCGTTAAATAGGGATAAAGCGGCATTCTTACGCTTGCGTTTGCGTGCTGCCTCCTGAAATGTATTTGCGCAAGGCACGCTATAAGGTAAGAAAGCATTAGCCCGAAATTGCTTATTGCGGCGATTACGTATATATTACCGGCAAAAAGCGTTATTATGCCTATGAATGCCGCAAGCAGCACGCCGTTTACAGGAACGTCCCTTGCAGCATTGTACTTCCTGAGTATGCCAGGCAGCAGCTTGTCTTTTGATATTTGGTAAGAAAGCCTTGCAGAACTGAGTATCATGGCAAGCGTTGCGGAAGTCGTGGCAACTAGCGCTCCCAAATCTACGACAATGTCCATGGCTCTTGGAGCCTTCGACGCCCTGAGCGCGAACGCCAACGGGTCTGCAGCTATGGTGTATGCGCTTGCCGGCGCCAGAAGCATAAGCGAAAGGTCTATGAGCACGTAAACGGCGAGGCTTATTGCCACCGCGCCTATTATCGCCTTCGCCGTTCCCTTCGGCCCTCCTTCGACTCTTGAAGACAGCGTAGCGATGGTTTGGAATCCAGAGTAGGCAAAGAAGATTGCCACGCTTGCGGCGAATATGCTTCCGAGCTTATAGCCCTTCGTTGCGAAATTCACTACTGTGGAGGCAAAGCCTGTCTTTGCTGCAAAGTACACTGCGAACAAACCGAAAATTACAAGCACGCTTAGCTTTATGGCTACTAGCACGAAGTCTGTTTTTGCGGCTTTGCTTACGCCCAACAGGTTGACCCCTGTGAGCACAAGTATGAGCAATACCGCGAACGGCACTGCCTCTCCTGCGCCAAACCCGAGCAGGCTTGCCAAATACGAGCCGAAGCCAAGAGAAATGGCGGTTATTGCTGTAGCGAAGCTTGCAAACAGGGCAATGCCCGTTATGAATCCTATCTCGCTGCCAAATGCGTTGTATGCATAGGAATAAGAAGCGCCTTCGCTTTTGGGCATTATCGAGCTGAGCTCGCTTATTATCCACGCCAGTATGAGCGCCACTATGCCCACGAGCACAAACGCAAACAAGGAATACGGGCCTGCGAGCGCAACCGCCGTGCCGCTTAGCACAAATATGCCTGCCCCTATTATGGCTCCAAGCCCTATGGCCGTGGCGTTCCTTACGCTTATCTTGCGCATGCATTAAATTATGCGCAAATAAATAAAAATCAACGCTACCTATTAATTGGGCGTGGAAGCAACGCACAGCGATGCGGGGGTGGCAGAGCTTGGTCAAATGCGGCAGGCTCAGAACCTGTTCCCTTTGTGGGTGCGTGAGTCCGAATCTCACCCCCCGCACTTCACTTCAAAATTTCATTACGCATTTAGACTTTAAACGCGACGCAGCGTTGCGCATAGCGAATAAATTTAAGCGTTTCCATAGTATGTTAATAAAGGTGTGAAAATGGCAAGAGCTGCAAAGTCCGAATTTGATAGGTATCTGGACTACAAGGCAATGCACGGCGGCTGGATAACCTTTAGATCCATATACTGGGCAATATACCTGTTAGTAATAGGCGGAATTCTGGTATTCTACGGCAAGTCGGCACTGATGATTTCGTGGCCGCTGTTTTGGGGCACGGCTTTGGTGCTGCTAGCAGTGATGATAATAATATATGGTGCTGCGGAATCGCTGCACCACAAGCTCATGCGCAGGCACGCCTGAACTGAAAGCATTAGCATTAGTGCAGGGCTGTTGCGTAGGGCTGTTGTTTATATATTTTAACTGCTAATTTTTTAGCGCTAATTAGGACTTTTCATGGAACTGCCAAACATTTACCGCTACAAGAACCTAAAGTTGCTAATAGCTGTGCCGCTTGTGCTCATGCTTATCGGCATTTATTTCTCTTTCCACATAGGCCTCGACAGCTCGCTCCGCGGCGGCATAAGCATACAGCTCGGAACCAACGTTTCGCTTGATCCTTCTGCGCTTGCCGGCAAAATATCTTCGCAGATGCACATAACAGATGTGGAAGTGTCAAAAAGCCCAGGGGGTTTGGAAATCACTTTGCCAATAAACCAAAGCCTGGCAACAGCCGATTCTTACCTTTCACAATTTTACACGCAGGAGTCTAACTATTCAGCTGTGCAGCTCAATTATACCGATCTTAGCATAATGTTGAACAACAATCCCAACAACACTACGCTTCATGCAGAACTTGCCAACGACAGCAGGCAGCTCAGCGCCTACATGTCGCAGATGAAATATGCAGCATCGCAGGTTTTTGCCGCGCTGTCGTCTTTTGGCATTGCCGCTTCCAACTTTTCTACGCCTGGTCAGATGCAGACCCTGCTGCAAAACGCGTATGCCAACGCCAGCAACATATACGAGCACAAAATCCTGGCAGAGTTGTCAGGCATTGTGCCATACACCTCTTACTCTTTCCAGGAAGTAACGCCCACACTTGGCAGCTACTTCCTTAGCCAGTTCAAGAACATAATACTGATAGCTTTCGTGCTTGTGTTCATTTCTGTGTTTTTCATATTCAGAAGCTTTATACCTTCGATAACCGTGACATTCGGAGCTGCAAACGACATGATAATCGCGCTTGGCGCAATGGGCCTGTTTGGCATACCGCTCGGCGTAGCCAGCATAGCAGGCTTGCTTATGATCATAGGCTATGCGATTGACACTGACATTCTTGCCGCGATAAGGCTTTTGAAAAGGGGAGAAGGCAGCGTAGAGGAACGAGCCTACTCTTCCATGCGCACGGGGCTTACAATGACCTCGACAGCTCTGCTTTCGTTCCTTGTGCTGTTCATAATTTCGATAGTGGTTTACGTGCCCACGTATTACGAAATTTCCAGCGTGGTCATAATGGGGCTTCTGGGTGACATTGTCACCACATGGCTTGGCAACACGCCTTTGCTCATGCTGTACAAGAAGCACAAGGAGAGGATATGAGCCTTAAACCGTATTTCAAGGATTTTCACATAGACTTTCTTATAGGCTTAATTGTGTTGTTGGTAATACTCGACGCCCTTTTCGGCGGGCCGCACATACTCCATCTTGGCATAGAGTTTGTCGGAGGCACAGAAATACCGGTTGAACTGGCGCATGCAGTCAACCCCAGCGTGATGGGCTCCCTGATAAGCACGCTGCAGCAAAGGCTTTCGACTTTCGGGCTCAAGCAAGTGACAGTCGAAGGCATAGGCAATTCCGAAGTATATGTCATAGTGCCAACGGTTTCCAACTCTGAAATACAGAGCACCTTGTCTCTCATAGAAAGCCAGGGCGTATTCCAGGGCATAGTCAACGGCAAAGAAGCCGTGAACGGCACCGACATAATCTCGGGCAGCGTGGTGCCTTCACAGTCAGAAATAAACGGCACAGTTTCTTGGCAGGTGTCGTTTCTTATAACGCCGCAGGCAGCCGTAAAGTTTTCAAAAGTGGCCTTTGGGCAGGCCAACAAGCCGCTGTTTCTGTTCCTTGACAGGCCCACCGGAGCCATAGTGCTTCTTAACAGCTCTGTGCTTGTCCAGGCGCAGTCGAAGGGCATAAATGCGTCGGACTTTCTTGGCGCGATTTACCAGGCGACCGCGTTCAATGACGAATCAATACCTGTTGAGCAGTATAGCAGCGGCAGCATAGCTTCGGTGGTCAGTTTTCTTAAAGCCAACAGGGCAAAGTACTCCACAATTATAGTGGCAAGGAACGCGCCTAAAGCGCTGTTTAGCAATGCGACCTTGCTGAATTACACCATAATGAACGAGACGCCGCAGAACATGACGCCGGTGGTGAGCGTCGGCGCAGCCGCCGCAGGCGGCGCGCCTATAAGCATGGTGGAGTCGTGGCCTGCAATAGGCCTTCTTTCGGCGCCGTTGCTGAATCCAAGCGTCACAAACGGCTCTATAAGCCAGAGCTACGAGATAAGCGGCTTCGCGCCGCGGGGATTGAGCACGACAGCGCAAATTGCTTATGCAGTAAACCAAAGCAATCTGATAGTAAGCATTCTCAAGGGCGGCGCGCTTCCAGTTCCGGTAATTGCGGGCACGCCCAACCCGATTTCTCCTACACTTGGCAAGCATTTCGAAAAAGTCAGTGCCGCGGCGCTGCTTGTTGCAGTGCTTGCCGTTTCGAGCGTGATAGCGATAAGATATAGGCGCGGCTTTCTGATAGTTCCGATAATACTCACCACGCTTGCCGAGCTCTTCATTATAATGTCAATAATAGGCCTCATAGGCACAATAGACCTTGCGGCAGTCGCCGGCATGATTGCGGTAATAGGCACCGGCGTAGACGCGCAGATAATAATAACCGACGAGTTCATAGGCAAGCACGGCGAGTATACAGACAAGATAAGGCTAAACCACGCTTTCTATATAATATGGGCCGACGCCGCATTGCTAGTTATCGCGATGTTACCGCTGTTCTTCTCCACTTCGCTTGTGCAGATAGTTGGCTTCGCCGAATCTACGATGCTCGGGGTGCTTTTCGGCGCTTTTGTTACGAGGCCAGCATACGGTGCCATGATAAGCAAGCACTTCGCGCAGCTTGAAAAATCCGGCGTGTAAGCGCGAACAACGCAAATGGTTTCATGATACTTGTAACAAACGACGACGGAATACAAAGCCGCGGAATAAAGACTTTATACAGCGCTGCCTTGCAGGTGTTCGGCAAGGGGAACGTAGAAGTCGTGGCGCCGTCAGGGCCGCAGAGCGCGAGCGGCATGAGCCTTACGTTCCACAAGCCGCTCAGGATAACGCGCGTCAAAGCGCCTGGCATTGAAGGCTTTGCGGTATCGGGCACGCCTGCCGATTGCGTTTTCGCTGCCGAGTTCCAGCTATTCAAAGGCAAGAAAGTGGATTTGGTGCTTTCCGGGATGAACGAGGGATCTAACGTGAGCGTGCAGTCCGTGGAATCCAGCGGAACCGTGTCGGCGGTGAAATTCGGCGCGGTGCGCAAGATAAAAGGCATGGCATTTTCTCTGGCGATTGAAATGGGAATAGGCAAAAGCACCTACGCTTATGCAAGGACGCACATTGTCAGGATTTTGAGCAGCATAAAGCGCAACGGCTTCCCTGAAGGCGCTGACCTCGTAAACGTGAACTTTCCAGGAGACGTCAGGCCTGCTACAAAGTGGCGCATCTGCGGCATGGAGGACGTTATGTTCGACGACTATGTCGAAGAACGCAAGGACCTGGCTAAAAAGTCATATTACTGGTTTGGCGGCAAGCCAAAACGGAGATTTTCGCGCGGCAGCGATTGCGCCGTGATCTTCGAAGAGCACGCAGTGGCGATTACGCCAATACGGCTTGATTATGTGAGCGAAGCGCTGAAGAAAAGCGCGCTGGAAAGACTTCCAGGCGCCAGCATGGCGTAGCAGGAGAGGGTTTGCGCGCCAACTATCAGGCTTTGCAGTAGAGGCGCGCAAAGGAAATGTTTTTTAATGAGAAAAGCGGACATAATAGCGTGTTTAAGTGGCAGGCACAAAAAGGCTGTTGAGCCTGGGCATGACCGCTCTCAGGAGCAACTTCGCCACTCTCGGTAGGCCTTACAAGCTCAACTTCGCAGTAACTTATTGGTGCAATTCGCGCTGCCTTACGTGCAACATATGGCAGCTGAAGCCCAAGAACGAGCTTACGCTTGACGAGATAAAAACCTTTGCCAAAAACAACAACTACTTCAAGTGGGTCGAGCTGACTGGCGGCGAGCCGTTCATGAGAAGCGACACTGTCGAAATAGTGAAAGCCTTCGCCGCGAGCATGAAAAATCTTTATGTTCTTACCATGCCCACAAACTCGCTTATCAACCACGATGCGCTTGTAAGCAAAATAGAAAGCATAGCGCAGATAGGGATACCCAGGTTCGTTATAACGCTGAGCCTTGACGGCTACCGCGAGCTTCATGACAAGATTCGCGGCGTGCCAGGCAATTTCGACAAGGTCATGGCAGTTGCCGCTTCGCTGCACGAGCTTGAAAAGAAGTACCGCGGCTTTTCGTTCTTTTTCGGCTATACGATGAGCAAGTACAACACTGGAGAGCTTGCAAAGACTATCGAATCTGTAAAGGCTGCGCTTCCTTGGGTAGATGCAAACAGGTTTCACGTAAACATAGCGCAGGTGTCCGGATTTTATTACAACAACGCTAGCGCCAGTTTTGAAGTTGATGCTAACACAGCAAGCGGCGAACTTTCTTATCTGTTAGAACGCAAAAGGCCAAGCTTCGACGCCGCGCAGGTTGTGGAGAACGCGTTTCTGCGGAAGCTTCTTGTGTTCTTGAAGAGCGGCAAAAGACCCATGCGAACAAGAAATCTCGAGCTTTCTGTATTCCTAGACAGCTTCGGCACAGTGTATCCTTCGATAATGTGGGAGGAGCCCCTGGGCAACATAAGAAACGCAGGCTATTCTCTTGAAAACCTGCTAAACGGCGAAAAGGCCAAACAGGTGCTTGAAAAAGTCAAGAAGGGAGAGGAGCCGAACGCGTGGACGTCGTGCGACGCATACCAGGCGCTTACAAGCAACCTCAAAGAGCTTCTGCTATAAAGTAGCATGGCGCGCGCACTTTGTCGCGCGTGCTGCGCGCTCGCTGTTTGCTGTCAGTAAAAAACACGTATGCCCTTGTATTCGCGCCTATCCGGCATTTTGCCCGTTATGCTTATCTCGTACCCGCAGTTCTTGCACCTGTTTTTGCTGTCAAGGTTCCATTCGGTAACGGCAAAGCCTTCCCTACCTATTGCCTTCGCCCCGCAGCTTGGGCAATACGTGTTTTGATACTCGCTTCCTGGCGCGTTGCCTATGTAAACATAGTTTAGCCCGTTTTTCTTCGCAGTCTCGTAATGTTTCAGCAAGGTTTGGTAGCTTGTATGCGGCAGGTCAAGCATTTTATAATCCGGGAAAAACGCCAGGAACTGAACCGGCGTATCCGCTCCTAGCGCTTCGCGAATCCATCTGGTGAGTCTGTCGCAATCGTCAATAGAATCGCCCACTTCCGGAACGACAAGGTCTGTTATCTCTATGTGCATGCCTGCCTGCTTCATGTACACAAGCGCCTGCTTTATGGGTTCCACGCTTGCAACAGCCATGTACTTGTTCGCGAACTTCTCGCTTCCGTTGCCCTTGAAATCTACAACCACCGCGTCGACAAGGCCCTTCATCTCGTCTATTGCCTCTTTTGTCAAATAGCCGTTTGTCACGAACACGTTGAACAGGCCTTTTTCATGGGCAAGCCTGGCCGCATCTAGAGCGTATTCTATAAATATTGCCGGCTCGTTGTAGGTAAAGGCAAGGCCCTGCGCCTTTTGCTTTACTGCCATGTCCACGAGCTCAGTTGGCGAAAGCTCGTAGCCCGTTATTTCCTTGTCCTTCGAGATGTTGTGGTTCTGGCAAAACAGGCAGCCGAAGTTGCACGAGGACGTGCCAACGCCAAGGACGTAGCTGCCAGGCATGAAGTGGAAGAATGGCTTTTTCTCTATAGGATCAAGTTCTATTGCCGCCACTACGCCGTAATTTTCAAGGTAGAGCTTGCCGTTCTTGTTCGCGCGAACATAGCAGAAGCCTCGCGAGCCTTCGGGTATTGTGCATCGCCTAGCGCAAGCCGTGCACCTGACCTTGCCGCCTTGCAACGGCTCGTAAAGCGCTGCCTCTTTTTCCATGCTTTTAAATTGCGCTTTTTGATATATAAGCATAGGCGTTGCGCCTACGCGCTTTGCCTTGCGTTGCTTTTGCTGTCTAATATGAGCATAAGCTCGTCAGGGCTCAGGAGCGGCCTGTTTAGCCTGTCGTGGTCTTCGGTAACGAGCCTGGGGCATGCCGTATTTACAAAAGCCTCTATTTCCATAGCGTTGTTCAGCGAGTCGAAGTCGAACGTGTTGGAAACGAGTATTACTGCTTTCTTTCCGGCGCTCTGTATCTTGTTTTTGAGTATCTTTGCCAGGGCCATGTTGTACTGGCCAATTTTTGTGCTGACAAGAATGCCGAAATTGCGCGCTAGCGCAGCCCTGGCGATTCTTGCTTTCTTGGCCTTTTCCTGCTCCTCGCGCATGTAGTCTATGCGCTTTACTGTATTCTGAAACGGGTCTATTACCACAAACGGCTTTGTGGTTTGCAAAAGCGCGCCCAGCGGGTGGAAAAGCCCGCCGCCGAAGTAGACAAACGCATCAACCTGCTTGTCAAGCGAAGCGACGTTGCCCACGTCGCAGCCAAGCAGCTGGCCCTTGTACTTGGCGAAGCCGTTTGGCGTGTTGAGCACAACGCGCTTGCCGTGGCGCGAGTAAAAGTCCTCTATGCTTTTGATCTGGTGTATGTGCTGCACTGTAGTGAGCAGGCAAATCGCGGAATAGCCTTCGAGCATTTCCAGCGATTTAGGAAGAAGGTCTAGGCTGGCGTCTATGCCATATTCCACATATTCCACGTTGAAATCAGCGCGCTTGAATTCGGCGTGGCCGAAGTGCACGAGCTTGTCGGCGCCTATTTTGCGCGCCTCGTCTATTGCAAGGTCGCATGCGCCGAAGCTTGGCGACGCAGAAACAAATACTTCATTGCCTTCTTGCGCGAGCTTTTCTGCATAGGCCATTGCGTGCTGCTTTAGGCCTTCTGGAAATTGTAGCAGGATTTTCATGAGATTACCCTCGGGCTGTACTGCGCGCGCAGGCCGTGCGGCCAGGTCGAGAAAAGATAGCGTATATCAGCCTGCAATTTCGCTTTGGCCTTCGCCCTTTATTACCCTCTCTAGGTCGTTGCCCTGTTCGCTTTCGCGCTTGAGCTCCTGTACACTTATGCCGTATGTGCCTGAAAGCTTCTTAGAGGCGCGCTCAAGGGCTTCCTTTGCCACCTTCCTGTTGTTGCTTGTGGTTTTCAGCACGAATACGCGTTCGCCGCTTTTCACTCTTGCTGCTACTCCTACCGGCTTGCCGAAAGTCATTGTCATGCCTTGAGAAAGCCTGTCTGCGCCGGCGCCGGTTGCGAATTTCTTTTCGCGTATGACGTGGTGCGGGTAAAGTGCTACTTTGAAAAAGTAGTTGCCAGGTATCTCGCGCTCCAAGTACTTGTTGGCTACCTGCCTTGCGGCTTCGAGCGCGTTCGATCTTAGCTGTATGTCCTGCTTCGAAACCAGGCCGAACTCGAGGTCGTATTCGGGCTTATCCGCGCCCATCGTGAATATGAGCAGGCTGGTCCTGGGCATGGCCTTTATGTAGTTCTTCCTCGGCTTCCTTACTGAATATCTTGTCCATGGCTGGCTGCTTTTAATGTTTCTCGTCGATCTGCCGGGTCTGATCTTCAAAATATCACCTTTTTAATTTTTGATTGAATAAGCTTAATATCTCTTTCCGTATTCGCTTCTTTTACATGCATGCAGTAGCAGCTAATATACTTATCTATTTATATATTTATCTTAGTAAATAATATGTAATCAAATAAAAGAATAAGCAAGTGATAGCATGCAAAAATATGAGTCCGCGCTGGTTGCAGCAAAGAGGGCGTTGCCGAAGGTGCCGCTACTTATGGCATTCCTGCTGTTGAGGCGCGCCGGCGCCGCGGCGCTGGGATTTGACATAATCTCAACGCTTAATTCTGTGCAGGCGCTTCTTGCGCATGTGGGTCCGCTGCTAAGTGCAATAATGTTCATAATAGCTGGCATTTTCTTTGCCATAGCGCAGCTTTTTCCGACGTACAAGCGGGCGTCGCTGCATTCCACTGCGGCAGACATACTTGTCGGCGCGATAATAGTGGCTGTGCTTTCCGTTGCGTCGAGCGGGCTTGCGATTGCTTCGACGCACTTGCTCACAAATATTACCAGCAACACGCTGTAAGCACGCGAGTGTTTTAATGAGCGGCGTTTTGCCTTTCGGCGCATACGGCTATGCCATATCTGTACTGGTAATAAGCATAATGATCTCGGCAAGCGGCATAGTGCTCGGCGTGGGCTTTGCCACAGACAACAAGCGTCTCAAGGAATTCGGCAAGAGCGAACTTATGCAAAGCGCCGTAAACGGCATGCTTGTGGGCTCGCTGCTCGTGCTCTTTGCCGGCGGCGGCGTGATTGCTACGCTGATAAATAGCACTGCGCTGCAGAAAAACACTAGCATAAACTGCATGGGCGTGCTTTCTGGCAATGCTGCGATGTGCTTGGCGTATGATTATCTTGTGGGTTCTTCCCCTTACACATTCATGGGCCATTCAAACACATCAATATTTGATTTGTGCGTTGCTCTGCTTTTGCCTCTTTACGCGCTTTACGCAGTGCTCGGCGCATTCGGCACATTTCTCGCGCCTCTGCTCAACCAGATAAAGTACCTTACGCAAATACTTTCGGCTACTGCGATAAGCGCCACTGTTCAGGCTGCGTTTCTGCTTTTTTCTGCTGCAACTTCCCTTACGCTGATAATGCCGCTAGGCATTGTGCTGCGCTCGTTCTATCCCAGCAGGAAGCTCGGCGGCTTCCTCATAGCAGTCGCCATAGGGCTTTATGCCATATTTCCGCTTACATACGTGATGGATGCCTATGCTGCAAACAGCTTTACAGGCTCTGTGCTGAGCAGTGCAAGCAGCATAAGCTCGCTTTCCAGCAGCATGCAGCAAAGCCCGGCGAACGAAACCGCGGCAAACGGCATACTTTCTGGCGCGTACGCGATCGTAAAGCCCATCATAAACGAAATTGCCTCTGTAGTAAATTCTCTCATGAGCGTCGTGGCCTATGCCATAATCTACGCTTTCGTTTTGCCAGCGTTCAGCGTGGTGGTTACAATAGTGGGCATAAAGGAGCTTGCGCAGCTTCTGGGCTCAGACGCTTCGATTCTCAATAGGCTAAGCATGGTGTGAGCATGCAAGACAGGTTTTTCGCGTATGCCGTTTACGCCTTGGCAGTTCTTTCGTTCATGTTTGCGCTTGCAAGTGGCAGCGCCGTGCTGCTGTTGCTTGTCGCCGTGCTGCTGTTTATGAGCAGCGTCTATGCCGGTGCCAGCGGCATAATAAACAGGGTGCTTTTGCCCGCGCTTGCACCGTCTTTGCGCATGCGCGAAGGCCAGTATGCGCTTGCGCCGGGAGGCTCTGCAGCTATAGTGCGGCAGGGCCAGGTCTACATGGCCATATCTGCGCTTTCTCTTTCTGTTCTTAAGCCCGGTTCCGAATCGAAAATAGGCGAGGCATTGTCGAGTGCAAGCGTTGACATGGACTATGTCGTCAGCATAAGGCACATAGACGCGCACAGGTTCATGGAGGGGCTTGAGCTGAAGCACAGGCTCAAGGAGCTAGAAATTGCGAAGCTTGGCAACAGCAGCTACGCAAAGCTCAGCGAGCTCAGGCACGAGCTAGAGGTCATAGAGGGCGAGCTTAGCGCAGTAGCAGGTTCAAAGCCCGTGCAGGCCAGTTTTACAATAAAGGTGTTCGCTAGCGCGCAGTCGCCGCGCGCGGCTGCAAACGATGCCTTTTCAAACGCAGAAGGAATAGCCAACGTTCTCGGCGCCGTATCCGGCATTTCGGCAAGCGTGCTCAAAGGCGACGAGTTGCTCGAGGTGCTGTCATGCTAGGCGTTAATTCAGCTGCAGGCGCGTGCACAATGGCGTATTCGAGAGTGCTGAAGCTGCTTGACGTAGTTCACGGAGATTTGCCAGATTTTAGCATGTTGCAAGAAGCAGCAATGCGCGGCGTGTACATAGGCACGGCAAAGGATTCTAGAACACCGATATTCCTTGATTTTACTCAGTTGGTAAATCCCCATGTGTTCATATTTGGCGTGACCGGCAGCGGCAAAACTTATTTGATGAAAAGCCTTATGCTAAAGCTCAAAGCCTCGCTCTCCGCCGAAATTCACTGCATAGACTTTACTGGAGAGTACAAGGACTTCGCCTCCGCTGTCGGTATAAGCTCGTACGTTCGCGCAGGCACAGAATCCGACGAAGGCCTTTCGGCAGCGCTGGCGGCGCTAGATGTCATAAGGCGCAGAATGCGAAGGCGCGGCACAGCCGAAGCGCCAAATGCCTTTGTGTTTCTAGACGAGTCGTGGAAGCTTTTGGGCAAGAGCCAAAGCTTTGCCACGCTGTTGCGCGAAGGCAGGAAGTACGGCGTCGGGCTCGTAATGGCTTCGCAGTTGCTCGAGGACCTTGCAGCACCTATGCTGGATAACGTTGCTACCATATTCGCTTTCAGGTTGCAAAACATGCGCAGCATAGAACGCATTCTCAGAAATTACGGGCTAGGTGACGAGTATGCAGGCGTTATCCAAAATCTTGGCGTAGGCTCGGCAATAATGTTGCAAATGTACAAGGCAAAAATCGCCAGGGCATTCGAAGTAAGAGTAAGCGGCGCTTCGCTCGGCCATTATGTTAAAATACGCTCAGGTGATGGCGTGTATTTGGAGATAAGTGCGGACAAGCTTGAAAGCATAGTGCGAGAAACTTGCGGCGATCGTGCCGCCGAGGCGGTTCCGGGCGGATCTGATGTGCAGCTCGAGCTTACTTCGTTCATGCGTTCGCTTCTTGCTCATGGCGCCAGCAGGACGGGCGTGCTCCGCGCGCTTCGGCGCATAGGCATAAGCGACGCGGACATAGCCGACGCTTTCGCAATTGTGACGGTGCAATAAAATGTACTTGCATGGAAACGCCAGCGGGCAATATCTCATGAGTTGCATGCGCCTGAAAATCGCGACGGGCAAGCTGAGTGCGATAGCCTCAGCGCTGGCCAATTATCCTGGTATGGTGCAGGTGGGCACAGGCACAATGCTTAAGTACGAGCTCAGGCCAGATTCGCAAAATCCGGACCATTTTTACGTGCTAGAAATAACGCGGAACAGCATGGCGCTTTTTACATTCTCCAAGTCTTCCCCGGTATATTTCATGCAAGAGGCGCTTCTTAGATTAGTCAGCGTGCTTTCCCTGCTCGACGGTGTGTGTACCGCCGAGCTTTCGGGCATTTACCCTTACCTTATTAGCGTGCTTGCAAGGCAACAGCTTGCGTACGCCGAGGAAAGGGCCATTGACGTGCGCAAGCCGCATGACGATCTTGCATTGCTCCTTTCATCGCGCATAAAGGCGCTTCTTGAAGAGAACTACGCGCTGAAGCGTTCCGGCTCCGAATCAAGTCAGGCGCTTTCGAGAGTCACGGCAATGCTGATAGTTTCAAGGTCTTCTGGACTGGCAAGCGTGTCAGAGCTGGCAAGGATTACGGGCCAGAGCCGCGAGCAGATACTTCTTGCGATGGCGGAACTGCCAAAGCTTGGCTATCGCGCCGCATACAAAAATCGCGATGAATTCGAGCTGGTGGGGCTATGAGCTATGCATTATCTCTACTTTACGAGTTTTTGCCTGTGCTTGTGGGAATTGCCTTGCTGAAAGCGCTCATGTCGCTGCGAATATCTGGCAAGAAGGTTACAATACTGTTTAATGCTGAAGCAGCACTTGGCTCAGCAAATAAGGCAGCTCAGAATCGGCGCGCGGCTACGCGGCATGCCGCGTTCTGCTCATTAGCGAACGATCTTCTAATAATGAACGGCAGTTTTGCCGGCAATGCCGCTTCCGCAGAGCGCATGTCGTTCGACGTACTGGGGCTCGTGGATTTGTCAGATCCAGGTCATGCAAACGTTTTGCTTTCAAGGCAAAAACACAAGTCCATACGAATAGCAGCCAGCAGGGAAGAGCTCTTGCGATGCATTTTCTCAAGCGGCAAGTACGTGCTTGCCTACGTGCTCGGGTATGACATAGGTGTGGCAAATGCTTGAACTGCTATACGCGCTTTTGAAGTCGGTTTTCGCCGTGAGTTCCATAGCGGTCGGCGCTTTCTTCCTCGCGACTTCTGCCAAGGCCGTTTTGCGCGGCGTGTTCGGGTTTGGCAGCGCGATGCTTGTTCTTGCGTTTTTTGCGTGCTCGTTGCTGTTTTATGCTTTTGCGGTGGTGTAATGGACATGTTGAGCTTGTATCGGCTTGACAATTCCCTTGAGCTTTTTGCGAGCATGTGCGTTGCGGTGTCTTTTCTCGCATTTTCATCCAGCGTGCTGCTCGTGCTTGGCATGCTACACGGCGTTGCGCTTCTTGTTGTTTTCGCGGTTTCAGTTATTCTAGCGCCTGCCGTCTTTATGCGCATAAAGGATGGCTCGGGGGTAAGCGAAAGGGCTGTTGGCGCAGCGCTGCTGGCCGCTACCGCCAACGTGCTGGTGCTGTTTGTGCTCTATGCCGTGTGGTGATGCATTGGCTTTTGCGTATAGAATAGTTGCGCTGCCCGACCGGCTCGACCGCAAGCTGTTCATAGAATCCATGTTGGGCAGGCCTTTCGTGCTTTATTACGCGCTTGGCAGCGGCGAAGCCTATGTGATTGTACAAGCAGAAAAAGACAAGCGACTGCTGGAAAGTGCGGTTTATGGGCTAAAACTTGAGCTTGCAGGCCAAGAGATAAAAGCCGATTCTGCAACATGCATGTCGGCATACGCGTTGGGCAGCGATCCTGTTTCAAGCGCATGCGACGTTTTGTCTGGCGTGTCTGCTCATCTGCTTGTGTTGTTCGCGCCAGTGGCCCAGCGCCAGGTGGAGCGTGCAAAGAAAAGAATAGAGCACGATATAAGCAGCAAGGAAATACGCCTTACTCGAGGATACGGCTCGCGCACCGAATCGCAATCGACGCAGACAGAGCTGTATTACGATTCTGACAGGCGCAAGCTTCTGCTTTCAATGCTCGAGTCGCTCAATGCCGCGACGCTTGCAAGCGGCACTGCTTACGCAACGAGCTTGGCTGTTTTTGGAGCAGACGCGCAGGTAGCATGCACGTATTTGCGCGCAAGGCTTCTGGTGCTTGCCGAGCGCACAGTAAATGCAGCCTCGGCGGACGAGCTTTTCGAGAAGCTGCAGTGCGCAGAGCCGGTGCCTCTTGACACGCTCTCAGCTTCGAAGTTCATTTCTTTTCCTAGTTCTATAAAGCGCGTTCACGTACTCGGCGCACAGCCCGTTGCGTCGTGCGGCAATATTGTACTGGGCAACGTGCTTGAGCGCGGCGTGAGCGTCGCTGGGCCGCTTGCCGTAGACGCGTCGACTCTCAATCTGGGCACAATCATAACAGGCGTGCCAGGCACGGGCAAGACCTATGAGGCAATGGGCATAGCAGACCAGGCGCTTGGCATAGGGGTGCCTGTTGTGGTAATAGCGCCTACTAACGAATGGAACGGCTTCGGCAACGCGCACAGCCTGCCGGTGATAAGCCTGTACAGGTCGCAGTTGCCAATAAATTTCTTCAAATGTGATTCCGATATAAACATAGAGCGGTTTTACGAAAACCTTGCAATGCTGCTTGCCATTGCTTCAAACGCCGGGCCTTACACGAGGTCGCTCGAGAAGGTCTTGCTCGCTTCGTTCAAGAAAATATACGGCGAAACGAGGGATCCAGACCCTAGCCTGGTTTATGACGAGATAGAAAACGAGATAATAGACGAGCACGCAAAGCGCAACAACGTGGGCGTGGAGTATACCAAGCACGGGGAGAACGTGCGTGCTGCGTTGCAGAATCTGCGGCTGCTGCTGTCAAGGCCCGAATTCGCTTATTCAGGCGGGGTAAACATGAGCATGCTTCTCAAGCGCGGCGCGGTGTTTGACTTATCGCATGTCAGCAACAGCATGAAGCCCTTCTTTTATGCGCTGCTGCTCAGCCAAGTTTACTCGCTTGCCGATTCGTTTGACGTGCGTGGCGATTCTGAGCTGAGGCTTCTCATATGCCTTGAAGAGGCGCAGCTTGCCCTGCAGAGCGGAGAACCCACGGCTGCGTCCATAGACCTCGGGCAGCGCATACAGGATTTCAGGAAGAAAGGCGTAGGGCTCATGCTTGTGGCACACAACGTGACGGACATAGACCAGGGAGTGCGTCGGCTTTGCCAAACAAAGCTATACTTCAGGCAGAGTGCTGATGTATCAAAGTATGCAGCAAACGACCTCATGTTCGTTGGCGAAAATCCGGACGACGTGGCCAGCATGCTGAAGCTACTCGGTCACAGGATTTGCGCGGCCAATTACGTAGCTTCCACTGCCGCAGGCAAGGAAGCCGCAAGCTCGGTGGTGCTGCTTGCGCGCGAATTCAATATTGGTGCAAGCGCGGACAACGCAGAAAGTCAGCGTATGAGCACAGCAGATAGCTTGGCAGACATGGTAATTGCAATACTTGGCGAGAACGGCCTGCCTTCCGAAGTGCGAATAGAGCTCGAATACGCCGGCGAAAAGATTTTTAGAGGAGAAACTGGCAAAGACGGCACTGTTGTGGTGAGAGGAACGCTCAAGGGCAAGCGCTACAAGCTTATAGTTCTAGGCGAGAAGAAGCGGGATACGCGCACGTTTTACGTGCTCGGAGGCGAGTCCAACAAGATAACTTTGGCCCAAAACAGCACAGTATAAAAATGTGCAGTGCGTAATAATGTTGTATTTTTGTTCTGCACTATGGCAGATTAATTTATAAATTTAGTAGTTTTATAACTCAGTTATATTGGTGTATGCATGGATCGTAGGGATAGGCTCGAAGAAAAAGAGGAAGCAGTAAGGCTGCAGGCGCCTGAAAACATGCAGGTAACAGTTACTGACCCGCTCTTAGCTCCTTATCACCGGACCATGGAAGAAATAGAAAAGATGCCTGTGCTTGAAAAGACCAAGACCGTATGCCCTGTGTGCAAGCTCATAATAGATGGCACAATTTACAAGGATGGCGACAACGTAATGATACGCAAGTACTGCCCTGAGCACGGCTGGTTCATAGAAAAATACTGGGAAGACTACGAAATGTACATGAGCATGAGGGATTACAACTACTTTGGCAGGGGATTTGACAACCCAGATTATCTGAACAAGGGCGAAAACTGCCCGTTCGACTGCGGCATATGCGAAAGACACAAGTCGCACACGGCCCTTGCCAACGTGGTAGTAACAAACAGGTGCCATCTTTCGTGCTGGTACTGCTTCTTCTATGCAAAGGAAAATGACCCTGTTTACGAGCCAAGCCTCGAAGAGCTTGACATACTGTTCAAGAAGCTGAGGAGCCAAAAGCCAATACCTGCCAATGCCATACAAATAACCGGAGGCGAGCCCACTATACGCAGCGACATAACAGACATAGTAGGCCTGGCGAAGAAGGCTGGCTTTGATCAGATACAGCTCAATACAACAGGAATAAACCTCGGTCTTAACCCTGAACTGCTCGTAAAGCTAAGGCATGCTGGTGTGAGCACGCTCTACATGAGCTTCGACGGCGTAAGCAAACGCGCCAATCCGAAGAAC
The DNA here is from genome assembly GCA_049966915.1 of Candidatus Micrarchaeia archaeon. Classification (GTDB taxonomy): domain Archaea; phylum Micrarchaeota; class Micrarchaeia; order Micrarchaeales; family CABMGC01; genus JAGDXZ01. Next base: position 18,549 of record JBMFTS010000007.1, read on the forward strand.
CACTGGGAAATACCGCTCATTTTGGATGCCGCAAGAAAGGCCGGCGTCGGGATAGTGCTAGTGCCCACAGTAATACGCGGCATAAACGACTCTGAGCTAGGTTCAATGATAAACTTCGCGCTGAACAACGTGGACATAGTGCGCGCGGTCAACTTCCAACCAGTGTCGCTTGTAGGCCGAATGCCAGACAGGCTCAGGGAGAAGCAAAGGATTACAATACCTGGAGCCATAAAGGAGATAGAGCAGCAGACTGGCGGAACCATAGCAAAAGAAGACTGGTTCTCAGTGCCTTATATCGGCGGCTTCTCAAAGTTCATAGAAGCGCTGAGTGGCAGCTATTCGTACGACCTGTCAATACACTTTGCATGCGGCGCGGGCACGTACCTGTTCCTGGACAAGGACAACAAGGTAATACCAATAACGAGGTTCCTGGACGCAAGGGGAATGATGGAATACTTGCAGAATGTAGTGAACGAAATGGAGCACAAGAGCAAGCTTGAGAGGCGCCTTATGGCGCTCAACGCGCTAATGAACATCAGGAAGTTCATAGACAAGGAAAAGCAGCCTAAATCCGTCAATTTCACAAAGCTGCTCGGTAGCATAATTCTCAAGCACGACTTTGCATCGCTTGGCGCATTCCAGATGAAGACAATATTCCTGGGCATGATGCACTTCCAGGACGAATATACCTATGACATAAAGCGCGTGGAAAAGTGCGACATACACTACTCTCTGCCTGACGGCAGGGTAATTCCATTCTGCACTTTCAACGTCTTCCCTGAAATATACCGCGACAAGGTGCAGAGGCAGTATGCTGTGCCAAAAGAGGAATGGCAGGAGGCGCACAAGGGCTGGACCTACGCGTCTGACAAATACAAGAGAAACATAAAAGAGCTCGAGTCAAACCCGCTTTATGACAAGACCTACAACCACATGGTCAACTTCTTCGCCTTGCCTGTAAACGCGCAGCATGCAACGGCACAGACAGCGCCCATAGTGGCCGAGGAAAGCGCAAAATAGGCAAGATGGTGGATGGTGATTGCATGGTAGCAGAGCACTCCGATATGTATGTTGTTGACGAAGGCGAAAAATATCGCGTGCCATACAACGTTGTCAAGGAAGTGGTTTTCAGCGACCTGAAAAGCGACGAGCTTGTGGACCTCGAACATTCGGCGCGCATACAGTACAGGCTTCTGCTCAACGACGCAATACTCAGGGCAAAGGTGGAGTTTGTAAAGCGCACTATAACAATAGTCTATAATCCGCCGGGATCCGGCAGCAGAAACGCTGAAATAAGCCTTGGAGACATAGTGAAGCTTCTGGAAAACGAGGGCGTGCACGTCAATCTACCCAAGGCTCAGCAAAGGGACGTCGATTACAAGGAGGAAATATGGCGCGCTCAGTTTCATCCTGCCACTATACGCGAACATCCGCCATACGGCTTCACGATGGACGAATGGAAGAAAATGAAACCGAAGTACGAGATAAGCGTGCAGGAGTCGCGCAAGAAAAAATGGGAAAAATTCAAGGAATGGCAGAAGAAGTACGAGAAAGAGCACCCTGAGCTGCTTGAGCGCAAGTAAAGCGGCATTGGCTTTCTAGCTTTCTGGATTGCGCTAGCGCGTTATCGTGCTTGCAGGGTTTTGTCTATTCCGTCCACGATCGATGCTATCACATTCTTCTTGTAGATTTCGTCTGACAGCTTTATGCTGCACGCGGAAGAATGGCCTCCGCCTGACTGTATTTCTGCGCCAAGCTTTTCCTTTGTGTTTTGCAGCACTTCCAGAAGATCGAGCTTGCCCTTGAGGCTTTTGCTTTCTCGCAGCGATATGTAGTGGCCAAAATGCAGCAGAACCACGGCATGGCCATTGTTGAGCTCTTCTATCCTGTCCATGAGCTTTGACGCAAACCTGCCAGGAAGCGGATAGCGTTCTTCGTCGTTTCTTATCTTTTCAAAGTCAAGCACGTAAGTGCTTGTGCTGCCTGTTTTGTACACTTTTACGCTGCTCAGCGCGCTGTCCAAAAGTTCTGCTATTCTGTTGTTGGCATACGCAAGCAGCTCCGACCTTCGTTTGTCATCGCTAAGCACAGATTCTATTGCTTCAGGTGTCAGATTCTCGTTATGTGACCCTGCAGCGTGCGTGTCGCTTGTTAGCAAATCAAGTATTGCCGCAAGTTCTTGCGAATCCCTTTTTGGCTTTGCATAATCGCTGTAGTCGCCAATGAACGACGCTTGGCTTATGAGCTCCAAGTCTACGCTGCCAAACGAGCACGCAAGCAGCGAAGCCAGAAATCCTGCAGTGAAGTTCGAATCGCCGCCGAAAAGCCACGGATTTATGTAATGGTCTAGTGCAACACCGCTGAATCCTTCAACCACTGGATGGTGATCGAGCCATATTATGTCGAACTCGCTGTTTAGCGTGCGTATGCCGCTGTTGCTCTCTTCTGTGGTGCCGAAATCCGTTATGAGCAGCAAAGGTTTTTCCAGGCTTTCGTAAGTGCCTGCAAGGAGCATGTCGGTTTGCGCATCCGATTCGGAATATGCTATGCCTTTGTGCATTTGCCACGTTATGCCGCTTTCCAAACCGATAGATTTTGCAGCAGTGTATAAGGCATAAGCACCGCTTGCGCCGTCTATGTCGTTGTGGTACCTTACAATAACAGGCGCAGCGCAATAAAGCTTGTAGAGAAGCAGCTGCGCTGCTCTCGCTATTTTGGGCCACATCTTCTCCGCAATCTCGCTGGCCTGCTTTGGTTTGGTCTTGCATGGCGCGCTTTTTACAGCGCTTGAGCAGGTGCTTTTTACCATTGCCACAATCTCGTCAGGCATTGCAGTGTTGCGGCTTGCGGGTTCGCGCGCGAGCTTTGCCTCCAAGGTCTCGCTTACCTCTACTACGTCTCCGGGTGCAAGCGCGAGCATGCTTCGCACTGAAATTTTGCGTGCAGGGCCATTGTAAGGCAGTGCAAAATACTCAAGTGATTTTGCATGCTTTATAGACGTTATTACTGCTTTCATTGCGCATCATGTCGTTCCGTTTAGTGTTATTTCGGTCTGGCAGGCGCTTGCTATTGTGGCATTTGCGATTTTGCTGCACATGCTTGCGTTCTTCTCGTGCTCTGCCAATGTGCTATAGCATATGTTTGCAGAGTTGCCTTGCAATTCGTTGCACAAGGTGCCATTCAGTGTCCTTATCGCTTCTGCTATCGTGACTGACTGTTTGCAAAGCGTTTCGTATGCGCCAGCATTGCTGCAGAGTTGCAGCGCCTGGGTGAAATTAAAAGCAGAAGGCGCATGCCGCGTAGCTAAGGATACGGTGCTGTAGCAAAGATTCTGCAATTTTGGCTCTATCTGCTGGCACTCTGTAAGATTGCCAGACAAATACGCCGTGCCAATCATGCAAAAGTCCTTAGCAGAATACGCAGTTTGCGGCGCTGCTGCTTGCTGGCCCGCATTTAGCGAATAGCCGAACAATGCAAAAGTAACGTTTTCGAGCGCAGGATTGGAAGTGTTTGCCACTACTGCATTTACTATTGTGGCGTTTGTGGAGTTGGATATGTTGTAACAATAGGCGATGTTTTTGGTTGAGAATGCTTTGTAGGAAAGTATTTCTGAAGTGCATATGCTCCTGTTTGTATAGTTGCCAATGTTCGCGCACACGCTTGCATTTAGCAGTTTGTGTGCTAAAGCAAAATAGCATTCGCCGTTGTACGGCTGACCTTCGCCTGCGCAAATCGATGCGTTGCCGCTTTGCGCCGCAACGTACGCATTGCATTCTGACATGACCGTTGCGTTGGATATTTTTTTGCAGATGCTTGCGTTAGTTTCGTTTTTTGCTATTGCGTAATAACAGTCTGCCGCGTACGCGCTCGGCAACATGCCGCACATGCTAGAGTTGTTGTCTAGCTGCGCCAAGTCTTGTATGCACGCGTATTTGTTCTGCGGTACCACTATGCCACTGCATCTGCCAAGCGGGCTAGTGCTCCCTACTGCGAGCCTTATTGCCGCTGTAGCAACCAATACGACGATTATGGCTGCTGCATAAATCATTACAAGCCTTTTTCTATTGTATCCTGTCTTGTTTTCAGGCATCAAATCTACTGCCGCTCAAATGCCAGTGTCTGCAGATATCACATTGAATCCGCTTGATGTTATCTCGTAAGGCGATATGACAAAACTGTGGTTGCTGCCTCTCATTTTAAGCACTTCCATGGCGAGCGTGCGCCTGTCTTCCTTGCCCGCTTCGTACATTACTATTATGCCGTCGAATATGAAAAACTCCGGACCGGTTTCTTGGCCAAGCCTTTCAGGATTTGGCAGTTCCGAGGTGACAAGTGAAGTCGTATTGAGCCTTCTGAGGTTGCTGATTAGTGAGAGCATGGAATGTCTGTACGTTCCCGCGTCGTTTATGAGCATCTCAACCACGCTCAAGGAATCTATAACTACGCGGTTTGCCTTATACGTGCTTACTATGGACTCTATGTCTGATACTATCTTGCCAAACTCATAGGCGTTTGTGCTGCCGCCGCGTATTATGGTGGCAGGGTCTTCGCCGTCAATTATCAATTTCTTGCTGTCAATGAGTTCGTCTATGTCGGTAAAATCAGTAAACGCTTCCTTTGCGTTTTCTATGACGCGTTCGGGATCTTCTTCCATGGCGAAGAATACGGACGTATTTCCCGCCTTGGCATTTTTGTAAAGATATTCGAAGCCCAGCAAAGTTTTCCCGGCACCAGGTCCTCCGGCAACAATTACTTGGTTGCCTTCGGGTATGCCCCCGTAAAGCAAAGAGTCGAGACCTTCTATGCCAGTTTTAACTTTGTTCATCAACCCATCTCGTTTGCCAACTTATTAAAATAAATACGCACGCATACATATAATACTAACGCTATGACGCTGGTGGCAGTTGCATGAACACGCGTGTCTTGGCTTTTGGAGTGCTAGTTTTGATTCTGGGCATGGTGGTGGCAGCAGGATCTACTAAGAGCCTGTTGCCGTCGTTTTCTTCGGCGGTTTCGTCGCATGCCATGAATCTAAGCCCAAATAAGGTCGCTTATGTTCCGTTAACTCTTAATGCCACGAGCAGCATGGTGCTTGCTTACAATGCGAGTTTGCCAGTAGGCTTCGTATTGGCTAACGGTTCTGCATTGGCATCATTGCAGCACGAGAACGGCACCGGCTTTCTGGCCACGGCGTCGCGTCTGGAAGGCAAAGGGGTTATTTATGTCGTTTACGGCTCGTTGGGCATGTTCCCATATTTGAATTTTTCAAATGCGTCCGTGCGCGCGGCTGCGCCGCTATACTCGTCATCCGACGGGGTGCTAGGACCCGGAACATATTACGCGTTTTTTGCCAACCCGGCAAATGCGACTGCTGCAATATCGTTTAGGTCAGAAGCAATATTCGAAACAAGCCAGTACACTAATGAAACGCTGCGAATACGCGAGAACAGCAGCGGCCTTGCTATTTCGTCCATTCTTGCGCTTCTAGGAATTCTCATAATTGTAATTTCCATATTCCTTCCTGGCCGCAAGGCTGCGGACCAAAAGCAAGAACTTGCGGCCGAAGCCGAAAGGATTTACAGCTCACTGGGCAAAGGAAAAACTTCAAAGGTGGGCACCGCAAAGAAGCGCACGAATAAAAGCGTGAGCGTTTCAAGGAAGTCTAAAAAGAGATGATGCATTGATACCTAATATGGATCCGCGCGCCCTCAAGGGCGTCATGGACAAGCTGGGCATAAAAAGCACAGACATAGCTGCCAAAAAAGTAACCATAGAATTGGAAGACAAATACATAATAATCGACAACCCCCAGGTGATACTGATAGAGGCGCAGGGCATAAAATCTTTTCAGGTAAGTGGCAACATAAGCGAGGCGGTGAAGCAGCAGCAGCAAGCAGTGCTTGACATAACCGAGGAGGACATAAAGTTTGTAATGGCAAAAGCAGGCATAAGCGACGAGGCAAAAGCAAGAGACGCGCTGGTCAAGGCGCAGGGCGACTTGGCCTTGGCGATATCGCTGTTAAAAGACGCGCAGTGATCATTTCAGGCTGAATATCTGCACGTAGGGCACGCCTTCTATTTCCATCACGTTCTCCTTTTTTACAATTCCTTTTTTCAAAAATATGCCCACTGATTTTTTGCCCACTACGTTGGCAGAGTATATGCGCACACTATCGAGCGCCTTTGCAACAGCGCCCTCTTCTAGCTTTTCACCCACATAGAATTCGGCGTACGTGTCAAGGTCCATTTGCCTGTTGCCTTCGCTTAGCTTTCTGCCTATCAGCTCTTCGTCGCAAACTGCCAATAACGTGCCGTTCTCTGTTTCGTACTTCTTGAAATATACCATAGACTAGCCATACTTGTAGAAGAAAAAGAACGTTGAGCTGTAGAGTATGCCATACCACAGAAGCCACATTGCGCCGGAGAAATTGTAGTTGATAAGCGCGAATACGCTTGACGCAAATATTGCAGTAGCGAATGTCAATTCCACTTTCGCATTTTTCAGTGCGAGCGCAATATTGCCAGAGATGTGGCGCACGTCCCCTTTTATCCAGCCTGCTACTGGGCTCTTGTTCAGCAGTGCGGCTACTGCCGCCTTGAGCCTTATGAATGACAGCGCGAAGTTGAGCGCGAAAATCATGAGTCCTTTGGAGATGGAATTGAAGTATATTTTGGTTATGGCAACCGGTACGAGTATGGATAGCAGGAATGCGTTAAGCCCGAACAGCTCTATGTTTAGCGGCGGGTATTTCAGCGCGAGCAGCTGCCTTACCGCGACATATGCTATTGGCGCAGACGCAAATACCGAAGCTATGGAGACTACGGTAAACGCAATAAGTATAAACGAGAGATAATTAAGCCCGAGCCCGTGCAGTGCGTAGTCTATTTTTGAAAGCGCAGATATCGTGTGCCTTTTGTTTTGTTTCCAGTTTTTGATGAAATGCATCAGAAATTGAGTGTCGCCGTAGTTGTAGCGCCACTGCTGCCTTACAAGATCGGTGAACGTGGTTAGCGGCTTGCCAAGCGCATACACTTTTGGCAGGTAAACGCTCTTGAACCCCGTTATGTCTGATTTGAAGCTGAAAAACGTGTCTTCTATCACGAACTCTGGAAAGCCGCCTATCTTGTCAAGTGCGGATCGTCTTATTATTCCGCACGATCCGGCGAATATCGCCGTATTGTTGAGTGCGCGGGACGGTTGTATAAATTTGAAGAAGAAAGCGTCGAAAAGGTCAACGCAGCTGGAAAAGAAATTGCCCTTTGCATAGCGCTTTTCTGTTTGCACGAACGCCAGCTTGGGGTCGTTGAAATACGGCAAAACGTCTTGCAGAAAGTTGATGTCGGTAAGGTATTCGTCGCTGTCGAATAGCGCAACGAACTCCTCATTCGAGTGCTTTAGCATTTCGTTGAGCGCGCCTGCCTTGAATCCTTTTCTTTCGGCCCTGTGCAAGAACACTATTCCGTTGGTTTGGCAGAACTCACCTAGCTGCTTTGTTATGTTTTCGTGCGTGGAATCGTCCAGCAAATATATCCGCATTTTTTCCTTATCGTAATTCATTTCTTTCAGCCTTAGCAGGTTTCTTTCTACCATCTTCGGGTCCTCGTTGTATGCGGGTACTGCTATGGCCACGCTCGGCAGCTTTTCAAGTGGTCTAAGCTTGGATTGTATGCTCTTGAGGTGGTCTTCGTAGAACGACGATCGATAATAGGAATAAGCCGAAGACACGTTGAATATGCCTGATATTATTGAAAGCGCCAAAAATGCAATCGCAAGCCAATAGAGCAAAGCTGTGCTTGCTGTCACTATGAGGTATGCTGACACCACAATTCCTATTACGCTCATGACAACGAACAGGAATACTGTAGCACTCCTAAACAGCAACTCTTTTTTCAGCATAATCCCTGCCTTGTATTTGTGCCTAGGCGCAGGCTATCGCGCCTGCCTTCCCTAATAATTGCGCAGCTGCGTTTTTATAGCATACGCTGCGTTCGCACGTATTTTTCATATCAACCATTATTATAATTGTTACTATTTTATACCTTGCGTACCGCGCTTGCTCTGGCCTGCAACTTGCAACCGCGAATTTATAAATAAAGAAGTATAAACATGATAAGTGGACATGTAAGTGACTTGCGTGCCGGGATGGCGGAACCAGGTAACGCGCCAGTACTTGGCGAAACTCGAGATCTGGTTGCCCTTCGGGCATTTAGGGTTCAAATCCCTAT
>JBMFTS010000008.1:0-19126 GCA_049966915.1 Candidatus Micrarchaeia archaeon
AGCCAAAGCTGTTCGAGAGCAACATCGGCTATACGCCGCGCTCTGGCATGCGCGTGTACGCCATACCAGACAATTTCGAGCGCAGCAAGCAACCAGTAATCGGTCTGCGCACCGGCAAATAAGCATGCAAAGCCCAATAGGCGCAAAAGGCCATAGCTGGCTGCGGCAAGCAACTAATTTAAATACTTGTTTTTAGAATATGTAGCGTTAGTGCTTCTTTTGGTGATTTGTTGTATTACGTAACTACAGTAAGAGACGTTGTGAGCATACCTCCAAAATATATAGGGCAAGACATATCCGATTCGGCAGCAGAAATTCTGAGAAACAAGTACGAACGAACGATCGACAAGTCGCTTGGCATAATACTGGCTGTATTCAACATTAGGGACATAAGCGACGGCTACATACTTCCAGAGGATCCCAATACCCACCACACAGTAACCTTCGACGTGCTGTCATTCGGCACAGAGGTAGAGGAGGTTGTCATGGGCGAGGTCTCGGAGCTTGTCGAGTACGGCGCCTTCGTAAGGATAGGGCCTCTTGACGCCCTAGTGCACCTCTCGCAGATTACTACTGATTTCGTAAGCTTTGACAGGAAGTCTGGCATGCTAACTTCAAGGAGCCTGGGCAGAAGCCTCAAGAGAGGCGATGTTGTATATGCAAAGGTTTCAACAGTGAGTATGGGCAATTCCGTGCAGTCAACAAAGATAGCGCTGACAATGCGCCCAGACGGTCTTGGAAAGCCTGAGTGGCTTACAGAAGCTGCAAAAGGCGCCGCTGCCAAGGCAAGAAAGCCAAGCAGGCGCAAGAGATGACGTGCGTAGGTTGTTGCCATGGCTGAAAAAGCGTGTTTGAACTGCAGGCACATAATATCGCAAGGCGACGTTTGCCCTATTTGCGGAGGCACCAAGTTTACCAACAAGTGGAGCGGCTATGCTGTGATACTTAACGCCGAGAAGTCAGAGCTTGCTAAGAAGCTTGGCATAAGCGTCAACGGCGTTTACGCGCTTCACATACAAGAAGAAGGCTAAACATAACGCCACGCGGAAATTGCCGATTTTTGCTCAGGACTGCTTTTGCTGCTTCTGCTGCTGACTGCTTTGCGTTTGTGCTTCGCGCACGTAGGTATCGGTTATTTCTACCTTGTTTATGTTTTGCATGTAGGCAAATATGTAGCTCGGCAGCATGCTTTTTCTCGCTTCGTAATCCGCATTTTTGCTAGTGTCTCCAAGCTCGACGTGCGCCGTGGCGCCGTCCAGCTTCACTGCTTTTGGCTCTAGATCAAGCCTCTCTGCTATTGCTTTTATCTTGTCCTCATCTTTGTCTATTTTTTCGACTACCTTGAGCGAGTACGTAAGCTTTTCTCCAGCAAGCTCGTTGTTTTCGTCGATTACTACCCTTCCCGAGTTTACGCTTTTTACTACTGCTTCTGTTCCGTCTACGTCAATGTGCATGCCAGGATACGGCTCTATGTCTCTTTTTCTGAAATCTGAAAGCGCCACGACCTTTACCAGCGAAGGGTCGCGCTCGCCGAACGCGTCCTTGGGCTCTATGTCTATCTTTTTTTCCTCGTTGGGTGACATGTTCCTTATGGCGTTTTCCACGCCTTTTATCACATCGTGCTTGCCTATTACGACTAGCTGCGGCCTGTACTTTGCCTTTTCGTCATAAGTGCCGTTCTCTTTTGCAAGCTGCTCGTTGGTAGTGCTCAAGAGCGCATTGTCTGCCGTGCGCCACGCGCTGTATTCTATTTTCACGAAGTCTCCATCAACAAAAGTCAATCCATCGCCTGAATGGTTTATTATTTATTCTTATATTTTTATAAGCATATTGCGAAGTGTGGATATGGAAAAGAAGAAGCTAATAGAGTTAATAGGCTCACTGTTTGTGGCTTTCATATTCATTTCATCATACGCCGCGTATGGCATCGGCAGCGGATCTGGCGGCGCAAAACCCAACAGGACCAGCAGCAACACCACGCTATATTACGGCGCGGGGTTCACGACCGCTAACGTTGAAAACTATTCGAGTGTGTTTTCAGTGAGCATGGCAAACTGCACCGCGCGCTATTCTGCCTTGTTTAACGCAACGCTGCAGAACCTTTCGGCAAGCGGCTCCATTGCAGGCTCGTACCAAGCAGGCCCGAGTTTAATTTCGATAGAAGCGGGCAACGAAAGCGCAAGCAAGCTGCTGAACTACTTGTCAAGCATTTCAAACAAGTCGTGCACACGCTTTCTTGCCAGCGCTATCGTCGAATTGCCAAGCAACGTAAGCTTCTATTTCAGCGTAGCCAACCGCAGCATAGCCTTGCCAATACCTGAAAGCATGCGATATGGCCACATCAATGTGCTTTTTTCGCCGCAGCTCAAAACGGTGAATGTTTCGGTGAGCGCGCTTGTGACTGAGCAGGGCATTATACGCAACATCAGCGTCAGCAGTGCAGGTTGATTCAATGGCCGATTCCAACGCAGACGAATCGCTAAAATCGCTAGCTTACAAGCTCGCGTTAAAAAATGCAGTCGACTACGGCTCGGCAAAGGAGGCGCCTGTGCTCAACAAGATTTTGGCAAGCGATCCTGCGCTGAAAAATTCAATGGCTGCCATTGGCAAGCTCGTCGCCGAAGCCGTGGCAACAGTAAACGCGATGAGCAAGGAGCAGCTGCTTGGCGCGTATGAGCAGTACAGGGCCGAATTTGAAGGAAAGGAGCGTGAGAAAAAGCTGCTTACCGCTTCGCCGCACATGGAGCTGGAAGGCGCCGTTGTCGGCGATTTCGCGGCGAGGTTTCCGCCGGAGCCCAACGGCTACATACACATAGGCAACACAAAGCAGGCATTCCTGAGCCAGGAATTTGCCAATATCTACAAAGGCAAGCTATTCCTTTATTTCGACGACACAAACCCTGAAAAAGACAGGCAGGAGTTTGTTGACGCGATAAAGCGCGACACGGAATGGCTCGGCATACGCTTTGATAGCGAATATTATGCCAGCGACATGGTGGAGCAGATATATGAGTATGCAAGGCAAATGATCCAGAAAGGCAAGGCGTATGTTTGCTTTTGCACTGGCGAAGAGATAAACAAAGGCCGTGCGGCAAAGCAGGCATGCAAGCACCGCGACAAAAGCGCCGGCGACAATCTTGCCGATTTCGAAGATATGCTAAACGGCAAGTACGGAGAAGGGGAGGCAACGGTCAGGTTCAAGGGCGACATGCAATCAGATAACGCCACGCTTCGCGATCCTGTGCTTTTGCGCATAAAGGAGCATGAGCATTACAGGCAGGGCGCCAAATACAAGGTGTGGCCGACTTACCATTTCAACACGCCGATAAACGATTCAGTGCATGGCGTTACAGATGTAATAAGAAGCAAGGAGTACGAGCTAAGCGACGAGCTTTACAGGCAGGTGCTTTCTGTGCTGGGCTTGCGCGTGCCCCGCATACACGACATGGCCAGGCTCAGAATAAAAGGGACTTCAACGCACAAGCGCGAGCTCAAGGAGCTGATAAGCAAGGGCGTTGTTTCAGGTTATGACGACCCTAGGCTCGTTACTATTGCCGCGCTGCGCAGGCGGGGCATAATCCCCGAAGCCATAAGAAGATTCGTGCTCAGGTTCGGCATGAGCAAGACAGACAGCACAGTGGGCATAGACATGCTTCTCGCAGAAAACAGGAAGCTCATAGATGCCACTGCAAAGCGCCTGTTCTTTGTGAGCAATCCTGTCATGGTGCACGTGGCCGGCTTGCAGAAAACAGAGGCCGTGCTGAGGCTGCACCCTACAGAGGAGCTCGGGTTCAGGCGGTATTCTGTATCTGGCAACTTTTACATAGACGGCAGCGACGCGGGCAAGCTCTCGCCTGGCGACGTATTCTGCCTCAAGGACTTCGCCTGCGTTAGAATTATAAATATGAGTTCTGATAGAATAGAGACTAGTTTCGTAGAGCCCAGTGCAGAAACTTTGTCAAAGGCCATGAAACTGCAGTGGGTAAGCGAAGGCAATTACATGCAGTGCAAGTTGATGCTTGTTGGCGAGTTACTCGTTGACGGGAAGGTAAACGAGAACAGCCTAGTTAGCAGGGGCGGCCTTGTCGAAAGCTATGCTGCAAGTCTGCGCGAGGGCGAAGTTGTAAATTTCGAGCGCGTCGGCTTCTTCAAGCTTGATGACAAGAAGCAGACAATATTCCTAAGTCTGTAGGCGCTTGAATGCAGGGCATTTCAATAAACGATTTGATACAGGATACTGGCTTCAGCACCATAGAAAAAGACGCCATAAGGAGAGTCATGCGCGAGGAGCTTGGCGAAGAATTTAAGCAAGGAGGCGGCGTGTTCCTGCAGAACATAAGCAGGCATTCCAAGGCGATGCAGGAGATACTAGGATCTCCTGATTACGAGGCGCTGTGCCTGCACCAGCTTATGCACAACACCAAGCATTTGTCTGTAAGCGAGCAGATAAAATACACAAGCGCGATAGAGGACTTTGCCAAAGCCTATGCTGCGGTGTACACCAACAAGAAGCTGCTGCTGCTTATGCTTTCGGGGCTTGTGCATACCACGCACGACGCCAAGTCCGTGCGCAAATACGCTTTTGAAATATATAACGACCTGCTGGAAAAGAAGAAGCTTGTTTCAAAAAGTGCAGAAGCCGAAGCAGAAAAGCTCAGCGAGCTCAGGCACGAGCTCGAAGCCGCGCAGCTTGGCATATTCAAGATTTTCAGGATAAGCAGGATAAGGCTATTGAACAGGAAAATAAGGCAGAAGGCGGCGAGGCTCAGAAGGCTGGAAAAGCGGCTCTCGCTTTACGACACAAAGGCAAGAAACGTGCTCAGCATAATTCAAAAGCCATAGCTTTGCCGTTTTTGCGCGCTATGCCGCTAGCCCCACGAATTTATAATGTCGTCAGAGCTTGCAAGCACGAGAAGCTTTGACATGTTTGCCAAAGACCGTTCGTGCGCGTCTTTATCGCCAGAAGATACTGCGTCTTTTGCCACGACAGCGTAGAAGCCCCTGTTTAGCGCTTCCCTTGCGCTCGACTCGATGCCTATCTCTGTTGCTATCCCTGCAAACACTATGGTCTCTATACCGGCGTTCCTTGCCATGAGCTCGAAGTTCGTGCCTATAAACAGGCTTGCTGTGTTCTTGTTTATCACGACCTCTTCTGCGTCAGGTTTGATTGCGAGTTCGAAAGCGCTCGGGTCGCTGTCAAGCTGGCCCCAGTTCCTCATCGTCGCAAGCCTGGCCTTCGATTCGAACCTCTGCGGCAGCGGCGTTATTTTTGTAAAGAATATCGGCACGCCATTCTTTCTTGCCGCTTCGATCAGCTTGCTTGTATTCTGCATGAATTCCTCCTTGTTGAAAACGCGCGATACAAGCATATTCTGAACGTCCCACACCACCAGCGCCGTGTGCTCCGGGGCCACTATCTCGCCCAATTCCGCATATACTTTTCTTGTGGTCATGTTATCGTTCATTTATTTTGCTGTAAAAACTAATAAAAACTAATAATCGCACACGTTTGCAGCATTTGCGCCATGTGCACAGCGCACTAGCACCACACCTATTTATTTTTTTGTTTGTAAAGCAAAGCATGCAAGAATCTATTGCTGATTTCGCGCTGAAAATCGCAGAGAAAAAAGCCGACTATGCGGAAGTGTATGTTGAAGAGTCTTCTGGCAGGTCGTATGCCGTGGAGCAGGGCAAGGTAAACGGCGGAAGCTATGCAAAGTCGTCTGGTATCAGGATAAGAATGATAAAAGACGGCAAACTCTGCACATTTTCAACAAACATTCTTGACAAGCGGCAAATAAGCAAGGCAATAGGCAGCATGAAATGCTCTTCAAAATTCGAATACGGCATTTCTGAAGAAAAAGCAGAAAAGTGCAGCTACGCAGTCAAGGAAACAAAGAAGGGCGGAGATTCAGAGCTGCTTGAAGACCTGCTTTACCTAGATCGCATGCTGGCAGAGGAAAGCGACGTGCGATACAGGAGCCTTTACGGCTCTGTAGGCAGCGCCGAATCATATTACACCAATTCGCAGGGCAGCGAGATAAGGGCGCGCATACCTTACGTATCGTCTTTCATAAGGTTCGTGGTGGGCACCGGCAGCAGCACACGCACAAGATACATGCAATTCGGCGGCGCAGGCGGTTATGAGCTGTTCAACGCCGAGAAGGTTGGCGAGACTGTGTCGCGCGAGGTCAGGAGCTTGGCAAATGTCGCAAAGCACGGCGTTTCGCTCACGCAAAGCGAGCTAAGCAAGGTGAAAAACATAGTCGTGTCTTCCGAAATAGCTGGCATAGCGGTGCACGAAAGCGTAGGGCATCCCAGCGAGGCAGACCGGGTGTTCGGGCGCGAAGCCGCGCAAGCCGGAACAAGCTACCTTACCTACGACCTTAGCATGCGCATAGGCAGCGATCAGGTGACAATAATAGACGACCCCACAATCGAGCATGCTTATGGCTTCTACCTGTATGATGATGAGGGGGTGAAGGCAAGACCTAAGGTACTGGTAGAAAATGGGGTGCACAAGGAGCTGCTGCTCAACAGGGAATACGCATACATGCTAAACACAAAAAGCAACGGCTCTGCAAGAAGCGATTCCTATTCCAACGAGCCGATCGTAAGAATGTCAAACACGTACCTCAAGAAAGGCAGGGCGTCGTTCGACGAGCTTATTTCTGAAGCAAGAAACGGCGTGTATGTAAAGAGCTTCACAGAATGGAACATAGACGACACGAGGAGTTTTGCCAGATACCAGGGCAACGAAGCCTATCTCATAAAAGACGGCGAGCTGAGCACCCCTGTAAAAAATTTTGTTATAGAAAAAACAACAACCGAATTTTGGCGCGCTGTCAGGCTTGTCGGCTCTGATTTCGAACTGTGGCTCGGAAACTGCGGCAAGGGCGAGCCGGAGCAGGCCGTGCCGGTCACAATGGGCGGTCCTTCTGCCCTGCTAAGCTTCGGGTGATCTCATGGAAGCAGAGCACATAGTGGAAAAGGCGATTAAAGCGGGATTTGAAGAAGCGGTAGCGAGCGTGTTCAGCACCAGAAAGGCCTATCTGAAAATAGCAAATTCAAAAACGGATTCCATAGTGGAAAAGCGCCAGGAGAGCGCAGTGCTTTATGTGTCTAGCAAAAAACGCCTGATGTTTACAAATATAGAAAGGCTAGACGAGGCAAGCCTTGACAGAAGCATAGCGAACGCAAAACGCATAATATCCATGATCAAGCCCAAAGAAGACTACTTCGGCATAGCAGAAGGGCCATTCTCTTACAAGCGGATAAAGCTCGGATACGACAAAAAGCTCGAAGGAGACATGAACGCGGAGCTAAGCAGTATGGCTGAATCGGCTATTAACGCGGTGCTCGAGCTCGGGGCAAGCGCCGTTGCCGGAACTGTCGTAGCCGGAGTGTCTTGCGAGCAGCTTGCAACCAGTGCGCACGCCAGCGCAGAAAGCAAGGACACAATGGTGCGGCTTTCGTTGCGGCCTTTCTTCGGAACAGTATCTGTGCAGGATATTATCGCAAGCAGGGAGCTTTCGGGTATAAGACCAGCGCAGTTTGCTGAAAAAATAGCGAACACGGCTTTGAGCGCGAGGCACTTTGACAGGCTTTCGCAGGGAACATACGATGTGATTTATGCGCCTTCGCCGGCAGGCTTGATACTTTCAAACGTAAACTCCATGGTGTGCATGGGCTCCATAGAAACCGGAAGCCCGTTTGCTGGCAAGCTGGGCAAGCGCGTTGCGTCCGACGGGCTTAGCATGTTCGACAGCGCGATAGAGCAAGACGGCATAAACTCTTCGGCTTATGACGCAGAGGGCTATCCGACGCAAAAGACCGGCATAATAGAAGACGGCATTCTGAAAACTTACCTGCATAACGCTTCGACCGCGAGAAAATATCACACAAGGAGCACAGGCAACGCAGGGCTCATAGACCCAGCTCCAAACACCGCTGTGCTTGCGCACAAGAACACGAAAAAGAGCCTTGACGCATTAATCGGCGATGTTGACAAGGGCGTGCTCATAACCAATACCTGGTACTTGCGGTTTAGCAACGATGTTACTGGAGCTTTCTCAACTGTGCCAAGGGACTTGGCCGTATTCATAGAACGCGGCGAGCCCAAGTTCGCCATAAAGCACATGGCAGGTACCGAAGCAACGGGAATAAGAATAAGCGACACAATACCGCACATGCTCAAAAACATAGAGGCGGTTGCCGAAAAGCCCGTGCAGTCAACTTCTTGGGACACCGAAGGCTATTACTATTTCATGCCTTATGTGCTAACCAAGGATGTCAAGTTTACGGTTGCGTGATCCAATGAAGTTCGCAAGCAAAGACATCGTAATGGCGTATGACACCGATTATCAAGGAGTGGTGCATTACGCCTCCTATTTCAGATTTGTAACAAATGCCTTGGAGACTTTCGCCGCAAAGCACAAATTGCCAAGCGCATCCTTTGTAACAGCCGAGGCCCATGCGACTTACAAGAAGCCGCTGAGGGTAAACGACATAATATATGTTGTTATTGAGCCGCAGGTAATGAGCAAGAAGGCGATAAAGTTCGGCTTCAGAATATACAAGTCAAAGTCAAAATTGCTAGTAGCCGAAGGCTACGTGGTTGAAGTGGCGATAGGCAAGAACTGGCATGCTGTTGACATGCCTGCCTCTGTTTTGAAGAGGCTAAAGCAGAATCCGGATTAGCATCCGTATTAGCTTCTTGTGCGCCTGGAAAATTTCTTGCCACCTGCGCAGGCAGTGCAAATGCCTAACTCAGCAACGTAATGGTCGTCGCAAACTGGCCTGCCGCAAAGCCTGCATGTATGCTTTGCAACCTTGCCGCACAAGTAGCACACGCCGTAGATCTCTGCCATGGCTCATCTTGTATAAATTTTTGCATGCGCAGCAATATAGTGCTTTCTGTATTGTATATTGCAAAGTAGTTAGCCATAAATGCATGAGCAGGCAATATTGGTTGTTGCAGACTAGAAAATCAGGAATGATGCGAAATGGCCAGCGTAAATGATTTCGAGAACATGGCGCTTGGCGACGCGTTCGCTGCTCTCAAAAGCAGCGCTGGAGGCCTTTCAGAGGAGGAAGCCGCAAGGCGCCTTGAAAAATACGGCTACAACGAAATAATTGAGAAAAAGCACAGCGGCATTGCAAGATTCGCCAAGAAGTTTTATGGGCCGATACCATTCATACTCGAAGCCGTTCTTGTAATAACGTTTCTGCTGCATGATGCCAAGGACTTTTACATAATACTTGCATTGCTCATATTCAACGCGCTTGTCAGCTTTTTCGAAGAGTCGAAGGCCGACAATTCCGTGGAGCTGCTGAAGAAAAGGCTCAGCGTTAGCGCCAGGGTCCTGCGCTCAGGCGCTTGGCGAGTGGTTGCCGCAAGGCAGCTGGTGCCTGGCGACATAATACGCATACGCATAGGAGACATAGTGCCGGCCGATGCAAAAGTGATCGAATCAAGCGAGCTTGAGCTTGACCAGTCTGTGCTTACTGGCGAATCTCTTCCTGTAAAGAAAAATTCGGGAAGCATAGTATATTCCGGATCGGTGGTGCGCGAGGGTGAGGCGACATGCGTAGTAGCAGCCACTGGCTACTCCACATATTATGGAAAGACCACGCAGCTTTTGCAAACGGCAGGCGTCAAGTCGCATTTGGAAAGTTTAATACTGAAGATAGTGCGTTACCTGGTCTCGTTTGACACTGTCATCGTGCTTGCCATACTGCTGTTCGGCCTGCTCGTTTTGAAAGAAAGCTATGCCGTAATGGTGCCTTTCGTGCTTGTAGTGCTCATAGCTTCCGTGCCTGTGGCTTTGCCAGCTGCCTTTACTGTGACGATGGCGCTGGGAACAAAGAGGCTAGCAGACAAGTCAGTGCTAGTTACAAAGCTTGAATCGATAGAAGAGACATCTACGCTCAACGTTGTGTGTTTTGATAAGACTGGCACGCTCACTAAGAACAAAATGAGCGTAAAAGAGGTATTTGCTCTGCCAGGTCATTCTAAGGAGGAGGTGCTCAAAACTGCTTTGCTGGCTTCCAGAAAAGAGGACAACGACCCGATAGACAACGCCGTAATAGATTATGCTAACGCGGCAGGAGTAAGCACCGCGGGCTATATGCTAAGGAAATTTTTCCCCTTTAGGCCCAAAACCAAAATGTCTTCTGCAGAGTTGCTGCATAACGGCAAGAAGTTCATAGCAATGAAAGGCGCGTACAGCGCGATAGGGAAAATAAGCGAGCTCAGCGCCAGGGAAAAGCCTCTAGTGGAAAACCAGATTGCCGAGTTTTCAAAATACGCCTACAGGACAATTGCAATAGCGGGCGGCGAAAAGCCGAAGATGATGGGAGTAATTGCGCTATACGACGAGCCCAGGCCGGATGCCGGCAGGCTTATCAAAGAACTGGAGTCGTTGGGCGTAGATGCGAAAATGCTTACTGGGGACAACCTAAGAGTCGCGCAGGAAATAGCAAAAGAAGTGGGCATAAGCAGAAGCATAGTTGACTTTTCTTCGCTGAAGGGCATGAATCAGAGCGACATGGAAAGGGCCATAAAGGAGTCAGGCGGGTTTGCAGAAATATTTCCAGAAGACAAGTACACAGTGGTAAAGGCGCTCCAGAAGGAAAAGCTCAGAGTGGGTATGACTGGCGACGGCGTAAACGACGCCCCAGCGATCAAGCAGGCCGAAGTAGGCATAGCAGTTGAAAATGCCACAGACGTGGCAAAGAGCGCGGCCGGCATTGTGCTTGCAAAGAACGGCTTGGATGTAATAGTAGATGCGGTAAAAGAGAGCAGGCGCATATTCGAGCGCATGATGACTTATGCCATGCTTAAAATAGTAAAAGTCATACAAATAGTATTGTTTGTGGCAATTGCATTTATGCTGCTTAGGCAGGTGCCAATCCTGCCTTTTGAGCTTATACTGCTCATATTCACCAACGACATAGTCAACATAACCCTGTCGACAGACAACGCCGAATATTCCTTAAAGCCAGATACTTGGAACATGAAAAGTATTGCCACTACCTCGCTTGCTCTTGGATTTGTGTCGCTGCTTCTGACGCTGGCCTTCCTGCCGATTGGCATGAGCATCGAGCACACAATAGGCGCTTTGCAAACGTTCTTTTTCTTCATGTTCGTCGTAACCGACAACTTCATGCTATATAGCCTAAGAAACAGGAGGCACATATGGGATACAAGGCCAAGCAAATGGCTTGTGGCTTCTTCAGTTTTGGGCATCTCGGTCGGCGCGGCTTTCGCATATTTTGGCTTGCTGATAACTCCAATATCTGCATTTTCGCTGCTTGTCATAATCTGCGCCAGCTTCTTGTTCATGCTTGCTTTCGACTATGCAAAATTGGGAATACACGAGCTCGTTGGCATACGAAGGCATTACAAGACCGCGCCGCAAGCGCAGCCCGTCTGAGTGTCGCTGTTGTGCGTTTTGTCCAGGTCGTCATCTAGTTTGGCAACTTCTGGATGAAGCTGTGCGGGTCGTGAGCGGCATAATCGTAGTTCAAAAGACGGCCGGATGGGCAGATGATCAATGCAAAGAGCTAAATACCTGCCAGGTGATAATAATAAGTACATAATAGGCAAGAATCGCAATAGGCAAAGAGATGCTGCTGCTCGTAAAACCTCGTTCTATTTTTGCCATATGCACAAATACGATAAAATTTTAGAATTGGTGTCAGTTTGGACAGTTTTGAATTACTCGATATAAAAAATGAGCTTGCAGGAGCAATCAGTGCGATGGGTTTTGCAGAACCTACAGAAGTGCAGGCAAGGGCCATTCCTCAAATCTTGGCAGGCAAGGACGTCATAGTCAGGTCAAAGACAGGTACGGGCAAGACGCTTGCGTTTCTAATTCCAGTGCTCAACAACATGCAACGCGGCGGGCTTTCCGCAGTCGTCGTGGTGCCAACAAGGGAGCTTGCCCTTCAGGTTTACGGCGTGGCTCTAAAGCTCTGCGGCCGCCTGGGCATAAATGTTGCGTTGGTACATGGCGGCGTTTCGATAGGCCCGCAAATAGAGCGCATAAGCAGGGGCGCCAACATGATCATAGGCACTCCCGGCCGAATTTTAGACCTCGTGGCCAGGGATACGCTAAGTCTAAGCACTGTGCATTTTTTGGTGCTGGACGAAGCCGACATAATGTTCGACATGGGCTTTATAGACGATGTAGAAAAAATCATCGCAGGCACATCCAATAACAGGCAGCTTCTTATGTTCTCAGCTACAATGCCTCCAGAAGTGAAAAGGGTAGCAAGGAAATATGCAAACAGCGCAGTGGAGACAATAGAAATAGGAAACGAAGACAACCTGGTTGTCGGCTCTATCAAAAACACATATACGATAGTAGACAGATCCACAAAATTTTCAACCCTGCTTGCTTATCTCGAAAAGGCGAATCCCAAAAAGGCAATAATTTTTGTCAGGACGCAGAGCAGCGCAGACGTCGTTTACAAAATACTTTCTGACTTTCATGCAAACGTGCTTCTACTTCACGGGGGCATGACACAGGCCAGGCGCGAGGCCGCAATAAAGCGGTTTAGGGAGATGCAGAGCGGCTTGCTCATCGCAACGAATGTGGCTGCAAGAGGTCTTGACATAGACAACATTACCAACATAATAAATTTCGACGCTCCTGACGACCCCGCATTTTACGTGCACAGGGTAGGCAGATCGGCGAGAATGGGCAAGGACGGCAGCGCGTTTACCATATTCGATAGCTCGCAACAAGACCTGCTTATCGGTATTGAGAATTTTTCAGGCGCCGCAATGACCCGCGCAGATGTTGATTCAAGAAAGTTCAGAAACGTTAATTTTGCAAAATATTTCGCTTACCGGCGCGGCAGTTATAATTACCGCGGCCATGGAAGCAGGAGTACACAGCACTTCGCACAGCGCTTAGAAAGCAGAGGCAGGGCTTGGCAGCGGTAAAAAGCACCGATAAGGCAAAATTTGGTCTGGCTACGAGAAATGGCAGTTCTGCGACTTATGCGTCCAAAAATATTATTCGGGGAGTCCGAGATTTGAACTCGGGTCTCCAGCGCCCGAGGCTGGTAGCCTGCCAAGCTAGCCTAACTCCCCTCTGCCTAAAAGCTTCGGACCATTTTTTGTTATAAGCACATCGTCTTCTATGCGCACGCCGCCAAATCCGACTACATAAACTCCCGGTTCAGCGGTGAACACCATGCCTTCCTTCAGCACGACTTTAGATCCGGGATACAATGCAAAGCCGTCATGCACTTGCAAGCCCACAGAGTGGCCGAGGCTGTGTATGAATGTTCCTTTGTACTTGCCGTTGAGCGTTGAGTCTATATACGCCCTTGCGGCCTTGTCCACTTCGCTGCCTTTTTCGCCGGGCCTCATTTTTTCTATTGCAAGCTCCTGCGCTTTCTTTACAATGTCGAAAATTTCCTTTTCTTTGGCATAACGCGAGTCTTTCCCAAAAATAAACGTTCGGGTCATGTCGCTGCAATAGCCTTGCACTACTGCGCCAACATCTATGAGTACGATATCGCCTTTTTTCAGCTTTGTGCCGTCTGGCATGTGGTGCGGCAACGCCGCGTTTTTGCCAAACGAGACTATCGTGTCGAATGACGGTTTTTCGGAGCCAAGCTCCGCAGATATCTCGTCGAACTTTTTCGCAAGCTGCATTTCGGTAATGCCCTCTTTGAAATACCGCGGTATTTCTTGCAGCGCTTTTCTTGTTATGCTCGCCGCCTTATCTATCGCGCGTATCTCTTCATCGCTTTTGACAAGCCTAGAGCTCGCAAAGCAATCGCTCGCATCTACCATTCTTTTCGGCTTGTATTTCTTTTTAATTCTCAGATAAACGCCAGCCGGCATGAAACTGCCATTTATGCCGATTACCTTGCCGTTTAGCTCCTTGCCCATCTTCTTTGCCACTTGCGCCTCGTCCCTTTTGTCTATTTTTGTTATCTTCATGCCTTCGAGCCTTTG
Source organism: Candidatus Micrarchaeia archaeon (assembly GCA_049966915.1). Classification (GTDB taxonomy): domain Archaea; phylum Micrarchaeota; class Micrarchaeia; order Micrarchaeales; family CABMGC01; genus JAGDXZ01. Next base: position 13,982 of record JBMFTS010000008.1, read on the forward strand.
CGACATCGCGGTATCGTATTCAAGCTCGCTCGTGTAAAGCTCTATGCCGTTTCTTCTTGCGACAAGCGTGTCTTCTTCGAAAATCCCGCTCTTGAACCTTGTCAAATACTTGAAATTGGGGTCTTGGGATTCCCCGTTTACAATAAGCAGCATGTCCGCGCTTTTGCACTGCGCAAAAATCTTCGCGAGCCTGCTTTTCAGAATAGCATCCATAGCATCGCTGTGTTATTTTGATTGCAAACCTAAATAATATTTGCATTTCGCGCGCTAAACTGCTATAAATGTGCTTGTTGAATCATAAGTCAGTAAGAGCATGGGCGTAATAGATGTAGACAGCATAAGGTTCGAATTCAGCCCGTCTATGGTGATAATAGATGGCGTTTCATTCAGTGCCAATAAGCAAGAGTTTGTAACTGTTGTAGGGCCGTCCGGCTGCGGCAAGAGCACCCTTCTGAGAATAATAGCGGGTCTGATGGCGCCAACATCGGGCAGCGTGTACTTTCTTGGCAAGCGAATACTCGAACCGGTAAAGGGCCTTTCGTTCGTGTTTCAGGATTTCGGCTTGCTGCCTTGGCTGACTGCAATTGAAAACGTGAAGCTGGGCATGTCGATGCTTAGCATAAGCGAGCAGTCCAAGGAGAAAAGGGCGATGTCGCTGCTCGAAAAGTTTGGGTTGTCTGGGTTCGCTAACGCCTATGTGAATTCGCTGAGCGGCGGAATGAAGCAGCGCGTGGGCATAGCGCGCGCTTTAGCATCGGATCCGAAGGTTTTGCTCATGGACGAGCCCTTCAGCTCAATAGATGAGCTTACTGCAGAGACGCTGAGAAGCGACGTTCTGCGGATGCTCAGAAATCCGAAAATACCGGTCGATTCCGTAATAATGGTGAGCCACAACATAGAAGAAGCAGTGGAGCTTTCGGACAAGATAGTTGTGCTGTCAGACAAGCCCTCTAAGGTCAAGGCGGTGAAAAGCGTCGGCCTGCCTTATCCCAGGAACAAGCACGACAAGTCGTTCATGGAGCACGTGGACGAAATCTACTCGATACTCACCGAATAGGCTCAGCGCGCCAGAGGTCTTTCTTGCTGTCATAGTGCAGCATGCCTATCCTTATCCCCCAGCCAATGAGCAGGCTTTTAAGTATCTCTTCGTTGGTAATGCCGTCTGCGTGGAAGCTCACTCCCCTTTTTCTCAGGGCTTTTGCAAGCTCGTGCGTGGTCAGCTCATGCTTGTCGAGCGCGTCAATTACTGTTTTGAATGGCTCGATGTTTTGCATCCCATTCCGCGCGCTTTCCATGAAGCTTTTCTCATCGTACACGTTTCCGATATCGGTCAAGCTTACTTCTCCGTTCTTTACCTTTATCATGCCAAGAAGCTCGCAGGCATGAAGGAGCGGAAGCAGGCTGTCTATCTGCTCGTTTATTTCTTCGGCGAGCTTTGCAACAGTCATTGCGCCTTTGTTTTCGTTTAGCACTTTCAGTACGCCCCTGACCTGGCTGATCGACGGACCAAGCGGAAACTGTTGCATAAACCCATTCTAATGAGCGTTAAACGCTCTTATATTTTTCTATCAGCCGTAGGTCTTGGCGACTTTGTCGTATAGTCTTTTCCACACAAACCTGTTTACCAAAATTATCATTATTGTCAAATTTGCCAGCGCCAGAAGCATCAGCAGCAGGTTGCCGCTGTCAAGCGAGAGATCGAGAAGCTTGCCTATGCCTGTGCTTACGCTGCTTATCACTGCGCCGTTGCCTATTGCCGTGCTCGTAAAGTACTCTGCAACTATGCTAGCGTTCCATTCCGCTGCTATGCCAGTAACTGCTCCGGTTATCAAGCCGGGTATTATCGCTTTGAGGTATATGCTCCTGAAGGCGTTCTTGCCTTTTACTTGGAACACTTTCTTTACTTCCATTATGCTCTGCGGCATTGTTCTCGTGCTTGCGATTATGCTGAATATGACATACCATATGCCGCTGAGTATAAATACAAAAAATGCAACGAGTTCGCCGTGCGCTGGTTCCTTGCTGAGCATTATCGCCACCGGCGGCAGCAGGACCGTGGCAGGTATCGAAGCGAGGATCTGCATGCCAAGCAAATAGTGGCTTTGGTGCTTTGACATGAAAACCATGTAGATAGAAAGAGGCACGGCTATGAGCAGTATCACCGCAAATGACAGCCACACCCTGGCCATGCTGGCAGCAAGCGAAATAAGCACCTGCCCTTCATAGACAAAAATCTTTGTCCCGAAGGCGTATACGAGCAAGACCACAGCCAGCACAATTGCTATTGCGCCATAGACCTTGTGCAACACGCTACCTTTTTGCGCAATGCCCGCTTCTGCATATTGCGGCGCTCTTTCGATATGGGCATGCGCCCCCGACAAGCGCAGCTGCAGGCCAAGACGCAGCATATGCATTCTCATCTTAAGGAACTTGCGGTGCCTTTCACTTAGCCTTTGCTGCTCCCTAGTTTTTGCAAAGCCGCCCCCAGCGTGCGCCGTAAATTTCTTTTCCAAGGGCGCAAAGAAGAGGAAGCGGGTAAGCACTACGAAGACAACAAATACCGCCAATGCAAGCGCATAGCCGTAAAAATTGCCGCTGATGGCAAGGCTGGTTAAGGCAACGCCTATTCCGTGCTTTACAGCATACGCCTTGTTGCCTATTGAAAATATCTCACTTGTAACAAGATAGAAAAGGCCTATAGACCAAGAAAGCACAGACTGCTCCACTACGCGAGGCATTGCCGCCGGCACAAATATTTTTTTCAGCCTTTCAAGCAGGCTCATATGGTATAAGCTTGCGAGCTCTGAGAACTCGTTAGGCAGGGTTTTTATGGATTCGTATGCGCCGAAGGCTATGTTCCACACCATGCTTGTTATTATGAGAAATATCACCGCCGCGTTTATGCCTATGAATCCGGGCAAAATCGCCACGAATATGTAAATCACGAACGGGAAGAAAGCAAGTATGGGAAGTGTTTGAAATATGTCAAGCACGGGTATGATTATTTTCTCTGCTCTCTTGCTTCTTGCCGCTTCTATGCCAACAGCAAGACTTATGATAATAGAGAAGAAGAGCGCTACGAACATCCTGGCCCAGGAAAACGTGGCGTCAACGAGCAGCGACGCGAGCAAGCCGTATATGGGCATCATTTTATCATGGCCTTTGCTTCCTGACCCAGATCATACCGCTAAAGCATGGGCATAAATCATTAATAAACGGAAGCAAATGCATCTTCCATTGCGCAAATGCGCATGATATAAATACGAGTAATGAATATAAGTAATGTTTATGTCACAATTGGTAATCGGCTATGACCTTTGCCGGCAGCATGCAAGAAGATAAACAGAAAGGGCAGTTGAACGTAGTGCGCACGCAGCAGGTTTACCTGAACATGCGCGATCCGCGGTTGCTAAAGTACTATTACCGCTTCAACACAATCAACATGATAAAGGGCACAGAACTAGAAGGATCATCGCCGCCAGATATTTTTGTCGGCCACGCCGGATATCCCAACGTGTACATAGGGCCGCTTGTGCCTCCGCAATTCGGAGACACCTCGTTGCTTGCTTCACCGGAGCAGTGGGTCGGCAAAAGCATAATAGACATAGTCGCCTACAGGTCGACGCTCGTAAGGGGCATGTTCAAAGCCAATATAGCAGAAACCCATGGAAGGCTCCAGGACATGCTGCAGGAGCTGGCCATAGCAGACAAATACACGTATGCAGAAATGGAACTCAAGCACAAGCCCAATCCAGTGATAAGCCTTGACGAGAACGGGCAGCCGTTCGGCCCTAGCGCGCAGCTTCGTTCTATGGAAATAGGCAACACGCGCGCAAACAAAGACGTTGAGCGTGCGTTTTTCGATACGGACATGACGGCGCGCACGGCCATGCTTGAGCTGTACGACAAAGGCGTTCAGGTTACCAAGATACAGAAGGCGGTTTCCGCCGGGGTTCTTGGTATGGGCGAAAACAGGAAGTTCGTGCCAACGCGGTGGAGCATAACCGCAGTGGACGACACAATTTCAAAAACCAAGCTTGAAAGCATAAAGGAATACCCAATGCTGGATTCCATACGCATTTACGAAACTGTGGCGCTTGACAACAGGTGGCTCGTGTTGATGGCGCCGGGCGAATGGAGCTACGAGCTCATCGAAGCATGGTACCCGGATACTACTTGGAACCTCAGCCGCAACGACATAGCAATATACTCGTCGCACGAATTCTACGGCGGCAGGAAGACATACGCAGAGATAGGCGGTTGCTACTACGCCGCAAGGCTTGCCGTTTCCGAGCTGCTTGAGCGCGTAAAGGCCCAAGCAAAGGTCGTGATACTGAGAGAGACGCACTCAGGCTACATACTTCCGGTTGGCGTTTGGAATGTCAGGGAGCACGTAAGGCAGGCTCTCAGGCAGCAGCCCCGCTACTTCTCTAGCATGAATGACGCGCTTGCCTACGTGGGCGCGAGGATGGAGATAAGCGTGCCGGTGTGGATAAGGAACAGCACAGTGTTGCAGCACATGCTTTACCAGCGCACCTTGCGATGATGCGCCGCTATCTTTTCAATAGGTGGAATTGCTCTATGTATTTGAGGCCGTCAGGGCTTGTGTTGTCTTGTTTTCTGTAAATGTTGAGAATGGCGTCTGCTACGCGCTCGCCTCCTGCAATTTCCACCAAGTTCCACGCATGCGGCGCAATCTTATCTTTTCCAGTATATCCCAAGACAAGAAAGCTCTCGTAGCCAAGCTTCTGCAGCACCATGTTCAAGATTGCCGCGGATTCCAGGCACGATGCCTTCTTGACGTAAAGCACGTCGTCGCTCCTTATTTCGCGCGCCATTCCGTAGGCATTTTCTTCAGGTTTCAAAGCGTTGTGCAGAAACAAAACGGCCGCTTTGACCCTATCTTCTCCATATTTGTCATGCGCATACTTTCTTGTTTCATTTGCTAGGTTTTCCAGCATTTGCGAAAATTCTACGCGCAGCCAGTAGGTTCCAAACTGTTCAAGCTGTGCGCTTATCATTTCCGAATCGTACTCTTCTATCACTAGATTTGCCACTGTGTCTCCGTCTTTTAGCTTGCTTCTCTTTTCCAGCTGAAACGGAAGTTGGATTTGCGTGGCATCGCCTGCCTATACTATTTAATTG
>JBMFTS010000009.1:0-16296 GCA_049966915.1 Candidatus Micrarchaeia archaeon
GAGGAACTATTCAATGGCTTCGCACCCGTGCCTACCCGCCAAACGGCGTGATGCCAAGCTACAGCTTCGGCAGCGTGAGCTGATTGGCTTTCTCTTGCCGCTTTTTCTTTTAAAACTTTTTGCGTAATTACTTGTATGCGCAAAATCTATGCAAAATATGCCGCAGAGCCGCTTGACGTATCCGGAAAGCAGCTTGGAGTAATGGAGATAGTGGAAGACATAGCCTACGCAAGGGCTTTGGTGAAAGACGACACGGTTTACGTATACTTGCCAGTCCGCGCATCGTCATCTTTAAGGCGTGAGCTAAGCGCAAAGCTGAGGCAGAGTATCGCAAAAAAGCTCGCTCGCAACCCTGATGCTTTCAAGCAAATAAGCGAGCCTGTTTTTCGCGACGGCGAAGAAGTGCGCGCCCTTGGTCGTCGTTTTGTGGTGCACATAACCGAAGGCTTTGCGGCCAAGTACTCGCGCGCAAAGCTTGTCGGCGAAGACGTGTTTGTCTGGCTCGCGAGCGGCGTTGCGGAAAGTGATAAGCAGAAACAGGCTTCGCGCCTGTGCAGGCGCGTAATTGCTAAGTCGCTCTGCAATGATATTAACGAAAGAGTGGAGCAGGTGAATAAGTCGAGCTTCGGGGCAACGCTGAAAAAGGTTTCTATAATGTATGCGAGAACGGTATGGGGCAGCTGCAACGCAAAGACAAAAACTATAAACCTTAATTTTGTTCTGCTTTTCGCGCCGCCAGAAGTGCTTGATTACGTGATAATACACGAGCTCGCGCATATGCGCGAGCAAAATCATTCCAAAGCATTCTGGTCGCTCGTGGCAAGGGCTATGCCCGACTACGCCAAGGCGCGCGCCTGGCTGAAGAAAAATGGCAGCAGTCTAGGCTAACGCGCCTGTTTGCCCTTTTTTCTGGTTCTGCGCTTGTTCGCCGCGTATGCTGCGATTATTGCAATTACTACAAGTATGCCAATGCCCGCATACGCTCCAGAGCTTCCGCTGTACGCGCTTACCTCTGCAAAGTAGCTGGTGGCGCCGGTATATTCCTGGTTTGCGGCGCCGTTGGGCTGTTTCCACTGCTCGTAAATAGTCACCGGATAGTTGCCCGGTACTGCCTGCGTGTCAGCGCTTGCCAAGAAAGTTACGTTGGCCTCGCTCCCTGGCGCAAGGCTTGCAAGATAGTATGTGCTTGCTATGGGCGTTATAGGGTAGACGCTCTGCAGGCTGAATTGCACGTTTGTAGCGTATTCGTTGCCCGTGTTCCTTAATGTAAATGTCAGCGGCACATCTGTGGCTCCAGGCACTAGCTCTGATTTTTCTGAGACCACTTCGAACTGTGCTGATGGTGCAAGCGTAAGGTTAAGCGCCTGCAGCTCGCTGTACTTATTCGCATAATTTGCAGAGTAATACGTTGCTTTTGCGATAAGGCTTGCGTTGCTTGCGTTTGAGTTAGCAGATACGAGCACGCTTACCTGCGTGCTTGCCCCTGGCATGAGCGAGCCTATGAAGAAAGTGCTAGCAGAGCTAAGCACCTGCGTGCCGTTGCCAGGCAGTATGCTTATGCTTACATTCTTTGCCGTCCCGCTGCCCACGTTTTGCACAAGAAGGCTGAGCGTTTGGTTGTAGCCGTTGTAAAGCGTTTCTGGCATTGCGCCTTGCGCGCTTACCTTTATGCTCGGCTGCGTGACCAGCACGTCAACGCTCGCATTCGCTATTTCGCTGTATGTTTTGTTTGTGCTCGTGGTGTAATTCACCAAGAAGCGTAGCTCGTGCTCCCCCGCGCTCGCATTCCTGCTAACGTAATAGCTCGCCTGCTCCTCTTGCTCTGCCCCTTGCTGCAGCGTGCCTACGCTTAGAGTGCTTGAGCCGCTTACGCTAAATCCCGTGCTGTTGAGAAGTTTTACGCTTATTGCTCTAGCTGTGCCATATCCTGCGTTCATCACAAGCAATTCTGCAGAGAACAGCCCGCCGGGAGTGATCTGGCTTGGTAGCACGTTTATCAAGATGTCTGGCTTGTTATACAAATACAGCGTAATGGGCATCACCGAAGATCCCACTTCCTCGCCAAAGCCTGTAGCTGGCGCTGTTTCGTATGTCGCAACTATGTCGAGCGTGTAGGTGCCTTCTGGCGCCGTGCTAGGTATGTGGAGAGTGTACGAGTAGTAGCCAGGCGATAAGCCGTCGCCAAGCGTGCTTATTTCGTATGTGCCGGCAGGCGAGTAGTTGAGCAGAGGATATGCGCCCTGCAGCTGCATGTCTATGTTTTTGAGAGTGTTGTCGTACGAGTTGTACAACTGGAAGGTTATGGTAAGGTTCTGGCCGGCTACTGCCGGATTGGGCTCCACTGCCAGATTCGCTATCGAAAGCGCTCCGCTTACTTGTGCGCTTGCCAAAGGCAGAAGCGCCGCAATAACTGCAAAAGCGGCTAATTCCAATATCGTAGGTTTTGTTTTCATGTTTACACCAGGCTTGCATTCTTGAACAAAAGCAGGCTTATCGCTATCGTAGCGACGGCGAAGCCTATCAGTATTGCCGAATAAATCGCGAACGCCGGCAGCGTAATGACGCCCTTGAGCATGACATCCCTTACCGCCTCTACGCCGTATGTCATGGGGTTGTATGTGCTGAACGGCCTCATGAAGCTCGGCAACGTGCTCGTTGGCATGAAAGCTCCAGACAGAATCCACAGAGGCAGCGTTATTGCCATGCTTATGAGCGAATACACCTCTATTTTGCTTATTCTTGCGCCCAGTGCCGTTGCCACGCCGCTGAAGCCAAGAGCGCTGAGGAAGGCGAACCAAACAATGGGCAATATGCCTATGTAGCCTTCTGCTATGGTGCCGCCGTATGCCAGGCCTATGGCAAGCGCCAGAAGGCCGTTTATCATCGACTGCGATATGCCGTATGCCATCTTGCCCAGAAGTATCGAAAGACGGTGTATGGGCGTCGCCATGAACGCCTTGAGGTTGCCCAGCTGCCTGTCTGTTATGAGCGTGAAGCCGCCGCTGTACATGGAGCCGAAAGCGGCAACCATTATCACTATGCCCGCTATGAGGAATGTTTTGTAGCTGCTGCTTGCGCCGTAAACGTAGTTTGTCTGCGTGCTCACGCCCTCCTGCTGGCTTTGCATGCTCGTTTTGGCCCCGAACTGGCTCGCCACTTGCTCTATTGCCGCATCGGCTTCTTGCGATGCTATCGGTGACGAGACATCAGTATAAACATATATGGTGTTGCCGCCCCTGCCGAAGTTTTGCGGCAGCACTACCACCGACGTTACGTCTCCGGCGCTCAACAGTTGCAGTGCCTGCTGCTGATTTGTCATGGCGTAAATGCTTAGCGCGCTGACGCTGTTCAGCTGGCTTACGAATTCTATGGATTCCGGCGAGCCTGCGAGGTTTGCAACGGCTATGGGCGCGTGGCTTATGCTGGTGCCTAGATTGCCAAGCAGCAATATCAGCGTGACAGGGAATATTATCGACCTTGCTATGCTTGTCTTCCAGTTCTTCTTGAATATGAGCATGTCGCGAATGTAGATCGTGTAAGCGTCGCCTAGAAGCCCCATCGCATCACCTGCCCCTGCGCATCAGCATAGACCTTGACGACTGCACGGTTTCGCTTGCCGTGTCTCTCAGCGAGGTTCCAGTGAGTTTCAGGAAAACGTCGTCGAGCGTTGGTTCGTGCATGCTTATGCCGTTGATGTGTATCTTGTTAGAAGACAATGCGCTCATAATGCGTTCCATCCGCTTTACGGCATCGGTGCCGCTTACCGATACAACCACCCTGTCGCCCGTTATTTCGGGGCTTTCGCCAAGCTCCTTCCTGACTATCCTTGCTATGCTTTCTAGCTCCTGCCTTTCCGAAGCTATCTCTATTGTGCTGCCCCTGCCTATGCTGTGCTTCAGCTCGGTGGGCGTGCCAAGCGCTATTACCTTGCCGTGGTCTACTATTGCTATGCGATTGCATACGGCATCGGCTTCTTCAAGGTATTGCGTCGTCATGAGTATTGTAACATTCTGCTCCTTGTTTATCCTTCTTATAAGCTCCCATACCTTTGTCCTGTTTTGTATGTCTAGTCCGGTGGTCGGCTCGTCGAGAATCAGTATTTTCGGGTCGTGTATTAGTGATTTGACAGTTTCAAGCCTTCGCTTCATGCCTCCGGAGAACGTGCCGGCATATGCTTTCTTGAACTGCGTTAGGCCCGCAAGCTCCAGCAGGAAATCTATCTGCTTGTCAGCCTCCTCCTTTGGCACGTGGTAAAGCCTGGCGAAGAGCATGAGGTTCTGTTCTGCTGTCAGCTCCGGCTCTACAATCGTTTCCTGCATCACAAGCCCTATGTCGTTCTTGACCTCGAGCAGATGCTTGCTTATGTCCTTTCCTTCAACGATTATCTTGCCGCTTGTAACGGGCACGAGGCCGAGTATCATGTTTATTGTTGTGCTTTTGCCAGCGCCGTTGGGTCCCAGCAATCCGAAGATTTCGCCTTTCTCTATCTTGAGGTTTATGCTGTTTACTGCCGTGAAGTCGCCAAACTTCTTGGTAAGGTTGTTCAATTCTATTGCATATTCGGTCATGTAATTCAATTCCTGTAATTCATTTCAAGAGCTTCTCTATTCTTTTCGCTATTTCCTTTAGCTGCTTTTCGTGCTCTTTTATTTTCTCCCCGCTTTCAGTCTTGATGTCCTCGAAGTAAGACACGTAGCCGTTGATCTCGTCTATTGCGTCTTTGAGGTCGCGGTCTCCAGCGTAGAACCTTTCTTCCCATGGGTATACGACCTTTCTGCCGGTTTCGGTGAGCTCGTATTTGCCGTCTTTGTTCTTTTTTGTTATGCCTTCTTTTACAAGTTCGCCAAGCAGCGGATACAGCGAACCAGGGCTCGGCCTCCACCAGCCGAAGCTCATGCGCTCTATTTCGTCAATCATCTCCTCCCCGTTTTTCGGGGATTTCCTTAATAGAGAAATGACGATAGGCCTGAGCCAGCCTCTTTTGCTTTTTCCTAGCACGCGCTTGAACGTGCTGTCTTGCAGCATTATATCGCTTAAGCGATATCTATTATCCGATAATATTTATATAAGTTGCGATTTGCCGCGCGCGCGGAAGCAGCCTGCGCCATACACGGCGTTTTTTAATTTTTCTTGCAGATATTACCGCATGCCAGACCTTGATTTTCCAGACATAGAGAAAAAATGGCAGAAGGCTTGGGACGATGCCAAGGTGTTCGAGGCAGAGCCCAGCGACAAGCCGGCATTCATGGTCTTCGCCGCTTTTCCATATGTCAACACGCCCTTGCACATAGGCCATTTGCGCACTTATGGCATAGCTGACATGCTTGCAAGGTACAAGCGCATGCGCGGCTACAACGTATTGTTTCCAATGGGCTTCCACGCAACTGGCACGCCGGTTCTCGCCTTTGCAAAGCGCATAAGAAACAACGACAAGGAGATAATAGACGAGCTGAAGCTGTTTCACATACCTGATGAAGACATAGCAAAGATGACGGATCCAGAGTACATAACCGAGTATTTCACAAAGACTGGCGAGCAAAGTTTCAGAAGGTCGGGCTTGAGCATAGATTTCAGGAGGAAGTTCGTATCTATAGAGCCGTTCTTCAGCAAGTTTGTAGAATGGCAGTTTGGCATATTGAACAGCAAGCGCCTGCTTGTGCAGGGCAGGCACGCCGTGGGCTGGTGTCCGAACGAAAACAACCCTGTTGGGATGCACGACACCCTGCACGACGTTGAGCCCGAAATAGAGGAAGAGCTTGCCATAGCATTCAAGGTAGAGGGCGAAGATGCTTACCTGCTTTGCGCAACGTACAGGCCAGAGACGGTATTCGGCGTTACAAACGTTTTCGTAAACAAGTCCGCAACATACGCGCTGTGCAGCATAGACGATACCGGAAGGCTTTTCTACATTGCCAATGACAGCGTAGCCAGGCTCGGCTACCAGATGAAAATAAACGTTAAAAAAGAGGTTCAGGGAGCGGAGCTTCTTGACAAGCTGTGCATAAATCCCATGACGAATGCGCGCGTTCCGGTTTTCAACGGCTTTTTTGTCAAGCCCGAAGTGGGCACTGGCATAGTCATGAGCGTGCCTGCGCACGCGCCTTTCGACTATGTTGCGCTGCAGAGGCTTAAGAACGAGGGCGTTCCTGTACCGCTGCCAATACCCGTGCTCCGCATAGACTTCGAAAAGGCGAAGGAGTTGAAAATAAGCAAGCTTGCGCCTTCGCCCGAATCGCTGGCGAAGTCGTATCTAGAAATGCTAGGCATGGGCATAGACTCCAGCGAAAACGACATAGAAATAGCCACAAAGCAGGAGTACAAGGAAGAATCCAAGTACGGCATAATGACCGTGCAGGGCTACGAAGGCATGCCGGAGCCCGAGGCAAGGGAAAAGGTAAAAGCAGAGCTTCTGAGCAAAGGCAGCGGCTTCAAGGTTTTTGCGCTAGCAAACGCGCCAGTGTTCTGCAGGTGCGGAGCCGAGATAGTGGTCAAGATAGTTGACGATCAGTGGTTTCTTAATTACGGCGACGAGCAGTGGAAGCAGCAGGTAAGGGAACACATGAAAAGCATGAACCTTGTGCCTGAGGAGAGCGTTGCAGCGTTCAAGTACACCGTGGAATGGCTTGACCTCCGCGCCGTGGCGAGGGCGCAGGGCCTTGGCACCAGGTTCCCGCTTGACAATCGCTACATAATAGAATCGCTCTCCGATTCAACGATATATCCTGCTTTCTACACGATATCGCACATTATTCGCGACGTGCCCGCAGCGAATCTAAAGCCCGAATTCTTCGATTTCGTGTTTCTGGGCAAGGGCGACGCCGACGCTGTTGCAAAGAGCACAGGCATAGATTACGAGCTGATAAGCAAGTGCAGGAATTCATTCGCGTACTGGTACAAAAACACGTCGAACCACTCCGCCTTGGAGCTCATTCCAAACCACCTTACAATGTACATTTTCAATCACGTGGCAATATTTGAAAAGGAGTACTGGCCAAGGCAGATAGTTGCAAACGGCATGCTTCTTAGCGAAGGTCAGAAGATGAGCAAGAGCCTAGGCAACATAGTGCCCCTGCTCGACGGCGCCGAGCAGTACGGCGTCGACCCCATGCGTGTAGGCATAATAGCAGGCACAGACCTTTACAACGACGCCAACTTTTCAGTTTCCGCTGTGCGCGGCATACAGGAAAGGCTTGCATATTTGCACGAAACAGTGCTCAACAGCGACATGCTGGAGTCAGGAGAGCTCAAGCAAATAGACTACTGGCTTTACTCAAAGCTCAGCAGTAAAATAGCGGCAGCAACCGATGCTATGGAACGCATGAAGCCGCGAGAAGCTTACATGCACATACTTTACAACAGCGTGCTCGAGCTCAAGCGCTATTTCGCCAGGGGCGGCAACAACAGCATAGTTGTGAAGGAGTTTGTTTCAGACGTTGCTCTGATGCTTCAGCCCGTGACGCCACACATAGCAGAGGAGCTGTGGCACCTGCTCGGCAACAGCACGTTCGCTTCATTGGAGAAATGGCCTGAGCAGAAAAAAGAGCTTTACAACGAGGGGCTTGAAAGGCTCGAAGACGCCATAGACGAAGCCATTTCCGACGCCAAGGAAGTTGTGGCGCTCATGCAAAAGAAGAGCGGCAAGAAGGCCAAGGCGGTAAGAATCATAGTTGCAAGCGATTGGAAGCGCAGCCTTTACAACGCGCTGGCAAAGCAAAAAGATACAAGCGCGGTGCTCGCCGGGGTGGAGCCAGACAAGAAGGAAAAGGCGAGCGCGCTGTTGAAACAGCTCGCCAAGAACACGCAGGCGCTGGAGGAGTTGAAGCAGAGTGAAAAGGAGGAGCTTGCAGCGTTCGAAGACGCGAAAGACTATATAGCAGCAGCGCTCGGCTGCGAAATCAGCATAGAGCCAGAAGACGCTTCAAAGTCCGCGCGCGCGCAGCGCGCCATGCCGCTCAAGCCGAGCCTAGACGTCGAGCTTGGTTGAAAAAAGTGCAGGTGCAGGCGCGCAGGAACAAAGGCAGGATTACAACATGCCCAATCCAAGGCCTGTGTTTTCCTCTTTCTTGCCGATTACCGAAGCCCCGCTTACCCCTGTGAATATTGCTATGACCTCCACCTTGCCTTCATAGGTTTCATCAAGCCTTGCACCCCACGTTACGTTTGCGTTAGAAGCTATGTGCTCCGTGAGCTTGGTTCCTATCTCGTTGGCCTCGCCAAGTGTAAGGTCAGGGCCGCCGATTATGTGGAGCAGAACGCCGGTGGCTTTAGAATAATCAACATCGAGTAGTTTGTTTTTGAGCGTGTTCTCCACTACTTCGTCAACCTTGTTGGACCCGCGACCTTCTCCTACGCTTATCATCGCAAGGCCGCCTGCGGACATTATGTTGCGAACGTCGGCAAAATCAAGGTTTATCATGCTGGGTTGTGTTATTGTTTCTGTTATGCCGCGCACAGCCTTAGCCGTTATCTCATCAGCAAGCATGAAAGTCTTTTCTATGGGCAAATTAGGATAAAGCTCCACAAGCCTCTGGTTGTCTATGACAACAAGCGTGTCGACGTTCTGCCTGAGCTTGTCTACGCCCTTCCTTGCGGCTTCGAGCCTTACGCGCTCAAGCGCGAACGGCATTGTCACAATGCCTATTACAATTGAACCTGCCTCCTTTGCGACTCTTGCAACTATCGGCGCAGCGCCAGTGCCCGTTCCTCCGCCCATGCCCGCGGTAAGAAACACGAGGTTGGCGTCCTTGATTAGCAGCCCGACTTCGTTCCTGCTCAATTCGGCCGCTTTCTCGCCTATTTCAGGAAAGCCTCCTGCTCCGAGACCGTGAGTAAGATCGGCGCCAAGTATGAGCTTGGTTATGTTGTTGTTGAGCATGCCGAGATGCTTGGCATCGGTGTTGAACGCAAAAAGGCTTGCGCCTTTTATGTCCATGCTGCTTAGCCTTTGCACTGTGTTGTTGCCACCGCCGCCCACGCCTACTACCGCTATTCTGGGCTTGAAAAGCTCCTCGTCGCTCGCAAGTTCAGCGTTCTGCGTACTGTCGTAGCCAAGCCCACTCCCGTAGTCGCCGTACACGTTCTTGCCCGCTACAAATATGCGCCGCAAAAATAAAATACTTTGCGTATTGATTTGCATTGTTACGCGAGGTCGTTGTACATTTTGTCGTTGAACTCGTAAGCAGTTACGTCTTCGCCGCTTTTTACGCCGAGCCTGTTCATGAGCTCTTCCTTGCTGTTGGCCCGCAGCGTGCCGCCTTCGATATTGTAATAAATCACATTACCCTTGTATTCGCAGTACACGCCGGTTTTCCTTTCGCCGCCCTTTGTAACTATGACAATCTTTGCCGTTATGTTGCCGAGCGCTATGAGCGTGCTGCACAAGAGCGTAGCCTTGTCAAGCGCATCTCCGGCCTTTGCGGCCATGGTCTCGCTCGGCTTGAGCCAAAACTGCAACGGCAGCACTGCGGTGGTTATCTCTCTTGTCACAAACTCGTGGGCAAGGCTTGCTGCTTCTTCAAAGTTGCTTTCGAAGTCGTATTGCTGGAAGTGCGATTTGAGATCGTCGGCATAAGCTGCTATTGCAGGGTCTTCCGGAGTTACAAGCTTGGGCAATTCAGCAACGCTCAGGCTTTCTTCGCTTTCTATGTAGTCCTTGTAGCGCATCAGTATTATCAAATAGAGGTTGTTGTAGCGCCTGAGCTCGTCACATTCCTTGTCTTTGCCGTTACCCTTGCGCGCTGCCATGATAAAATGATTATTGCAATATTATAATAAGCATATTATTCCGCGTTATTTTCAAAAATTTGGAAGGAGTTCCAGTGCTTTGTTTGCACAAGGGCAAGGATCGCCTTTTCTAAATGCAGTTGCCACAAAAACAAGTGGCATATGCAAAGGTGCCAAGCGTGCCTGCTGACTTTGTTGCATTTGTGCTGACGGGCATGACGGGATTTGAACCCGCAACCACCCGGTCCGAAGCCGGGCGCGCTGTCCAAGTTGCGCCACATGCCCACTAATTCCTATGCTAGATTCTATATAAGGATATGCTTGACAAGCGCGCAGCGCGCGTTATTGTTCTTCGCTGCGTTCTATCGGCTCCAGCCCGTCTGCGAACTCTTCCTTGAGCTTCGGCAGCAATGCCTGGTAGCGCCTGCGCTCTTCCGGCGTAAGCGGAGCTTCCATTAGTAACATGGAGAACGCTGACTCGTTTATCTGCGAGCTAATGACTTCGTGCATTTCGTCTTCGTTCAAGTCCTTCCAGCTCTCGTTTAGAGCGGTTTTTACCTCATCTGCTATTGCTTCCTTGTTGAGAGGGTCGCCGTGCAGGAACCTGTAAACGTGCCAGCAATGGCTGGAGGATAAGAGCGCCAGCAATCTTGCCCTGTCGACAAGCTCCATGTCTTCCTTAGTCAGCTCCTTCTTCTTCCTGACCTTTTGTATTGCAGAAGTAAATAGGGCGTATTTATTCAATACGGACCTATTGGGCATATTACCGCAATGTATATATTGTATTGCAATATTTAAATAGCATATGTCTGAATATGGCGACGCTCTTTCGGTTCGCGTTTTACGCCAAATTCGCCAGCATAAAATAGTTATAAAAACCTTGCCGGAATATTAATTACGTGATTTTATGATAACCGGACTGAGTGTAAGCAGCGTATCAGCCAACAGGCCAACAAGCGAACCCATAACGAACATGAAGTTCAACATAAACTTCGATGACGTGAAGGTGACAAACGGCAACGTTGAAGTGTCTTATACGTTTACCGCAGATTACCAGGGCGGCGCAAACAACAGCAAGAGCGTTGGCGATTTGAAGATTGTCGGAAAGGTCACGGCAAGCGAGGACAAGAAATCTGCAGAAGACATAAGCAATACATGGCAGAGCAAGAAAACGCTGCCAATACCTTTTGCCGAAGACCTGATAAACCTGCTCAATTTTGAGTGCGGCTCCCGCGGCACGCTCCTTGCATGGAGCATAGGCCTGGTTGCGCCTTTGCCGCTGTCAAGGGCAAAGCTCCAGCAGGCTTCTGATCAGAAATAACGATGCATGCGCCGCGGCAGCAAGATAACGCTTATTAGCGTTTGGCGCAAAGTCTATTTATGCAGCTGCGCGGCATAATCATAGATATAGATACGCCATCCGAAGGCAGCAGGAGCGTGGTCAGGCTTACGCTCAAGACACAGCAGGGAATAAAAACAGTCTACGACTACGGCTTTCTGCCTTATCTCTATTTGCTTCCTATGAACGCGTCGATCGACGCGGACAAAATAGCAGGCATAAAGGTGCCCAGCGGAAACGCCTATGCCGGCGTAAGCAAAGTGGAGAAGAAGGAAATGAATCTTTTCGGCAGGCAGGTCAGCGTGCTGAAAGTCTATGCCGATGACGCAAAGAGCATCCCTGCGCTGAAAGAATATCTCGAGGAGTTCGGCACGTGCTACGAGTATGACATACCTTTCTGGAAGAGATATTTGATAGACAAGGACATATCGCCGCTTTACGGCGTTGCGCTGGAAGCCAGCGAACGCGACGGCAAGCTCATTGTAGACTCGATAAAAAGCGAGGAGGTAACGGGCATAGAGCTTACGCATTTGTGCTTCGACATAGAAACCTACAATCCGAAGTCGACCCCGAGGATGGATGTAGATCCCATAATAATGATAAGTTTTGCAAGCAGCTCGTCGCGCCACGTTATAACAGCGAAGTCAGTCGGCAGGGATTTCGTAATAAGGGCAAAGGACGAGAAGGACATGATAGAAAAATTTACAGAAGAAATAAGGAAAGGCGACTACGACATAATTGCAGGCTACAACTCCTCCAATTTCGACATACCTTATTTGCTGAAGCGCGCCGAAAAGCTCAATGCCGATTTCGGCATAGGCAGGTATGGCGAGCTGCCGTATTCGCAGAGCCACGGCCTGCTTAACATAGTCAAGATACCTGGTAGAGTAAACGTCGATGTGTACAACGCCGCAAAATTCGTTGCGACTGTGGGCACAGCAGAGTACCTTATCAAGGTCAACAAGTTCACGCTCGGCGAGGTCTACAGGGAGATAACGGGCAAGGTGAAGAAAACTGTGAACAAGCCCGAAATATACAAAATGTACGATTCCGGCGGCGAAGAGCTTGGAGTGCTTGCCGACTATTCGCTTGACGATTCGGTGTCGCTCGACGAGCTCTACAATTTCTTCATGCCATTGGAATTTGAGGTGGCGAAGCTCGTAGGCACAACGCTTGCCGAAACTGTAGTTTCAACAACAGGCCAGCTTGTCGAATATCTGCTTATGCGCTACGCGCACAGGAACAACCAGCTTATTCCAAACAAGCCCGAAGGCGAGGAGATAAGCGAGAGGCTTGCCAACACTTTCGAAGGCGCATACGTAAAGACGCCGAGCGCTGGCATATACAACAACCTTGCCATACTCGATTTCAGGGGCCTGTACCCTTCCATAATAATAGCGCACAACATAGACCCGTCTACCTTGCTTGGCAGTGGCGAAGACGCAAAAGACTACTTCGAGTCGCCGACAGGGGCAAGGTTCAGGAAAGAGCCGAAGGGCATAATCCCTACTGTGCTCAAGCTGCTTATAAGCGAGCGCGAAAGTGTCAAGAAGGAATACAAGAAAAACCCTGGCAACAAGGCCCTGGGAGCGAGGTCGCAGGCCCTCAAAATCATAGCCAACTCGTTCTACGGCTACCTTGGCTACGCCAGGTCAAGGTGGTATTCGCGCGCTTGCGGGTCTAGCGTAACCGCTTATGGCAGGGACTACATCAAGAAAACCATAGAAATGAGCGAGCAGGCTGGGTTTCCGGTGATATATTCCGATACCGATAGCGTTGTCCTGCTCCTGGGCAGCAAGGCAAAGGAGGACGTTCTTGAATTTCTGAAAAAGGTAAACAGCTCGCTGCCCGAATCGATGGAGCTGGAGCTCGAGGATTTTTACGAGCGCGGCGTTTTTGTCGGCAAGCGTGGCGCCGACATGGGCGCAAAGAAGAAGTACGCGCTTCTTTCACAGAGCGGCAGGATAAAGATACGTGGCTTCGAGCTGATAAGAAGGGATTGGTCCAACATAGCAAGGGAAACGCAGAAGAAGGTGCTGGAAGTCATTCTAAAGGAAGGCAGCAAGGAAAAGGCGGTATCAATAGTGAAAGAAGTAATACAAAGGCTTCAATCCGGAAATGTGGATTTGAAGGATCTTGTCATATACACGCAACTCCGCAAGAGCATAGGCTCTTACGATGCCACCTCGCCGGAGCTCGCGGCAGCGCAGAAAGCCATAAAGCGCGGCAAGCCTGCCGATGAAGTGGAGGGCATCACCATAGGTTATGTAATAACAAAGCACGGCAGCAGCATAAGCGAGAAGGCCGAACTTGAAGAATACGCGCAGGATTACGATGCCGACTACTACATAAACCACCAGGTGATCCCGGCAACGCTCAAGATACTGAAAGAACTGGGCGTTAGTGAGGACGAGCTCAAGGGCGGCGGCACGCAGAAGAGGCTAGGCTAACAGCAAAGGCATTATACCTTTTTGTGCAAATAATCGCATAGAACGAACGGGCTTTGAAATGGCATACGACTACAATTACGAAGACTGGCGCGAAGCAGGCGCGCTTTCGTTCAAGGCCATAAACTACGCCAAGACGCTTGCAAAGCCGGGCGCAAAGCTTATCGACATAGCCGAAGCAACAGAGAAGATGGTTTACGACAACGGCCAAAAAACGGCGTTTCCCGTAAACCTGTCGATAAACGAGGCGGCTGCGCATTATACTCCAAAGGCTGGCGATTTGACAGAGCTCGACGAAAACGCTGTGCTCAAGATAGATTTCGGCGCCAGAAAAAACAAAGGGGCAGGCGATTGCGCGCTTACCGTGGACATGAGCGGCAGCTACGCAAAGCTGGTAGAAGCCAGCGAGCAGGCCCTCGAAAACGCTTTGAGCAAGGTTCGCGCAGGCGCCAAAGTGAGCGAGATAGGCAGGGAAATAGAACAAACAATAAAAGGCGTTTCCGACAAGTTCAACCCCATAAGGAACCTTGGCGGGCACGGCATAACCGAGACAGACCTGCACGCTGACATTTTCATACCGAATTTTGACAACGGCGACGACACAGTGCTGCAAGAAGGCGAAATAGCTGCAATAGAGCCCTTCGTGACAACAGGCGAAGGCTACGTGGAAGACAGCGAAACGGTGGAGATATTTCAGAAGGTGGGCGATGCGCAGCCAAGGTCGCAACAGGCCAGGCAGGCAGCGCAGTTCATCGATTCCGAGTTTGGCACCTACCCGTTTGCCTTGCGCTGGCTTGTTAAGCACATGGGTTCAGAATTCGCTGCAAGAAGGGCGCTGAGCGAGCTCGGAAGCCTTGGCGTGCTCGACTCTTTTCCTGTTCTCGTGGAGAGAAGCAAGGGCGTAGTGGCGCAGACAGAAAAATCATTCATAGTGCAGAAGGATTCGTGCGAAGTGCTTACAAAATAGGAGCAAGCCGGAAGCAGAATAGGAACGAACTCACTGTTATGTTTTTTCGTTTTTCATCTTTGCAAGCATGAGTATGCGCTTGTAAGTTGGCGGGTGCGTCATGAACAGCGCCCCGAAGAAAGCGAACGGATCCGTGCGCTCCTTTTCAACCGCGTTCCTGAACCCAGACAGGTTGAGGTTGGGGAATGCCTTTTCTATCTCGTGCATGTATTTTTCTATGCCCTTCACGTCTTTTCTTGCAGTGAGGTTGTCGGCTATATAGAAAGATCTCGCAACCCCTGAACTTGTCTTTGAGTCGGAGCCCGAAAGCGAATATGTTATTTTTGCAAGCGCGCTTGCGAGATCTTCAGGCTTGTGCGTCGCCTGCGCCGAATAAGCATCGGCATATGCTTCCCTTGTCCTTGACAGCGCAAGCATGAGCAGCTCTGACAGGAAGTATACAAAGAACGCCGAAATGCCTATGAGCGCGGCGTATGCCCCGGAGTTCCTGCTGCGTGTGAAGCCGCCAAAAAGGAAAGAAATCGCAAGATAATATGCAAGCATGGGGATGAAGGCGACGAAGGTCATCACCACCACGTCGTCATGCTTTAGGTGGCCTATCTCGTGCGCCAGCACCGCGTACAGCTCATCATCTGTAGAAATGTCGAGAAGGCCTTTGTGAACTACAAGCGTCGCGCTTTTCCTAGTTCTGCCAAAAACAAATGCGTTAGGGTCTTTTGCCGGGCTTATTGCTATTTTAGGCATGGGAACCTTTGCCTGTTCGACAAGCTCCGATACCATCTTGTAAAGCTTTGGCTCCTGCTGCTGCGTTACATACTGCAGCTTTGCAGCGTGCTTGAGCAGCACTGGGGACACGTACCACTGCATCAGGAAGAACAGAAGCGCAAAGACGAGTATGCCAAGCGAAGAAAAGCCAAGCATGCTTAGCAGTATCGCGAATATGGCGAAGCCTATCGCGAACACGAGGAACATTGTGAGATACATCTTGAGCCTTAGCTCAGCCACAGCATTCTGCATGCGCATATTTTATCAAAATAGGTTATTAATCCTATGGTCGGCGCGCCTAAATCAAGCCAAGCAGTAAGCCGAACGGCCAGGCAATTATAAGCATTACGGGCGGCAGAAGCCGCCCGCGGCAGCCTGTTCAACTGCCCTGTTTCTAGGTGATGCCGGCCTTCCCGGCAATAAAATTGTGAATACGCATGTTTATAATCTTTTTCTTTATTATAACAGCGTGTAATAACATATAAATATTTTACTAAAGTAAATCAATCAGGAAAAAGCGTACGCCAGAATCGCTATACAAGCTGGCCAGCAGCCGAAGTCTGCTGTTCTGTTTCTGGGTGATGTCGTGGAAGAGAAAAGTGAGCGCGAGCTGGAAAACGAAGCAAGCAGAGACCTTGAAGAATGCGAGCAGGAAACGTACGGCGGCGCATACGCGCAATGGCTCAAGGACATAAACGCAGCGCGCAAGGAGTTAAGCAGGAGAAGGCAGCTGAAGGAGCTCAACAAGGTGCTGCTCGAGCTTATGCAGCTGCAAGAAGAAATGAGAGCAACGGGCAGCAACCGCTGGTACGAAGTTGACGTATACATAAAAAACGGCAGACTTGAATACCAGGCAATCGGGCATTGATAGAGGCGACGCGCGTCGCCTCCCGGCCCGCGCGCTCTTCCACGATACGGCAATAATTTATTGCTTGCATTGGAAATAATGGCATGCAGCAACTGCTTATAGGGCATCACGTTTCGGCAGCGCAGAGCATAGACCTGGCGCTCGACAGGGCAAGGGCTATTGGCTATACCGCAATACAGATCTTTAC
>JBMFTS010000010.1:0-16122 GCA_049966915.1 Candidatus Micrarchaeia archaeon
TCGCATGCCTTGTGCGACTGCGCACGCGCCTTTGACTTGACCTGCGCCTGGGCATTGACTCTATAATAATATGCAGCATATGTTTAAATAACATATGACTGTATCTTGATGCCAACGACATAAAGTGTGCGTAGTTTACCTGCTGTTTTGCTGTTTTCACGATAGATTTATAAGCCGAAACTCTGTAAATTACACCGGCGACCGTGGTATAATGCTTTACGTCAAGGCCCTTTCCCTTGATAGATTCAAGTCGTTCAAGCATGCAAGCCTTCTTTTCAGCAAGGGCTTCAACGCCATTGTGGGCCCAAACGGCTCTGGAAAAAGCAACATATGCGATGCGTTGCTATTTAGCCTTGGAGAGAGCTCGCTGCACAGGCTCAGGGCAAGCAGGCTCGAAGATCTGATACAGAACAAATCAGGCAAAAGCTCGGCTTCGAAAGCTTACGTAAGGCTCGAGCTTGACGGTGACGAGCACATAGAGCTTACAAGATGGCTTAGCAGCGACGGCAAAAGCAAGTATAGAGTCAACGGCAAGCACATGACAAGGCAGGAAGTGCTTGAGCTTCTTGGCGCGCACGCGCTGTATGCGGATGAGCGCAACACTGTCGCGCAAGGAGAGATCGGCCGCATAACAGAGCTCAACTCCAAGGAAAGGCGCGAGCTTATAGATGCGGCAGCGGGCATAAAGGAATTTGAGCAGAAAAAGGAGGAAGCGCTAAGGGAGCTTGACAAGGTGAACATGAAGATAAGCGAGATGCAGGGAATATTCCAGGAGCGCCTCGGCTTTCTAAAGGAGCTTGAAAAGGAAAAGGCCGCAGCAGAAAGCTATGCCGCGATGACAACAAGGCTCAGGCAGCTGAACTACAGCATGCTGCTTGCGCGCATTACAATAACGCAGTCGGCTATAGAGTCGTATCAAAAGGACATGAGCGTGCTGCAGGCGGAAAAGAACAAGGAAGAAGCGGAAGCCAAAAGGCTGTCGGACGCGCTTGCCGCTGCAAACGCGGAAAGGCAGGCACTTACCAAGAAAATAGAGGATAGCACAAAGGAAGCCAGCAGCGTTAACGAAAGCCTGCAAGAGATAAACAGCAGAATCGCTGAGGCAAGCGCAAAGATAAACGCATACACGGCCAAAGCTGAAGAGAAGGAAAAAGAGATACAGGAGCAGAGGCAGGCGCTCAAGCGCGCAGAAGAGCAGATGCGAGCCAATGCCGATGAGATAGAAAGGCTTGCGAAGAGGCTCGCTGAACTGGAGAAAAACCTGCCAAGCGCCAAAGGCTACGACCTTGCAAACGTAAAGGCGCTGGACAAGAAGCTCGCGGAACTGGAGAGCTCGAAAAAAGCCCTAGAAGACGAACTTGCGGCGCTTGACAAAAACCAGGAAGGCGCCAGGACAAAAATAGAATCACTGAATAGCAAGATTGACGAACTTGAAAAGGAAAAGGCAGCAGCCTATGCCGAAATAGCAGACCTTGACAAGCAGGCAAATGCAGCGAATGCCGATGCGGCCTCGTACGATTCGGAAATAAAGGCGCTGGAAGGCGCCATGCCTGAGCTCAAGCGCAAGCTTGACGAAGCAAGCACCATGATGCTTGAGCTAAAGGAGCAGAAGGCAATGGCTGTGCAGAGGTCAAGCGGCATCGAGGAAGCGCTGCGCAAGGCATTCGGCAAAAACGAAGGTTTTTACGGCACAATAGCCAGCCTCTGCGAATACGCGCCGGAATATGCCGTTGCTATAGAAGCGGCAGCAGGGGCAAGGATGGGCTATTTTGTAGTAGACACGCTGGAAACCGCAAGCGCGGCAATAGAGTACATAAAGCAGAAAGGCCTGGGCAGGGCAACCTTCATACCTCTTAGCGACATACGCGTTGCCCGCGCAAAGAGCATAGATGCGAAGCCGCTGCTAAGCGTTGTATCGTTCGACAAAAAGTTTGAAAAGGCATTCGAGTTTGTGTTTGGCAACACGTACATCGTCGGCTCGTTGCAAGAGGCGAAGAAACTGGGCATAGGCGAATGCAGGTACGTGACGCTGTCCGGGGAGCTTGTGGAAAGCAGCGGGCTTGTAAGCGGTGGCAGCAATGCAAAAAGGCAAGTGGTGCAATTGGCTACGGTAGAAAGGCAGCTGAAGGAGCTTGACGAAACAATGACAAATCTTTCGAAAGAGCAACAGCTCAAAAACGAAAGGCTGTTCGAGCTAAGGAAGGCTGCGGCCTCTGCCGACACGCGGCTGCGCATGCTTGCCGAAAGCCGCAAAAAGGCCGCAAGCAAAATAGCTGAGATAGAGTCGCAGATCAAAAGCGCAAGAGAAACGATAGCTGCTGAATCAGGCAATGCTGCAAAAGCCGACGCAAAGCGCAATCAGCTTGAAAACGCGATTAAAGAAATTTCGCAATCGATTGCAAGCGCAAGGCGCGATCTGGAAATGGCTTATGCTGCGCTAGGCTCTGGAAATCAGGAAACGCAGGCAAGTGCTGAAGCCGCAAGCGCGCAGAAAGAGGTAGAAAAGGTCAAAATAGCGGTAGCCGAGCTGAACAAGGAGAACCAGCTGCTAGCAAACATGAAGGAAGAAGCAGCGAAGGCCATTGAAAAGGCAGAGCGGGAAAAAGCCGAAGCGGAGAACGCGGCCGATGCCGAAAAAAAGGAAATGCAAGAGCAGGAGAAGAAAAAGTCGAGCATAGAGGAGCGCGCGAGAAATGCGAGCCAAGCCTCGAAATTGGCTTACGACAGAATAAGCGAGCTGGAGAATACAGCGATGAAAATAAGCAAGCAGCTTGGCGAATCAAGCGGCAGCATGAGAGAAATAGACGCCAAGCTGAACGACGCGCAGATCAAAGGGAGCCAGCTGGAAGTCAGGCTAAACGACCTCAAGGCGGAACTGGCAGCGTATGAGCAGGGCATACAAGCAGTAAAGGGCATGAGCATAGACGAAATGGAAAAGGAAGCAAACGTGCTGAGCGCAAAGATATCAGATCTTGGCACGGTCAACATGAAGGCGCCAGAGGTTTATGCGCTAAGGAAGAAAGAAGTAGACGAGGCGCAGGAGAAGCTCGACACGCTCGAAACCGAAAGAAGGTCGGTGCTCAACCTCATAGACGAAGTCGACAAGAAAAAGCTCGCGGCATTCATGTCTACGTTCAACGAAATAGACAAGAACTTCGGAAAAATGTACAGCTATGTGTTTCCTGGCAACGCCAAGCTGGAGCTAGACAACTATGACGACCCGTTCAGCGGCGGTCTTGAGATAAAAATAACCAACACAAACCAGCAGGGCAGGCTTGTGGCGCTTTCCGGAGGCGAAAAGGCTCTGGTGTCGCTAATGCTGCTTTTCGCAATACACACGTACAGGCCTGCAAGCGTCTATATTTTCGACGAAATAGACGCGGCGCTAGACAAGGAAAATTCCAAAAAGCTATCGCAACTCATAAAGGAGCTTTCGAAGAACGCGCAATTCATAGTAGTGAGCCATAACGACTCGCTGATACTTAACGCGGATGCCGCAATAGGCGTAATAAAGTCTGAAGGCCTGTCAAAGGTAGTTGGCGTCGAGCTAAGCAGCTTAAGCAACAGCAACGCAAAGGCGACATAATGGCACGAAAACTAGTACGCAAACAAGACGAGAAGAAGCAAGTCGAAAAGGGCAAGGCGAAAAGGCGCAGCAGCATGACGCCTGCCGAAGCCGCGCTATACGCGCTCTTGCTCGTTCTGCTCGTAGCATACGCGCTCACCAAATTGCCAATGCTAAGCATAGCATTTGTTGTAGTATTCGTGCTCATAGTAGTGGAAGAGACAAGGCAAGGCATTCACTCTGAGGGCGCCAAAAAGACAGCAAAAGAATTGCTCGAAGCCGCGGCAATAATAGTCGCGGCATGGCTCATCGCAATAATCGTGCTGGGCAACCTCACGCCGGTAGACGTTGTGCCGAGCTGCAGCATGCTGCCCGAGCTGCGGATAGGCGATCTGGTGGTGCTGATGCACATAAGCAACATGGCGCAATTTCTGTATGCGCACCACGTGCCAGTGGTAAACGTAAGCGCAAGCGCATACAACGCCATGCTTAATAGCATCGGCAACGAATTCCTTGCGTACTATGCGTATCTTGGCAACAACGAATCCAAAATAACCTATATTCTGAGCCCAGGCGAGCGGTACGACATAGGCCTGTACAACACCAAATGCCTTAGCACTTACTCGTATTATGGCGAAGCGTACAATTTCTACAAATGCATGGTGAGCAACGCAAGCCAGCAAAGCAACCTGATAAAATACCAATATGGCATAGGCAATGCCACGATAAACGGAACCTTATACAGAATAGTCTATACCAAAAGCATAATAATAGGAAATACTAGCATAAGCGAGAACTATTCGAATCCCATAATAGTCTACAGAACTGTGCCAGGGGACACTTTCTCAGGGGATATTGTTCACAGAATCTTCGCGGCAATACACGCAGGCAACAACTACTATATACTGACAAAAGGAGACAACAACCAGGCGCTCGACATCGAATTCGGGAATTACCCGCCAAGCCAAAACCAGGTAAACGGCTATGTGCTCGCGCACATACCGTGGCTGGGCTACGTGACATTGGCTTTCAAAGGAGGCATAGACACCGCAGGTTGCAACCAGGTCATATTGCACTAGCACGGCATTGTTGGCAATTCGCCATAAGTTTATAAGCATTTCCCAACAAAAATAAAATGCAAAAGCACTGTGCAAGCAGCACAGCCCACATTTAAATACTTTTACTGCTAAATAAGCAACACACACTGCGTGGTTTTTGAATGCCAGACTTGAGTGAAGATTTAAGGCTCGCTGTCGAAACCGGTAGCGTCAGCTTTGGCTTGAAAGAGGCGACGAATGCAGTAACAAGCGGGAAGGCCAAAGCAGTAATAGTGGCCTCTTCTGGAAAGGGCGGCGGCCTTGGCGACATAGCGCACATTTGCAAGATAAGCGGCACAAGACTCATAGTATTTGGCGGCAACCCGATGGAGCTGGGAGCTGTTTGCGGCAAACCGTTCGGAGTAAGCGCGCTGGCAATATTAGATTCAGGAGCCTCCAAATTGCTCGAAACCGAATATCAAAACAAGTGACACGTTTTAGGTGTTTTATTGGCAAACGGAGAATTCGCGGCTTTGAAACTCGTCAAAAAAAGACACAGGGAGCGCATGCTCAAAAAATGGTGGAAAAGGAAATACTTCAAGCTTAAGAAAAAATTCGACCCTGTTGGCATGGTGCCAATGGCAAGGGCTCTTGTCTTGCAAAAATTCAGCCTCCAGCAGAAGCAGCCGCACAGCGGCCAGATAAAATGCGTGCGCGTGCAGCTTACTAAAAACGGCAAGGTGGTCGGCGCCTATGTGCCATACGACGGCGCAATCGGCTTCATAGAAGAGCACGATGAAGTGCTCGTGCAGGGCCTTGGCGGCTCGCAGCGCGGGCAAATGGGGAGCATACCGGGGCTGAAATACAGGGTAATAGCAGTAAACGGTGTGGACCTTTACGAAATTGTAAAGGGCAGAAAGGAGAAGCCTAAGAGGTAATGAAATGCAGGAAAGCGCAGATTCCAAGAATGCTTCTGAAGTCAACAATAACAACGACAATAATAACAATAACAACAATAATGTCAGCAATACTGCCATAGCTGCCAATGTAAAAGCTGCCGAAGAAACTGAAAAAAAGAAGGCAAGGCCCAGAAGAACTGCAAAGAAAGAAACTAACATAGGCATAGAAGAGCAGCTTGTGTTTGGCAAGTACAACGCAAAGGACGTCACTATAGACGACGCTAGCATGGCAAACTACTTGCTAATAACGCCCAGAGCAAGCATAAACACGTTCGGCAGGCGAAAAGACAAAGCGCATTACGTCTCGCAGGTAAGCATTGTAGAAAGGCTCGTAAACAGGCTCATGAGGGGCGGCACAGGCAAGAAGATAGGAGGCAGGGTAATAAGAACCGAAGGCAGACTGCAGGGCAAGAAGCTAAAGCTCATGGGCGTAGTTGAACAAGCGTTTGACATCATATACAACAAGACGCACAAGAATCCGCTGCAGGTGCTTGTCGACGCCCTTGAAAATTCGGCGCCGATAGAAGACACCACGCGCATACGCTACGGCGGCATAAATTACAACGTCGCAGTGGGCATAAGCGCTTCAAGAAGGCTTGACGTTGCGCTCAGGAACATAGCGCTCGCCGCGCTGATAAGTGCGTTCAAGAACAGGAAGGAGCTGAAGGACTCGCTGGCAGATGAGATAATACTTGCGGCCAACAAGGATCCGAACAGCTATGCAATAAAGAGGAAAGTCGAAAGGGAGCACATAGCAAGGAGCGCGAGGTAATCCTATGGTCAGAAAAGAATTCGTTGCAGAGGAAGTAGTAAGGATAATGCAGGACATAACAAGAGTCAGGAACGTAGCGATAATTGCGCACGTGCACCACGGCAAGACAACGCTTACAGATGCCCTGCTTGCGAAAGCAGGCATAATATCAAAAACTGTCGCTGGCGAAGTCCTTTACACCAACTACGACGAAATAGAAAAAGAGCGCAGGCTCACCATAAAATCGGCAAACATCTCGCTCGCTTTCGATTACAAAGGCAAAGACTACATAATCAACCTGATAGACACGCCTGGCCACGTCGACTTCAGCGGCCACGTAACCAGATCTATGCGCGCGGTTGACGGCGTTGTGCTGGTCGTGGACCCTGTGGAAGGCATCATGCCGCAAACCGAAACTGTGCTGAGGCAGGCATTCAAGGAAAAGGCAAAGCCCGTGCTGTTCGTCAACAAAGTAGACAGGCTTCTTACAGAGCTGAAGCTAACGCCCGAGCAGACTTTCGACAGGCTGCTTGCCCTGATAAACGACATAAACAAGCTCATGGCAAGATACGGCGGCGAAGAAGTGGCCGAAAAATGGAAGATAAGCGTAAACGCAGGAAACGTTGCCTTCGGCTCCGCGTACGAGCGCTGGGCAATATCGATAAGAATCATGGAAAAGTACAAGGTAACTTTTAAGGACATATTTGAACTCACTGCGAAAGGGGACATGGAAAAGCTCAGGGAAATCGCGCCCATAGACGAGGCTGTGCTCAACATGATAGTGGAGCATTTGCCGAACCCGAAGGAGGCGCAGCCTTACCGCCTGCCGAACATCTGGCATGGCGACCTCAACAGCGAAGAAGGAAAGGCAATGATGAATGTTGACGCCAACGAAGGTCTCAACATAGTCGTATTCAACATAACATACGACCAGCACGCCGGCGAAGTTGCCGTAGGCAGGGTATTTTCCGGCGTGGCGCGCAAGGGCGTCGAAGTGAGCATAAGCGGCCTTGCCGACAGGCAGAAGATCCAGCAAGTTGCGCTCTACATGGGTCCAGACCGAGTGCCCGTAGACGCAATACCCGCTGGCAACATAGTTGCGCTAATAGGCCTCAAGGACGTTTCAGTAGGCGACACAGTAAGCGAAAAGGGCATACAGCCGTTCGAGGAAATAAGGCATTACTCTCCGCCGGTAGTGGCAAAGGCGATAGAGGCTAAAGAGACAAAGGACACAGTCAGGCTCATAGAGGCACTAAGAGAGCTTTCCAAGGAAGACCCTACGTTCAAAGCTGAAATAAACCAGGAAACAGGAGAGCACATAATACGCGGGCTAGGAGAGCTGCACCTGGAAGTGATAGAGACAAAACTTAAAAATGAGTACAAAATACCGATAACAACAAGCGATCCCATAGTTGTTTACCGCGAGACCATAGAGGGCAAAGTAGAGGACATAGAAGGCAAGGCGCCCAACAGGCACTCCAGGTTTTACATAAACGTGGAACCGCTCGAACCTGGAGTGGTGGAACTTGCTGAACAGGGAGCCATAAGCGAGGGCAAGCCCAAAGGAAAAGAAATTGTTGAGAAACTGGTAGGCGCAGGAATGCCCAGAGAGCAGGCGAGAAATATTGCCGACATTAAGAACGCGAGCGTGCTTGTCGACGCGACGCACGGCGTTCAGTACATGAACGAGGTAATGGAGCTGCTTATAGACGGCTTTGAAGAAGCCATGGACGACGGACCGTTGGCACGCGAGAAATGCACAGGCATAAAAGTGGTAATTACCGATGCCACGATACACGAAGATCCAGTGCACAGGGGCCCTGCACAGATAATACCTGCAATAAGAAGGCCCATAAACGCTGGCATGCTCCTGGCGCATGATATATTGCTTGAGCCAAAGCAGATATTCACGATAAGCGTGCCGCAAGAATACATAACAGACGTGATAAACATGCTCCAGAGCAGAAGGGGCCACGTGCAGGAGATAAAGCAGGAGGGCGAAGAGGCCACAATCTCCGCGAAGATGCCGGTTGCAGAGGTAATAAAAGGCTTTTCGAATGAGCTAAGGAGCATAACAAGCGGAAGGGCGATATGGTATGCCGAATACGCGGGCTACGAACGCCTGCCAAAGGAGCTGCAGGACAGGGTAGTCAGCGAAATAAGAAAAAGGAAGGGCATACCAGAACAACCGCCAAAGCCCGAGGACTTTCTAGATTAGCGATTGAGCAAGAACTAACAAAAAGCAATAATAAATTTGCCATGCATTTTTAGTAAGGCGACCGCATGGCGCAGACCGATGAGGTAGACGCAGAAAAGGAAAACGAACTGCTCAAGATTTTAAGCATAGATTCCAGGCAGAGCCTGCAAGACCTATCCAACGCGCTTCACATCAGCAAGACAGCAACATACAATCTTCTTTCAGAAGCTACACGCAAGTACGGCTTGCACTTCTATCCTGAAATAAGCCTCGAAAACCTCTGGCACATGGAATTCGCGAGGCAGGCAAGGGCGCAGACAAAAAGGGGCATAATAGGCGAAGCTACAGAAATAATGGCGAGCGTGGGCTTCAACGAGTATGCGCTGCAGATAAAGTTCGAAGGCAAGAAGCCCGACGACAGCGAAATGGCTGCGGCGCTTGGCAAAAGCGGCATCGTGCAATTTGCGGCAACAACAAGGGGCAAGCAGGATGTATGGGCTTATTTGGTGGCAAGGACTTATGACGAAATAAGGTATTTTCTTGAAAAGCTCAACAAAAACCTGGACAGCTACAGCATGACCGAGACCGTAAGCAACATCTGGACAAAGCTCGGCTTTTTCCCGCTTAGCGCGCAGCTTGTCCAGAACTTCAATCTTTTCGATTCATACCGCAACCTTGTGCTCGGCCTTATGGAAAACGGAAGGGCTACCTTTTCAGACATAGGCAGCAAATACAACCAGGGCTCTACGCAAATGCTTTATGCGTATGAAAGACTCGCAAGAACTGGCGTGCTAAGGCACATGACATATTTCGAAACATCGCCGCTGCGCAAAGTTGCTGAAATAGCACAGATAAGAATTAACAATGCAGAGAGTTTTGAAAAAAGCAAGGAGCAGTGGTACAAAGACATGGTTGAACAGAGCGAGAAAGGCGAATGCGCGTACACTTACATAGCAGACACGCTCAGCCCGTTGGGCAGCATAGCGATAATAAGCGCAAGCGACAACGCAGCGCTGGAGCGCGAGATGAAAAAGCTCAGAGCAATGCGCGGCGCAAGCGCAGAATTCTCTGCCGTTGCGAAGGAGCTTATAGGCAGGATCGCGGTAAGGAACTACGACATGCGATACAGCGAAATGTACGAGTATTTGGCAAGCAGGAACAAGGTAAAGAAAATAGCACCGAGGGCCGGCATGCCGCTTGAACCGCGGGAGCTAGGCGCAGAAGACATGGTTGGCGCAGAACAACAAGAAGCAAACGAATATTGAAACAGCATTCAGCTAAGCTTGCCCTGCTCCTTGGTGTATATTATCATTTCGCTTGGCAGCTTTGGCATCGGGTTGGACCTTATGCCATATATCGCTTTTACGCCTTTTTGCAGCGCAAGCTCGACAAGCCTTTGCGTCACTACGCCATCGAGCACGACGCCGTACACGCCGCGGCTGTTTTGAAGCTCGTTTATAAGCTCGCGAATAGGAACTTCTTTTATGATGCTGCCGTCAGAGGCATAAAGCCTGCTCCTTAGCGTGCCAGCCAGTTCTGCGAGGCCGCTTGAAAACTGGGCAAGAAGCACGCTTTCCAGCACGGGCCTTTCCTGCCTCTCGGCGCGTTCTTCCTGGCCTATTTCAGGCAACTGGTCGCGCCCCGCCGCGTCTTCTATTTCCTCTATGCCCATGTCATTCTCGTGAGGCGCTGGCGCAGCGTGCGGCGCTTCCACATGCGGTTTCTGCTCTACGCGAGGCTGCTGCGGGTGCTGCTGCACTTGGTTATGCTGCGGCTCTTCGTGGTATCTGCTGTTCTCTTTTGCTTTCATCATTGCGAAATACTGGTCCACTGGCACTTTCGACCTTAGCGATTTGATTATCTCCTTGCGCGTAAGCTCCTCGACCTCTTTGCCTTCTGGTGCCTTTGCCACATAGTCTATTTCCATGGCGTTTGAAAGCGCCCTTACTATGAGGTCGCCGCCCCTGTCTCCGTCGACAAATACAGTGACTTCTTTTTCGTTTGCCAGCCCTATAATGCTCTTTGGTATGTTCGCAGTGGCGCCGCCTACTGCCACGACGTTGGATATGTCGCTTTTCAGCAGGTTAAGCACATCGGCCCTGCCTTCGACTATTATAACCTCTTTGCTTGAAGCCACATCGGGCCCTGCCGGCAGCCGCTCAGGTCCGTAAGTGGAAATCTCATCCACTTTCACCTCGCTTTCCACAAGCTCGGCAAGTTCCTTGCTGTCGGGCAATTCCGTTGCGAGAAGCTTCTTTAGCAAGTCCTTTGCCCTCTCGAGTATGCGCCTGCGCTTCTCCGAGCGCGTGTCTTCCACACGCTCAACTTGGAACTGGGCGTCGAACGGGCCCACGCGGTCCACAGACTCCACAGCTGCGCCAAGTATGCAAGTGTCGATTCTGTCGAGCGACGCGGGCAGGTAAAGCTTGCCGTAGGTTTTGTTGCCTGACTGCGAAACTTCTATTTCTATCCTGCCTATCTTGCCTCCCTTCTGCAGCTCCCTGAGGTCAAGCTCGTCCCCGAGAAGACCTTCTGTCTGGCCAAATACGGCGCCTATTATGTCAGGCTTGTCAACAAGACCGTCAATGCTGAAGTTAACTAAAACCATGTATTTTACTATGTCTAAGTAGGTTTTTGCCATCTATATCACCTATTTTTTCATTAGCAGTTCAGCCGCAGGAGCCCTTATCTGCTCAACGCTTTTCACGCCGAGAAGCCTGAGCATGCGCAAGCCCAGCATAACGTCCACTGTCGCGTTTGCCTGCTGCGAAACAGCATCTATTGCGCTAAGCATCTTTGCCAGCTTGTCCGCGCCGCCCTTGTCGTCATCCATCAGCAGGAAAAGCTTTGTGCCGCTGACTGCTGCTTCTCCGACAAGCCTGCCTGCGTTTCTCACAGCGTAGTCGTAAGTACACGAGCAGACGCCCAGGCTCGAAAGCGCCAGCACGTCGTGCCGGCCTTCTACCACTACCACGCCGCCCTTGAGTTCTGCGAACATGGTTTCGAGTTCCTTGGCGCGCTTAGCTGTTTTCTGCAACGCAATCACAATGCCGCAGCTAGACCTGCCTATGCGCTTGCCCGAAATGAAAAGCAATAAGCATAGTAAAGCCTTAGCTGAACCAATACATATTAATAAGGAAAACGTTATATAGATTGCGTACAGGCAAGGCATTGGGTGTTGCATTGAGCAACTATGCAAAGGGCGCGAGAACCGAGCGCGAACTTTTCGCGCTTTTGACTGCAAAAGGCTATTCGGTAATAAGGAGCGCGGGCTCTGGCGTAAACGCCATAAGCCCCGACCTCATAGCGATAAAAGACGGCAAGCTCGTTTCCATAGAATGCAAGGCGTGGAACAAAAGCAGCCTGTCGCTAGACAACGAGCAGTACGAAAAGCTAGTGGAGTGGCAATCTAATACTTCGTTTCCTACTTTTGTGGCGTGGCGCATGAACGGCAAGGGCTGGTTTTTCATAAAGCTCGAAGAATTTGAGAAGGGCGCAGCCGCTTATAATATAACAAAGAACAAGACCATGAGCATAGGCCGCACGCTCGAAAGCGCGCTGCAATAGTATGCGCCAACGATTACGCCATGCCAATGGTGCGGACAAGCTGCACTTCCTTTTCGCGCTTTTCCAGCCGCAAAGCGCTTACAAAATAATCCTGCATTACCACGAGCTCGGGGTCTCGTTTTGCCTGAAACAAAGGCACTGTGGAGTTTTCTTCTGGCACGAACACGCTGCCGGATTGCAAAAGGTCATATGGCCGTACTACTGCCTTTGCATAGCGCTTGTTTTCTGGAAAATGCACTATGTACACGCCGTTATTAAGCTCGGCATCAGCTGAAAACATCTCCGGAGCGATCTCTACGATTACGTGCCTTGAAGTTACCTTTGTAAATACAGGAGCGCCCGGGGGCGTATCTGCGGTTTCGACAGCACTGGGAAAATGCACGCGCACAATGCCTGACTCGTGGAATACGCCGAACTGTTTTACTGCAAGAATTTCCATGCACGCGCCTGACTTGCGCCAATCTATTTATGCCCAGAAAGGCATTTATGCGTTTTCTACAACAAAGGCGCAAGCTTTGCCGTGCTGCTACGGCAGTCGTGCAATCAAGTCAGGACATGTCAACAGCTATGGGGCACCTTTGCATGTATTCTGCATTGCCGAAGACGTTAAGCCTGTAAGCGGTAACAGTGCTGAAGTTTATGCTGCTGTAGTTAAGAAATATGCTCGGCTCAGAGTCTGCTATCTTGACGCAGTAGCTTGCGGGTTCGAACTCCAATTTCATGTTGGTGACGTTTGGCGAAAATATGCAAGTGCTGTTCGTGCTGTTTATGAAAAATACTGTGACGGCGCTGGCGTTTCTAAAGTGTATGAGCTCGCGCAGCATGCCGACACAGCCGGCTTCGGAAACGAACTCAGAATCGTTGGCGTATGTTGCTACTATCGCAGCGCTCCTGGCGCTGTAGAAATTGCTTTTGAACGTAGGGAATGGCACTCCTGGCGTGCGCAGCAAGAGCGCAATTGCAAAAAATACCACAAGGGCGGGCACCACAATTGCCAATGCTACCGCTACTGAATTGCGCGACATGCGCGCGCTGCCTTTTTTATCAGTGGTCTTTTCCTTAGTCATAAAAACCATCAGTTAAGAAGCAGGGCAGGATAGCATGCATTCATCACTGACGCGTTGCCGCTATAACTTAGCAGAGTGCCGTAAAACGAATACAGGCTCATCCCGCTTGTGCCGTTGCTCAACAGCATTACTGGAGTATTCAAGGCTGCGTAGTAATTCATGCAAGAGTTATATGACATTGTAGAATTGCCAACCTTGCAGACCCCGTTTGAAATTGAAATCAGCACAGGATCCTTGCCCAGCGCGCTGGCCTTTGCGCCTATGCTGCTGGCGCACGAATACAAATTCAAAGTGGGAGTGCCGTTTACTGCTATTATTATGTATTTTGAACCTTTTACTGCGCTTGCAAATGCGCTGAAAGGCGCGTGCGCGTTAGCATAAGCCGCAAGCGCGTAAGTGGCTACAACATATGCCAGTATTATTATTGCAACAAGCTCCATGAGCATGTGCCAGTTTCTGGCTGTGCGCTTGTTCACCACCAGCTTTTTCTTGATCGACAGATATGATCTGATAAAGACCAGTACAAGAAGCACAAGAATTCCTATTATTATGGACAGCAGCGCTGCGAGCGCTGGCATTGAGGCGATTGCAGAAGAGTAAGGCAGGTGCAAACCATATGCCAACGGCCGTGCAAAAGCGCCGTCGACAGATCTGGCAATCTCAGCAAGCCCTATCGAACTTGTGCTGTAGTGTGAAAGCATAGCAGATATGTTGAGAAGCGAGCTGCGCAGCGCGTACAAGCTGCTCAGGTTGCCACTGCCCAGCTTGCTGTTGATGCCCATTTCTGCAAAAGCAAGGCTTTCAAGGCCTGCCTGCTGCGGATTGGTAAGCTGCGCTTCTAGCAGCTTGGCAGTATTGTTTGAAGCAAGGCCGAGTATGCTGTAATAGGTGGAGTTGAGCTTGCCGTAAATGCTGCTCAAATTGCGCAGCAGCACGGCAGTGCTGTTTACCGCGCTGCTTATGTTTTCGCTCAGATAGTTGCTTTGCAAGCTTGCATAGCTCTTCTCGAGAAGCACAAGGTCGTTAAGCACTGTAGAATTGTTCACGTGGCTCAGCAGGCTCTCCGCCCCGTTCACAACCGTGGAGTAATTGCCAAGCACAGTGTTAACAGTCCTTTGCAAAAGCGCAAGGCGCTGCCTTGAAAGCGTCGGGTATATGTAGCCCAATTGTATTGAACCTGTTTTCTGAGCGAGCGCGAAAACGGCGCTGTTAGATATTGCAGAGCTGTTTATGGCATTGAATTCAGCCCGCATTTTACTCAGCAAAGTGCCGTTGTATGTTAGCGCTTCGCAAAATCCCAAAGCGGTGCAATACCACGGCGCATTTGCCGGATTAGGATAGTTTATGCATGTTGCAATCATGTTCGGAGTTACGTTTTCAGGCGGAAATATGGGGTTTTGGTAAAGTGCGCTGCTGACTTTTGAAATGTTGTAAAATGCGCTCTCCAGGCCCGCCACCCTCTCGAGCACGTTGGTCTTGTTTATGCCATTGAGCAGCGAATAGAAAGAAGAATAGCTGGCGTTTAGCGCGTTGTACTGACTCTCGAACTTCATTATGCCCAGACCTAGCACGCCGCTTGGTCCAGAGGTGTTGTCAAGCACGTCCTTGCACACGGGAACTACCTGGCACGAATTGCAGTAGTTTGAAAGCGTGCACGTCAAACCAGTGTTGAGCCCGGTTTCTTGCAGGCAATCGTTTATGGGCCCTGCAGAAGAATCCTGGTACTCGTGCATCTGCACGCCAAGCTTTGAAAAGTTTATCTGTGAAAGCGCAGAGTTTATGGTGTAGTTGCGGATGATATCATAGATGCTCGTGGCGTTGAGCACGAAGCTGTCGCTCGAGGTATTGACCACGAAGTAAGGGGTTGTGCCATTGTAAAGAACGACATACTCGGTGCCTGAAAAGTTCATGTACACGGGCTTTAGCGACGCTATCAGCGACGGCGAAATGTTGTACTGCACGAGCAGCGTGTTCAGCTCTGTTGACGAATAAGAACGCGCATAGCCTAGCACGAGCGCGAGCAGAGCAACAGCAACAACTACGTGAAACCTAGCCGCCATTCAACCAAAACATTTACTATTAAAAAGTTTTTATATCTTTGCAGCAGACTCTGCGCTGGCAAGCACCAGCAACAAACAAGAAAACAAAAACAAAAACAAAAAAATCAAACAGTTTATGATACCTTTGCGGTTACTGTGCCTATTTCGGTTACGAGATTAGGCGTAGTGCCTCCTGATGCATTGTATATGGCCCATATTGCTCCGCTGAATCCTGAACCAATCGAAGCAGGTATTGTAGTTATTCCTGAGGGATCTGTGAAAGCAGCAGTTACTGTTTGACCGCTGGTTAAAGTGGTAGTGCTAGGCATAAAGTTACCGGTAACTCCCCCAGATGGGCAGGTGTTACTGGTCATTGCGGTGCCTGTCGGTACAAAGCAAACGCTAACAGCACTCCATGATGCCCCGGTTGCTTGGCCAACGGTAACTTTCAATGTGTTTGGTGTAGCAACAGGGTTGCTGCACAAGAAGCCCGATTGAGGAACACATGCCGTTCCGAGGAACGAGCTGCTGCTGAAGACTCCGAGGCTGAACAGTGCGCCGAGCACAACCGCGATTATGAGGATGGCCCAGCCGTATGTCATTAGGTATTCCATTGCGCTTTGTGCGCGCATTTTCTTCCACATATTCATAACATCGCCTTGCGTATATAGCAACTTCACAATTTATAAAGTTTGCTAAGCCACAACACAACAACACATCGAACTAGTTTGTGCCTTGCTAACTAAAACGAGTAATGCTGCACATATCCAGGCGTGCTATTAAACCTTCAGACACAAACCTTGAGCAAATAAAATAAAAAGTAAAAAAGAAATAATAGAAAAATTAAAACAAACTGCTCGCAATCACGAAACTTTTGCGGTTACCGTGCCTATTTCTGTTTGTAAGCCAGAGGTAGTTCCTTGGGTATAGTAAGCCCAGA
>JBMFTS010000011.1:0-15914 GCA_049966915.1 Candidatus Micrarchaeia archaeon
GAAAATGGGCCCGCGGAGAGTTGAACTCCGATCTCCACTCTGTGAAAGTGGCGTCTTAACCGCTGGACCACGAGCCCACACCGCGCGTTGGTGGCGCGTGCTACGCCATATTTCATATCTTATACATATTTAGTGTTTATATCATTTTGTTTTATTGCAGACATAAGCGCGTGCGCCAAATGACTGCGCACACAGTATCTTTTTTAAAGTGCTCGTGCTAGTTATATAGGTAAGCATGCCTTTCTACACCGGTTTGGGCGACAACGGCAAATCTGGCACAATGGACGAATCTGGAATAGACAAGTCATCAGACATTTTTGAAGCGGAAGGGGACATAGACGAATTGAACAGCTACATAGGCCTTGCAGCTTATTACGTTGAAGACGAGCGCGTAAGAAATATGCTCAAGCGCGTCCAAAACGAGCTTTTCTCGATAGGCGCTTTGCTCGCAACAAAAGAAAGAAGCAAGCTAAAAGTAAATGAGTTTGGAAACGAGCACACAAAAATGCTTGAACAAGAAATAGAGCGCATGTCAAAGGCGCTTCCGGAACCTAAGGAATTTGTAATACCTGGCGGTTGCGAAGGCGCGGTGCACCTTCAAGTGGCGAGGGCGCTTGCAAGAAGGGCGGAAAGGCGCGTTATCAAACTTGCAAAAACGCAAGAAGTGGAGAGCGGCATTAAAAGTTATCTAAACAGGCTCTCTACCTATTTTTATGTGGCTGCGCTTTACCTTAACAAGAGCGAAGGCATAGAAGAAGAACACCCCGAGTACTAGCACTAGAGCGTTTGAGCAGTTTGGTAATAATGGAGCAGCAGAACATTAGAACGGCAGAGCATTAGCTGGCAAGTCCTGAAACGCGCTACCCTGTTGCAAAATATTCCTGAAACTTGCTGGTAACAAAAAGCTTTTTGCTCCTGCCCTGTTTCTTCGCTGATATAAATTCTTTCTCTATAAGCTCCTTTACGTGGTCGTAAGTTACTTCGCCAAACGCCTTGACAAGCTCGCTTTGCAGTATGCCGTCGTTTTTGCTTACATACGCGAGAAGCCTGAGAGCGCCTTTGCTTATCTCCGGACCGCTAGCCAAGCTGCTTACCTTGCTGGCGTATTCCGGCTTTATCGTCATCATGTACTTGCCGCCTATTTCTTCTATTTCTATGGCCGTGTCCCTGCTCTTGTATTCTTCTGCAAGCTGCTTGACATACGCATCAACCTGGCCCAAGGCTCCGATGCCAGCTACCCTGGCTATTTCCTCTATGCTAAGCGCCCTTGATGACATGAACAGCGCGGCTTCAACAAGGCTCTTGTAGTTTACGGCCTCTCCCATGCTACTACCCTGCTTCAATTACCTTTATCAGCAGTTCGCCGAAGAACCTTTCCTGAAAAAGGTCCACTTTGCCGCTTTGCGCGAGGAACAGCAAAGGCAGAAACAGCTCGAGCAGCAGGTTTTTCTCCGGGCTGATGGCACAGAGCTCGGAAAATGTAAGCATGCCAGTCGAATCGGCATGCTTCTTCAGCGTTTCGTATACGGCATTGGCCTCCGCTTCGACGTCGGCTATAGACACTGCAAACGGCACAGGCCTCTGCATCTCCGCGAACTTCTGTTCGCGGGATTCCTTTGTTTTTATCGCTTCGTCAAGCGCGCTTATCAGCTCGGCAAGAGTTATCTTGCGCTTTGGCGGCAGTCTTACCCTTGGCGTCAGCACATCGGCTAGCAGCTGCTGCTGCGGCTGCTCTTCCTCGGCTTGCGGCTGCTCCTCGTCCTCCAAATTAAGCATGTCGCTTTTAAGCCTTACCAAAATCGCAGCGGCGAGCATCATATTGGCTGGCACTTTCAAATCCAACAGCCTTATGGCGCGTATCGCAGCCAAGTACTCCTCGACAAGCTTGCTTATATTTATGTCCCAAGGGTCTATTGCATTTCTCCTAACAAGCTCGAAAAGAAGGTCTTTCCATGTGGCTTCCCTTACAAACTGCTCCAAGTCCAAGCTCCCTTGTAGCACTACTTCTCTCTCTGCAACTTGCATGGTCGCCACAAAAATAATAAAACTTACAGAAATAAATAAGTTGGCTATTGACGTGCAGCGCGATTTATACCTTATTTCAACAATTTCATCAACCTAATTATTAAATATCTTAATACAATCAGCGATAGGCGATTCACATGGCCGAAGTTTTTCAAAACGAATTCACGTACAGGCATTTTGTAGAAGCAGGCAAGGAAGAGGATTTTGACAGGGCATTCGAAGAAGCAGTAGAGCAGGTAAAGAAAAATGAGCTTGGAAAAACCATACCCATGTACATTGGTGGCAAGGCGGTTGTTGCCGAAGAAACCATGTCGGAGAGCTCGCCCATAGACGGCACGCTCATAGGCACGTTCCAAAAAGGCACACGGGCGCATGCACAACAAGCAGTGGAGGCCGCGCTCGGCGCTTTCGAGCAGTGGTCGTCTTTGAGCTACAAGGAACGCGCGAACATATTTAGAAACGCGGCAGAAATATTCAGAAAAAGAAAGTTCGAAATAGCTGCTGTGCTCAGCATAGAAAACGGGAAAAGCAGGTACGAATCCGTAGGCGAAGTAGATGAAGCCATAGATTTCCTAAATTACTATTCGCAGGAATA
The DNA here is from genome assembly GCA_049966915.1 of Candidatus Micrarchaeia archaeon. Classification (GTDB taxonomy): domain Archaea; phylum Micrarchaeota; class Micrarchaeia; order Micrarchaeales; family CABMGC01; genus JAGDXZ01. The sequence goes on from JBMFTS010000011.1 coordinate 2,621, forward strand.
CGAGAAAAACAAAGGATATTCGAGAAAGACGCAGCTGGGCGCAAGCACGGCAAAGGTAGAAGCAGGATTCCAAGGCGCGCCTGGGGCAATGGAACAGATAACAATCGCCATGAAACCGTATGGCGTATTTGGCGTGCTGGCCCCATTCAATTTTCCGATATCGATATCAGTAGGCATGAGTTCAGGAGCCATGATAACCGGCAACACTGTGGTGTTCAAGCCGTCAAGCACCGACAACATGTCTCTGCTTACGGGCCTGAAAATTTACGAAGTCTTCAAGGAAGCCGGCGTGCCAGACGGCGTTTTCAACTATGTCACAGGACCTGGATCCGAAGTGGGAGACGAACTCGTGGTAAGCAACAAAGTTAGCGGCATAGTGTTTACGGGATCGCGCGCAGTTGGAATGAGCATGATGAAGAAGGTCCTCGACATGGGCATGCAGAAGGTGTTCGTTATAGAAATGGGAGGCAAGAATCCAGCCATAGTTTCAAAATATGCAAACATAGACGATGCGGTTGCAGGCGTGGCCAGCGCAGCATTCGGCTTTGACGGCCAGAAATGCAGCGCCTGCTCGAGAGTTTACGTGCACGAGTCAATAAAGGAGGAGTTTGTATCAAAGCTCATAGAAAAGGCAAGGTCCTTCGCAATAGGCGATCCGCTAAAGAAAGAAGTTTACATGGGGCCGTTGATAAGCCAGAAAGCTCTTGAAAAATACAAGCAGGCAATCGAGGAGGCAAAGTCGGAAGGCCGCGTACTTTACGGCGGCAACTCTGTAGACACAGGACTGAAAGGCGCATATGTAGAGCCGGCAATTGTAGAAGTGGAGCAAAGCAGTAGGATAATGCACGAAGAGCTATTTGTGCCTGTGCTTGCAATAGACACATTCAAGAATTTCAAGGAGGCGCTTCAAAAGGCAAACGACACGGAATACGGCCTTACCGCAGGCCTGTACAGCCAGAAACGCAGCGAAATAAAAGAATTCGTCAACGGCATACAGGCTGGCGTGGTATATGTCAACAGGAGGACAAGCGCAACAACAGGAGCCATAGTCGGCGCGCATACGTTTGTTGGCTGGAAAGGCAGCGGGTCTACAGGCAAGGGCACCGGCAGCAAGCACTATCTGCAGCAGTTTCTGAGGGAGCAGAGCCTAGCCATAGTGAAATAACCGCAACTCTGAGCAACGATGTCGTGCACTGGTGTGCTACATGAGCAACACAAAAAGAAAAGGCAGAAAAGGCATATTGTCAAGGATTTTTGGCACAGGAAACTATGAAACCAGAACTATATACTTCAAAAGCACAGCAATAAAGGTGTTTATTGCCGATTCGTTTACCAAGAAAATGTTTGGGCTGATGCATTGGGAACGCCTCGGGGCAAGGGAAGGCATGCTGTTCCCGCTCAACAGCGCAGCCGAAGCGGGCATATGGATGCTCGGCATGAAGTTTTCAATAGACATAATATGGCTCGACGCAAAGGGAAAAGTAATTGACATGGTCGCAGGGGCAAAGCCCTGCAACATATTCACGTGCAAGGTGTACTATCCCGTTGGCAAGCCCAGCTACGTCCTTGAAATCGGCGCTGGCGTATCCAGAAAACTTGGGCTGAAGCCTGGAGCAAAAGTAAACTTGGGTAAATAGCACATGACAAAGATACTGAAAGTGAATGCGTTCAGGCCGGAAAAAGACCGCGTGGCGTTAGCTGCACAGATTATCAGAAACGGCGGCACGGTAATATTTCCTACAGAAACTGTTTATGGACTAGGCGCAAACGCTTTCGATTCGGAAGCTGCGCTCAAGGTGTTCAAAGCCAAGGGCAGACCTGCCGACAACCCTCTCATAGTTCACATAGCAAGCATGCAGCAGTTGAACGAGGTGGTTTCTGGCGTGCCCGCCGCGCTTTTGCCGATATTGAACAAGGTATGGCCCGGTCCTATTACTTTCATATTCAACAAGCATGAGCGCATACCGCTTGCCGTAACCGGAGGCCTCCGGACTGTTGCAGTAAGAATGCCGGCCCATCCGGTTGCGCTGGAGTTGATAAAAGAAGCAGGCGTGCCCATAGCCGCGCCCAGCGCAAATGCGGCCACAAGACCCAGCCCGACCAAGGTGGAGCACATAATAAAAGAAATGTCTGGCAAGGTGGATGCAATAATAGACGCAGGCCAGACGTTCTTCGGGCTGGAATCGACAATAGTGGATGTTACCAAGTCGCCCCCTATACTGCTCAGGCCGGGCCCGTTCACGCTTGAATTACTGCACAAAATTTTAGGCAACGTAATTGTGGCGGAGGCGGCCAAGGGCAAAGCCGAATCTGCCGTTGCCATTGCTCCCGGAATGAAATACAAGCACTATGCGCCGCAGAAAAGGCTGCTGCTTGTAGCAGACACGCGCACGTTGGAGCAAATAGCGCAATACTGCCATGACCACGGTATAAAAATGGCCGTGCTTTGCAGCAGCGAAACCGCGAACGCGCTTGGCAACAACGAAACAATAAGCCTTGGAAGCGAAAAGAACATGTACGAAATTGCCAGCAACTTGTTTGACTCGTTCAGGAGGCTTGACGAGCTTGAAGCAAAATTCGGACTTGTTCAGTCTTTCTCTGAGAAGGGCATAGGACTTGCAATCATGAACCGCATAAGAAAAGCCGCGGGCTTTTCATACATCAAAAGCCTGGCTGAGTTCAAAGACCTATTGGCTGAACTCGAAACGGACCTTCCCTAGCTTGTTGTCGGCGCAGAGTTTCAGGTTTGTTTCCAAGTTTGCATCTGCGCTTTGCCAGCAGTAAACTTTGTAAGCGCACAACAGGCCGTAAATTCCCTCGCCTATGTTGTTGCATATGACATCGGTTATTTCGTTCGACTTTAACAACTCCCTGAATTCAGGCCCTATGCGCTCCTTTGACTTGAACTTGTTTTCCACATAGGTTATTTTTGTTTTCGGGCCGTCTCGCGTCTTAGTAAATTCAGCGATTGCAAAATACGTCGATTTGCCAAGTACGCTGCTTATTTTAGCATCTGGCCGCTTGTCGTCAACAGGCGCAAGAATTTTGAATTCCGTTCTTTCAACAGGTTCCACGTGCACTGTTACCGAGTTAACGCTTTCCACCTGGTCTTTTATCCTGCTCTCGATTATTTCCGTCAACGGATGGGCCTCATCTATCGTCATGAAGGGATCCATTTCGACTACTATTTCGGCAAATATTACAGGTCCGGACCATCTTAGCCTAACGTCCTTGACCTTCCTTATGCCGCTCACCGACTTTGTTATTTCTATGATTTTGTCCCTTGTTTCGGCAGACTTTGGCATGTCAAGAAGGCCGAAAATCGAATCCCGCGCTATAGAATACGCGGTAAAAATAAGCATCACAAAAGCTATCGCTATCGCAAGCAGGTAGAAAGCTACAACGCCTGTTGCGCCATATGCAAGCAGGCCTATCGAAACGCCCAGGCCCTCGTATACGTCGGTATATGTGTGCTTGCCGTCTGCCGCAAGCGAAGACGAGCGCATGTATCTGCCAGCTTTTACCTTTATGTAGCCGGCAATGAAAAGGGGCACAACGGAAGCCAGCTCGAACAGCGCGGCGACCTCTGAAAGGCCCGGCGCTGACCTTATGCCCTCCAGCAAAAACTCCACGCCAAGATAGGCTATGAGAACCGCTATGAACAGCGACAGCAGGTCCTCGAGCCTGAACAGGCCGTAAGCCAATTTCTTGGCGAAATTGGCGCGAGTGACCCAAATCGCCAACAGCACGAACAGCGTAAGCACCGCGTCGAATACGATATGCACTGTTTCCATTGCAAGCGCGACGTTGCGGGTGAGCGCGTAGCCGACAAGCCTCACTGCCAACGCTATACTCACACTTATGAACGCAAGCACGATCAGCCTGAACGGCCACAACTGCTGCTGGCTTTGCATGAAATGCGCCGGCTACACGTCAACAACTACGGTTATGCTCCACCGCCTTCCTTTCCTGACGCTAAGTTCTGAAGGCGTAACCGCCTTTATCTCTAGCATGGAAAAATCTTGGTTTGACTTCTTGCAAAGCAAATAGCCGATTATTTCGTGCCTTCTTGCATTGCTCTCGATTATTTTAAAGGCGTATGCGTTAAGGCTTTTCTCGTCTATTTGCGTGAGCATGTTTTGCAGAACATACCACACCAAGTCTTCTGCAGTGCTTGCTTTCTGCCGTATTTTTATGCGGCACGTATCTGCTTTGAGTGCGCGTATTTTCTTTATATCCAGCATTATGCCCAACATTGCTTCTGCTGCGTTTTCCAGCGCTTCTTTAAAGCTAGAGCCGTACGCCACGAACTTCTTCTCCGCAGTATGCGACAAGTACTTGTATTTCACGAAAACGCCCGCACAAAAGCATTGCCCGCTGCGCGCAACATGATTAGACATGCTATTTATATATTCCTGATTCTATGTATAAGCGTCCTGTGAGGAATAGAGTAACTGCTGAAATGTGATGAAGTCTATATCGGCCGAGGACAAATTGAAGGTTTTACATGGACGCAATTGCTAAGGGCATAATCGTCTTTGCCTTGGCGGTGCTGCTTGTCACTGTCAGCGCCTATTTTGTGGAGCCGCTGGAAATACAGGACACAAATCCGGCAACTTATGCAGTAGTGCCCCTGCTCATGCTGCCGCTGTTCTCGCTGTTTTTTTACAAGGAGCGCAGGAACTTGCAGGCCAGGCCCGAAAAAAGAGACCTTCTAATTGCTTCTGGCTTATTCGCAGTGTTTATTCTTGCGCTTTTGGCGCTCAGGTTTTGGCTTTCCTTCGAGTTCATAAGCTTTGGCGCTTATTTTCTCATATTTCCGATAGCGATAGCGTCTTTTGCTGCTGCGATATTCGGCGCAAGGAACGTTGGCAAGTTCAAGCCGCTGCTTGTTTATACCGTGTTTGCCTCGCCGGCAGTGCTGTGGCCTCTGCTAGAGCTTGACCCAATGCTTGCAAAAGCAAACACGTTGCTCATATTCGCCCTTTTGAAGCCGCTCGTGCAGCATGCCTATTACATTGCTCCAATAACAATAGGCACCGCAAGCTCGCTCATAGGCATAGGGCAAACCTGCGTAAGCATAGGCGTGTTCATAGCAGCAGCGTTTTTCCTCCTGCCGCTCGCGTATCTTTACGATGGCAAGCTTGCAAAAAAAGCGGCGTGGGTTGCCTCTGGCATAGGTCTTCTGCTCTTGCTTAATTTCCTGAGAATGTTTTCCATAACATATGTGTGGCTCGCTTACGGGCCTAGTAAAGAGCTCTTATTTGTGCACGAGTTCATAGGCAGCATACTCTTTTATGCAGACATAGTAATCATGCTGCTTGTTGCAGGCGCGTTCGGGCTCGGCTTTGCAAAAAGGGCAAAGCGAAAGGCGCGCACGCAAAGGCAGAAGCCTGACAAGATGCAGCTTGAAGCATACGCACTTGCCGTTGCGTTTGCGGTCTTCTACCTGCTAATGACGCTCAACTATTCTACTGCATTTAACATACAGCCAACGGCGCTCGCCAATGCAAGACCTTTCAACGCACAAAACGCAACAGGCATCGCAAGAGCGATAAGCCAGGTGCTTACGCAGCGTGGCTTCAAGAGCATATATTTGACAATGTCATACGGCACAAGCATAATTGCGTGGAACAACACCATAAATTCCTCCAACCCGCTGCTGCTTTATATTACGAGGCCCGGGCTTGGAACTACAGCAGGCATACTGAAAAACAACACGCTAAAAGCGTGGTTCTATTTTCTTGACAGAAACGGCACGCGCTCTGAAATTTTCGACATAATCTCGAACAATACGGAATTTTTCGTTTACGTTACGCGCGTGGCGCTCACAACAGGCAATTCCTCGGCAGAAACTGCAAACGCCTATGTAATAGAACCGAGCTACGCTGTTTCAAAGGAATCCTGCAGCTCATACGCCGGCATTTACACCTATGCATACAACCTCTTCAATCCCGCATTCTACAACGGCACAGAGAGGCAGAAGCTCGTAAGCGCGTATTGCATAGCGCAAAAAATAATGTGATGCAATGCCGCTGCGGTTTGAGTACTCTGCTGGCGCATTTGTTTACACAATTGAAAACGGCAAACTTTTGTTTCTCGTGCTTAAAAGGGAAAAAGACCACGACATACCAAAAGGGCACATAGAGAAGGGCGAAAGCGCCATAGAGGCGGCGAAGAGAGAGGTGAAGGAGGAAACGGGCCTTGAGCCGGAGTTCCTTCCGTATTTTTCGCTTACCACCAAATACTTCTTTTACGATGGCAAGACAAAGGTGCTCAAAACAGTCAAATTTTTCATAGCAAAATCCGTAACGAGCAAAGTGACTATATCTAGCGAGCACACGGGCTATTCCTGGCTAAGCTATGACGAAGCAATGAAAACTGTAGAGTACAAAGACCTAAAGGAAGCATTGCCAGAGGTGAAGGACTACATAATGCGCTACGAAGAGGTATTGAAAACAAATAACGAGTATTCAAAACTTCCAAATAAAACCGCGCGCTGGGGCCTTAGCAAAACGTTCGTGCCTGGCGAAGGACCGCTCAATGCCGAGATTATGATACTTGGCCAAGCGCCCGGCGTGCAGGAAGACAGGCAGCGCAGGCCTTTCGTAGGAAGAAGCGGGCAGTTGCTTACAGAACTCCTAAGCCAAGCAGGCATAAAAAGGGAAAAAGCGTACATAACAAGCGTTGTGGGTTTCTATCCGCCAAATAACCGCGCACCTACAGACGAAGAAATAAGGCAGTGCATGCCTTTCCTTGAAAAGCTCATTAAGACAATAAAGCCGAAGCACATTTTGCTGCTGGGCAGCATAGCAAGCAAGGCACTGCTTGGCTCTGGCAGCGTAAGCGCCATGCACGGCAAGACATTCAGAAAAGGCAGCATAGATTACTTTGTGACTTTCCATCCTGCGGCAGCACTCAGGTTCAAGAGCATAAAAGCGCTCATGGAAACTGACTTGAAGAATTTTGCATCGCTCGCGCTTGCAAACAAAACATAAAAATAGATTGATGCAATAATGTATTTCATAAGCATGGCGCTGGGCCCGTAGCTTAGCTTGGTTGGAGCGCCCGACTGATAATCGGGAGGTCCGGAGTTCAAATCTCCGCGAGCCCATTTTTGTATTTTTACTGCACGAGCCAAGAGCATATGGCCAAATTAAGAAGGATTTTAAGAATATTCGGACCTGCTTGGCTAGTTATGCTTGCAGACATGGACGCAATAAGCATAATAGGCGCTGCACAGACTGGCGCACTGTTTGCATACGGGTTCGTCTGGCTGATGCTTGTACTTGCTATACCCCTATACATAGTCCAGGAAGTTTCAGGCAGGATAGGCGCCGTGACAAGAAAAGGGCTTGGAGAAGTGATAAGAAACAACTACAGCAAGCGCGCAGCGATACTTATGTCTCTGCCAATGGTGCTAAGCGACGTCATTACATACATTGCCGAATACGTCGGCATAGCCGTAGGCCTTAGCATCATGGGGATTCCTGTTTATGTCGGAATACCGCTTGCCTATATGGTGTACATTTATACAATAAACAGGAAGAGCTACAACTATGTCGAAAATATACTCGTGGGAGTTTCTGGCATGCTCATAGCAGGCTTGCTCATCACGCTCTTTCTGCGTGGTATAAAGCCATATCCTATAGTATATTTCTCGCCGACGCCGGCTTACTTGTTCCTGCTAGCGGCAACAATAGGCGCAGTGATCATGCCCTTCATGCTTTTCTTCCAGTCTTCCGCAACAGCCGCAAAGCTCGAGGAGCAGCACGAAAAAGCGCCGATGCGCAGCGTAATCAAAGAGATAAAGGAAAACACGCTCATAGGCGCGGTAGTGACAGAGGTGCTGATGGTGGTAGTTGAGATGACTTTCACCGGAATAAGCGGGGCAGCCAGAAGCTCTGCGTTCGCCTCAGCACAGCAGCTGTCTAAGGTCATGACACCTTTTGCGGGCCAATATTCGCCCTACGTGTTTGGCATAGGGCTAATAGGCGCAGGATTCCTTGCACTTACTGTAATAGCGCTGGGAAGCGCGTGGGGCATAGCTGAAGCGCTTGACATAAAAAGAAAAAATTGGATTTATGTGCTCGAGAGCCTGCCGGCTGCTGCAATTGCTATGCTCATTCCTGCGGCGCTCCTCATAAACGTGGTTCTGGACATGCTTGTAATTTTTGTGCTTGTCCTTATTGGGCCGATAACAGTGCTTGGCATGATAGGCAAGAACAAAAAGATAATGGGCGCATACGCGCTAACTGGCAGGGAAGAACTGGTTTACTGGCTCACAATCTTGTTCGTAATTGCAGTAGCGATGGTTGCCGCTGTGGCTTCGCTTTAGCAAGCGCGCAAGTCATTGTTTGGTCACTTTGGCAAGCACCGCCCTCTCGTCGGCTTCTATGCCATATTTCTTATTGAAGAATGCGAGCACGTTGTGCAGGTCTCTCTCGAGGAAAATTGCCGAGCTCGGATGCTCGACTACTACTGCCTGGCCGAAGTCTATTAGATAAGGCACGCCTTTCCGCACAAGCACGTTATACTCGCTCAAGTCAGAGTGCACCAAGCCCGCTTTGTAAAGGAGCATTGCCTGCTCGATGATCTCATTCATGGTCTTTTCGGGGTTTGCGAGCTCGGCGTTCCTGAGCTGCGGAGCAGGCACGCCATTATCGCCTATAAACTCCATTGCAAGCACATTGCCGCTAAACGCGTATGGCTTCGGCGCGTTTACTCCTGCTTCTTGCGCTATCTCAAGGTTGCCGAATTCCTTTTTGCACCACACATCAACAACGGAGTGCATGTCGCGCTTGACACTGCCAAACCTCGGATCTCCTATGACATAATCCAGCCTGTTCCTGAAGCTCGATGTTTCAATCCTGTATATCTTCAGCACTACGACGTCTCCTGCCACGTTCTTTCCCGGCTCTGCTAAATATACGTCTGACTCCTTGCCAGTTGCTATCTTGAAATGAAACTGCGAAATTATGCCAAGACCGAAAAGCTTGCCGACTTTTTGCATGGTTCTTGTGTCAAGCATTCCTTCTTCTATCTTGAGCCTCTCCTTCAACCTGTAATCTTCCTTGCTTGGCTCCTTCTTCTTGCTTCTTCTCAAAGCCATAAGCCTATTATTTCTGCGTTGCTTATTAAATATGCTTTCAATGACAAAAGTTCTTGTAGACAACAGGGAACGCAACCTTGACCTTCTTGAAAGGCTCTCGGACATGGGCATAGAGCTTGAATTCGCGCAGCTGCCGGTGGGCGATTATATAGTGTCAGACAGAATCTGCGTGGAGCGCAAGGCCATGCGCGATTTTTCAAGCTCCATAATCAACTCCAGGCTTTTCGACCAGCTTGAAAGATTGCGATCGAGCTTTGCAAAGCCCGTGCTAATAGTGGAAGGCGACGACTCGGAATTCGCGCTAAGCCAGAACGTCTTGCTTGGCGCAATAGTAAGCGCCTATGTGGATTACGGGGTAATGGTAATAAGGTCTGCGGGGCCCGAACAGACTGCAGAAATACTGGCAAAGATGGCAGAGCACGAGCAGAAGCAAAAGGATCGCGAGCCGATGCGCGTAGGCATAAAACGCGCGTACACAATTTCTGAATGGCAGATCCTGATGCTCAGCTCTTTGCCAGGCATAGGCCAAAAGCTGGCGCACTCGCTAATTAAAAATTTCAAAAGCGTGCGCAGCGTTGCAAGCGCGAGCGTTGACGAGCTTATGAAGGTAGAGAAGATAGGCAGGAAAAAGGCGGAGCTAGTGCACCGCGTCATGAACGAGGAATTCGACGAGCAGAATTAGTTCAGCTTATTACAACCCTGTCCGATATTTCCACTATGCGGTCAACGCTGTAGCGTATTGGATTGCCGAACGGCGTATCGACAATTATGTTGCCATTCTTTGCGTCTACCTTTGCCACCTTGCCTATGAGCGTGCCAAGCTCGTTTATGACTGTCTTGCTGTTCAGGCTTCTTCTTTTCAAAACCCTCTTCTTTAGCCACAAAGCCGTGTCGTTTATTATTATGCCCATTGCTATTGCAAGCACGGTAAACACTATAAACTGGCCGAAATACAATTGACCTATGATCCACGCGTCAAAAGCATATATGAGCACCCAGATGATTATTGCAGAGCCCGCATAAACCCCGTATTTGTAGCTCCTGAACAAATATCTCCTGCTCCTCACATCAACCACGCGGCCTACAAGATACAACAAAAGCACAAGGGGCATAAGCAGCAGAAAGCCTTCTATTGCGTAAGCGAACGCGAGCGCGCCGCTGGCGCCGTTGCCGAGTTCGTACACGTAGCTGCCCGCGGCAACGAACAGGCTTGCAAAAAAGAACACGAGCGAACTGAGATAGAAAACGAAGCTCATGCGCTCCACGCTGAAGCCGAAGCCCCTGAACGATTCCAGAATAGACTCCTCCAGGCCGAAGCCCTTGACAAGCAAGTATATGCCGATTATCGCAACGGGAAGCTGCCAGCCGAGATTGAGCGCGTAGCTTATTGCAAACAGCAGAAAGATTATCGCAGGTATGCCGAACACTATCCTCGCATAGTGCGGCTCCTCGAGCTTCTTGAGCAGGGTAACATAAGTGTTTTCCAAATTCTCGCTCTGCTTTACTGTAACAGTGACTACGCTGTTTATCTTCAGCCTCGATTCTACTATGGGCAATGCCCTCTCATCACTCGCCCCGTCGCTCACGAATATACAGGCATCTGGCTTGTACTGTGAAATCACCTGCTCGAGCTGCCTTGCGAGCTCCCTGTCTGCGGCATAGCCGAGGCTCTCTGCTCCGGTTATTGTTGCTATGCTTACTGCATAGCCTTCTTCTTTGAGCTCGTCGTATGTCTTCACCGCCTTGAACATTGTGTTGGCGTCGGTATCCTCTGGATCTGCTAGCGCAAGCTGCGTCGCCCCGTTGAGCACCTGCACCCTGCCAACAAGCGGCCCGTTTATCTTCGTCTTGACATAAAGGTCGTTGTCTATGTCGACTACAAGAACAAGAAGCCTTTCGCCTTTCTCAATATTGCTACGCTCCGGCATACGCTTCACAATAATATCCGCAAGGAAGGTTTAAATTTATATACACGAAACCTACTTCCTATTGCGAGGCTTTTTTGGTCTGCCGCGCCTTCCCTTGTTGAGCAGAATCCATTCTAGGCTGTCATAATGATACAGAAGCACCAGAATAAGCAAAAGAAGCAGTGTTATCGCAACCTCTGCCATGAGGCTGATGGTGAGCCACAAGTCCATTATTCTTATACTGCTCGTCGAGCTCCTCAGCAAAAGCAGATTCACTATAACAACTGCTATGTCCGAGAATAGGGAAAAATAGGCTAACATGTCAAGTATCTTTTTAACGCGGTGTATGTGAAAAAGCCTGTTGTAGAGAAGCATAGGCATCAATTTGTTGCAAATGTTTTATTTGCTTTTTGTGCAGTTTGGCGGGGGAGTGATTCGAACCCTCGGCCTCTAGATATCCCAGCTAATCATCGCAAAGCTCATCATTCATACGCTGAGCATATGAGTCTAGCGCTCTAACCAGGCTGAGCTACCCCGCCACTATTAATTTTCGCAAGCATATTTATAAAAGTAAGTAAGAAAATACATGAGGTAAAGCAAAGCGTATGGCCTTGGTGGTGTAACGGCCGCATAAAGGACTGTGGATCCTTAGGACCGGGTCCGACCCCCGGCCAAGGCCTGGATAAACTGACCTGGTGCTTTAGCGTGCACAAGGTTGCAGGTTAGAACAAGTACAGCGCCCACGTTCGCATGAATTTTATAATAAATTTGTGCCATGCGCTTGAATTACGCTTTACGTCCTTTACCAGCGGCTTGTACTGTATCTTTTCCTCAGGAGTTAACTTGCCTTCCTTTACCACTTCTGTCTTTTTGCCGTCTACTATCTGCGTCTCGGTCTTGCTTATTATTTCCTTGCGCATCATGCCGTACCATTCGTCAAGAGTGCTGCCGTGCGCTTTTATCATTTTCAAAAAATCCCTCATGAGCACCTTGCGCTTTCTGCCGGTCCTGTCTTCTTCCACAGCAGGTATAAGCGCCGCCTTGTCGCAAATGTCGCTTATGTCGGCCTGGGAATAGCCCATTGTGGCCCTTGCAAGCCTGCCAAAGCTGATCCTGCCGAGCGGCATGCTGCGGGTATTGTACTTGAACGCGCCTTTCCTCGCCTTGTAGTTTGGCGGCGGAAAGTAGATGCGCTCGCCAAATCTGCCGCTTCTTTTTAGCGCCGGATCCATGTCCCACGGCTGGTTTGTTGCTCCGATCACAAATATGCCTTCTGGATTCTTCTCCACGCCGTCCATCTCGGTCAGGAAAGCGTTGACGGCCATTCTCATGTAACTCATCTGGTCGCCGCCGCCTTCGCGCTTCATGCCCAGCGCGTCAATCTCGTCGAAAAACAGTATGCATGGCGTGTGCTGCCTTGCTTGTTCAAAAACCGCATGCAGGTTCTTTTCGGTATTGCCTGCATACATGTCAACTATCTCATGTATGCGCACCACTATTATGTTAGACTGTGTCTCTCCTGCTATTGCATTCACTATGTAGGTTTTGCCATTGCCTGGCGGCCCGTAAAACAGAACACCTAAGCCCAGCTTTTTGCCATATGCCCTGAGCAGCTCGGGCTTTCTTATAGCCAGTATTATGTTTTCATAGATCATTTCCTTTTGCTTTTCCAGGCCCACTATGTCCTTGAACGACAGGTTTGACTTGTACCATCTTACGCGTTTTATCTGGCCTTCCTCCGTAACTGTCTTGTTCTCTTCCTCTTCGCCTGCGATCTTGGCGCCTGCAGTTTTCGATGCCGACACGGTCTTTTGTTGCTGCTGCACGCCAGTTTTGCCGAGTATCTGCTGCAGCCTTGCCTTCGCAGGCTGGTAGTCCGGGTTTATCTTGAGAGCCTTCTCGAACCACTCCCTGGCCTTGTCATAATTGCCATCGTATTCTTCGACGAGGCCCATCACGTAAGGCGCGTCGTAGCTATCGGGCTCCAGCTCCATGACCTTCTCTGCATCAAGCTTTGCGTTGTCGTACCTGTTAATAAGGGCGTAAGACAGCGCCCTGTTGAAATAGGCACTGGAATAGACAGGATCCAGCTTTATAGCCTGGCTGTAAAGGTCTATGGCTTCCTCAAACTTGTTCTCTTCGAAAAGCTGACCGGCACGCGTATACAGTTCCTTGGCCTGCGGATTCCTGGTGTCGGCCTTCTTTGGAGCGCTATCATCAGCCATTGCTATCAGTAATCCTTTTGTGCTTTTATTTATATTATTTGCTATTTTTG
>JBMFTS010000012.1:0-15885 GCA_049966915.1 Candidatus Micrarchaeia archaeon
ATTTATTTTAATGTTATGACATTATAAAACATTAAAATATAAAAAGGTTGTGGCAGGCTTGAATGCCATGACCTGCGGCTATCTCTGCTTCCAGTATTTTTTGGTGCGCACAAAATTCCTCTGGGCATTGAGAAGATCTACGTAGAGCTGCCTGTAGCTTTTCCTCAGCATCCTGAGCACTCTCGCAGCTGTTTCTATGCCTACGCCGTATGTTGTTAGTGCCACAAGCGCCCTGTTGCCATATGCTTCTACAAGGCTCGCCTCGCGCATCATGCTGTCGTACTCGTGCTGCTGCTTTTCGTTCAGTTCCTTGCCTTTCTTTTTGCTTTGCCATGCTGCAAGCCTGCTGTCGCTGTAAATGCAAACCATGGGGCTTTTGCACCTGCTGCACAATATCCTGTAATCGCTGCCTTTTATCTCTTGTTCAAAAACGAAGCCGCAGTAAGTACAAAAAAGCTCAGCCTTCTTTCCAACGATCTCTTTTTCAAACGCGTTTATTTCGTCTTCCGAGCGGGTCTCTACTAAAAGCTCTCCATATGCATAGTTGGCTTTGAGCAGCTCCTCTCCGAAAGGCGATATGCCGTTTTCTACTTCAACCTTAACCTTGCCATTTTTGACGTCGTTTAGAAATGCCACGGCAGTTTCTGTGTCAAAATAGTTTTGTAGCAGGTCTCTTTTTGCTTCTTCGAATACTGGCGTATCCGCGTAAAAGTTTGCCAGCTTCTGCGCGCCGCTTCTTGTTATTGTCGCCTTCTTGTCCACTACGCCAGAAAGTTTTGCAGCTTGCACGAGCCTGTATCTGAAAATGTCGGAATCTGTAATGTATGCGTCGCTGTTCATAAGCTGCAGCAGTCCGCCGAGCTTGAAAAATCTCGCTATATCTGGCAACGCTGCAAAATTTTGGTACTTCACGAAAACGGCATATGGCGTTGCCGACACACTGGCTTGCCTGCTGTACGAAAGCGACACAGCCCGTGAAAGCAGCCTCGCAATCAGCTCGTTGGCTAACTTGCCAAGCGGCATATAAATTATTGAAAAGTTGTCGCCGTTTTCTATCACGAGCTTCTTTTGGCTTGGTGCGAAAAATTTCGCCTGCTTCTTGACAAATGCTTCTATCGTCGCGTATGCCGAACTGTCCATCAGGTTTTTTTGCTCGGCAACGCCGTGCTGCATCAGCTCGAAAACCTTTTCTGCTGTGGCTTTTGTTACTGGTATGTCCTCCCCTTCCCAGTCCGGTATTGCAGCCTCAACGTCAGCGCTCTGCTCTGCCTGCACGGTGTTGTTTTCTATGCTAACTACTTTCCACGGCATGCCCTTAGTTATGAAAGTCGTGCCTTCGTCGAGATAGTTCGATACAAAAGACTCGTCAAGCGAGCCTATTGTTTTGTTTGTAACAACGTCCTTTACCATGTATTTCGCTATTTCTGGTATGACGCTTATGTTCGCGTAGAAGTACGCTCTTGTCCTGGCGCTTTGGCTTATGTCGCCGTTTGCAAGTCTTATTAGTCTCTGCTCAGCGGCAAATGCCGCTATTTTTTTGAATTCGTCGATGCTCATGCTGGCATAAGGCGCGGCGCGCGCGACTATGGCATACGCCTTTTCAAGCCTTATGCGAGAATATTCAAGCGACATGGCGCATAGCTGGTTTATCAAAACATCCTTTGCGTATCTTTGCATGTGCTGCTTTTCGAGTGCGCCAGATTTCGCTTGCTGCAGTATTGCCACCGACTCCAGCGCGTCAACTGCGTTTGCCACTATAATGCTGCCCCTTGCAACGGCGCGTTCCCTGTGACCGCCCCTGCCCACGCGCTGCACAAGCCTTGTGGCTTGTTTTGGCGACCCGTACTGTATCACATAGTCTACCGAGCCTATGTCTATGCCGAGCTCGAGGGAGCTTGTGGCAATTATGCTCTTAAGCGCGCCTTCCTTGAAAGCGTTTTCGACACTTATGCGCTCGTTCTTGTCTAGCGAGCTGTGGTGCACGCCTATGCCTCCGAAAGGCTCCTGCTTGTCAAAATATATGAGCTTGTTTCCCAGCGATTCGACTATCTGTCGCGTGTTTGCAAATACGAGCACGGATTTTGAACTTCTTACTATTTCTGCTATGCGTTCTATCCTTGCCAACGCCGTTTCATTGATGCCAAGCTTCTCCCTGAACCTGTTCATCTCGCGCTTTGGCTTGAGCGGCATTTCTATTGTTATATCAAGCGCCTTTGCACGCGTCGACTCTACAACTTTGCATGCCGCGCCCGCAGAGAGCCAGCCTTTCACCTCGTCGATGTTGCCGACAGTCGCGCTTATGCCTATCCTTTGAAAATTGCGCGACAGTTCCGCAAGCCTCTCTAGTGCTATCGCTAATTGTGCTCCGCGCTTGTTCATGAAAAGCTCATGCACTTCGTCTACTATTACTGCTTCTACATTCGACAACGAGTGCCTTAGTCTTTGCGACAGAAACAGATTTTGGACGCTTTCTGGAGTAGTTATCAATACCGCCGGAGGATGTGCGGCCTGCATCTGGCGCTCGCTTTGCGGTGTGTCCCCGTGCCTTACTGCTATTTCTATGCCTGTTTCTTCCGAAAGCCATTTGAGCCTTTTCAGCAAATCTCTGTTTAGCGCGCGAAGCGGCGTTATGTAAATTGCTTTTATGCCTTCCAGCTTGCCTTGCTTTTCCTTTTCATCGTAAAGCTTTTGAATTACGGGAAGCACTGCTGCTTCGGTCTTGCCGCTTCCCGTGGGCGCTATTATCAGGCAGTTTCCGCCTTCTGCTACTGCCGGTATCGCTTCGCGCTGAATGTCGGTGAAGCCACCGTATTTGCCAAGAAAAAGAGCATATATTTTATTTTCCATAACGCATTCTGATTAATCGCCAAAAAAATTAATAATATGCTTGAAGTGGCTCATTCAACTTTGCCGGTTGGCTGCAGAACCGAGCTTAGCCAAACGGTATGTACGCGCTGCCGAGCGCGGTCATACTTTTGTTGTCAAAAGTGTAGTTGAGCAGCAGCGTAAGTTTCAAATTCAGCTCAATGCCACTGAGCTTAGAACCGGCGTTGTAGCACGTTGCATTTATCATGCGGGTTTCGTTGCCTGAAATAGTCTCGTTCAGTGTGTTCGGTTTGGATTCAGGAGTCAAGAAGCAAGACAACGAATTGAGTTTCACTGTTTTGTTGAGGCTTCTCAGCGCCATGCTCAGCGTGCCGTTTGCAAAACTTACATTTGAGCAGCTGAAAGTAGAATTGAACGCGCAGGTATTCTTTATGCCGGATACGAACTGCACGGGCTTGCCCTTTATGCCGAAGCCATCTATTATGCCTATGTTTATTGGCACCTGATCTAGTAACAGCGACGTATTCACAAGCGAATAAACGGATATGTTGTAATTGCCTATGTACGTATGAGTGTCTATGAGCGATGTTCCCGTGCTTGGCGTGGATGCGTTTGCAAATACATACTCGCTGCAAAAGCTATCGTTGTTGGCGCTGTTTATGAGCCCGTAGCAGGTGTTGTTTTGCGTGCTTGCATTTTGAATAGTAGAGTATATGAAAGAAGTGTTTTCAAAGTAGGCAAGCGTTCCGGCTTTGCTGCCGGCACTTCCCAATACTGAGTAGTTGCCCAGCGAAATGCTGTTGGCTATCTGCATGCGCTCAAAGAACTGTGATGTATTGATGCGCGCAAGCTTTTTGGCATCAAGCTCATTGGAGCACGTGCCGTTTCCTTTGTATGCCAGAATTTTCAGCCAACCCGAAGATTCGTAGCTGCATATGCTCGTGTTGTTGCCAAGACTGACTACGGTTACATTTTTCCCAAGCACGCTTTCGTTGCGCGCTTTCAACCCGTTTATCAATGCGGCGGTGTTTGTCATGTTCGGCGAGATGTCGCCCTGCAGCCAGATCGAGTAAGCCAGGCTGCCGTTAGAGTATCGCACAGAAGCAACGCCGATGTTGCTTATGTAATTCAGTACATATTTTAGCACTGAGTCCAGGAAGGCATTCACGTTGTAAATGCCTGTAAGCTTTAGGCCGGCAAGGCCGTATGTCGCGTTAAGATCGCTTGCCAGCGCGTAGCCAGCAGAGTTGAGCTTTGCAAACGATTCCGAAGTAATGTTGCCCTCCGGCAGAAGCGTGTATGGCGTTTCGTTGCCTGCTTTTGCAACAGCAAAGCTTACGCTTGCCTGCGCGTCTGCCCTGTCTGCTATGTCGAGCAGCCTGCCAGGATCTGCAACAGCTTGAACAGTGTAGTTGCCTGGAGCTTCAGGCGTGTATGCTATGCTTATGGCGGTTTCCTTGCCCTGCGGCAGCGTTACCTTGTAATACGAGGTAAGCGTGCCGTTTACATATACGCCCACGCTCATGTTCTTTATCGGCGAATGGCCGTTGTTGTATATTGTTACGGGTATTGTTAGCGCCTGGTAAGGGTATATGTGATTCGGCAAAGTGGCATTTGTGCGCAGCACAACGCTTAGCGTGGGCTCGTAAAAGAGCCTCAAATACATTGCCACGCCTATCACTGCTATGAACAGCAACACCCAGAAGTAAACTTCTTTTTTCATGGTTTTTCGCCCGCAATTTTGCTTTTATTTACAAATTCTTTTATCACCTCAGCAAGCCTAGCGGTCATTTCCTTGTAATTGCTTTCGAACATGTCGCCAAACACGTTCTCTGGGTTAAACCTGTCGCCGCTCCTCGGCTTCCTGAAGTAAAAACGGCCTTGTGTATTTTCAACAAGGCCCATTTTTTTAAGTCTAAGCAAATGATATCTTAGAGTTTTCTCGTTCATCTGCTCCCAGTTTGCAGATACGTATCGCATGAGGTCTTCAGCATTCGGGTCTGCTTGCTTCACGAATTGATAGTAAAGTAAGCCGTCGAGAACTGCAACAGCGCTTTGTCTGGTCTCTCCGGGGTTTATTATGCCAAGCGCAAGCGTTAGCCATCTTGCCATGGCTCGCCGCGTCTCCAGCACCGAAGGATCTATCCTGAGGAGCCTCGCTGTGACTTCCTTTTCTATTAGTGCTGCCTCGTTTAGCATAATACTCTTTCTAAAAAATAAAAATATAAGGGCTTGCTTGCGCAACAGCGCATCGAGCGGCGCTGCATGCTCTTTTTATCATTTTTGCGCTGAGCGTTAGAACGCAAGGCGTAAATATCTGTTAGGCGTTGTTGAAATATGCTATTTCATAAAAAACTGCAGGAAGACAAGAAAGAAGCTTCTTTGGCCGAAGAAGCCAAGAAAACAGAGCGGAAAACAGAGCTACTTGAGCCGCTTTATGATTTTGATAAGCAGCTCGGCGGGTTCGTTGGCATAAAAGGAATCGTTTTTGTGCTGTACGAAAACGAAAATCGCGCAGAACTTAGAGTTATAGGTTCAACGAAGCTTAAGGCTTTCGAGGTTGACTCTGGAAGCGTGACCAGCGTTAAAGAATTTTTTGAAGGCAAAGGCTTTGCCAAGGCTCCCTTCACCGCTAAAGGCATAACAATCTACGCCAAAAGCTAGCGCAGCATGGCCTGCTCGGCTAAAAACCTTTTTATTGATTCGTGCACATAGTATTGAAAGGTGTTAATTGGCATCTTATCGGCGTTTTAATGGCACAAGAAAACGAATTGGAAAAATTGCTTGAGGATTACCAAAACCTGCAGCAGCAAATGCAGTCGTTCGCGTCGCTTCTGAACCAGTTGCAGGGACAAAAGGAAGAAATAAACAGGGCGAAAGAAGAAGTGACCAGCGCCACAGGCAAGGTCTATTTCAGCGTGGGCGGCGTGATGGTAGAGACCACGAAAGACAAGGCGCTAGATGATCTCAACAACAGAAGCGAGCTTGTCGAGCTAAGGATAAGCACAACAACGAAGCAGTACAACGAGCTGAAGACGAAAGAGAAGCAGCTGAGCGACAAGATAACGCAGCTTTACAAGTCGCAGGGCGCAGCGCAGTGATGTATTGATCAAAACCCTTACTTTCGACGAGTTACTGGAGCTTGTCAAGCGCTACTCGCAGCAGGACGTTCTCATAACGTTTCATTCAATAGGCGACCGCGACGCCGTTGGTTCTGCCGTGGCTCTGTCAGAATACATGCACAGCTCTATAGTGGCAATGCCAGATTTTCTTACCAACAACGCAAGGCGCATGCTTGCCTCGGTAGAGTATGAAAAAAAGATAAGCGCGAAGTTTGTAAAGACGAGCGCAGTAATAGTCACCGACGCCGACAATACCGAGGTTCTAGGTCCGTTTTCAAAGGAGCTTTACAACTATTCAGGGGAAGTGCTTTTCATAGACCATCATCTGAAATCGGACAATGTGAAGGCGGAGCTGCCAAACGCTTCGGCAGTATACATGTTTACCGACGAGAAGTTCAATTCCACCTCAAGCATAGTTTACGCTTTGCTCAAGAGGCTGGGAGCAAGCATAGGCAAGGAGGTGGCGCTGTTGCTTGCTAATGGCATAACTGCCGATTCGGCCGATTTGCAGAATGCCGACGCCCTTACTTTCATGCAGCTTTCTGAGCTTTTCAGCATATCCGGAACCACTTACGCCAGTTTGCAGGAAATGTACCATTCAAGCATACCTCTCGTAAACAGGCTAATGACAATGCAGGACGTCAAGAACGCCAGCCTAGAAAGCACAGGCAAGTACCTGATAGTTTATGGCAAGGCCACCGAGCACGCAAACGTTGCTGCAGACGCGGCCATGAACCTCGGAGCTGACGCAGCAGTTTTCTGGTCAATCACCCCTTACGAGGCTTCCATATCTGGCAGGCTAAGGTCGCCGCTCGACAAGCAGCTAGGCATTCACCTTGGCGTATACATGCGCGGGGTTGCCGCTTTGCTTAACGGCACAGGCGGCGGACACGCTTGCGCCGCAGGGGCATATGGCCCGGAGAAGGGCAAAGTAGAGCAGGCGGCATTGCAGATAGTCGGCAAGCTCAAGGAAGCGATGAAGTAGCAGCTGCCCACACCACCTTTTAATTTTTGCCACTCTATTAGTAGCGTATGAAGATCGCCATAGTTTCTGATTTTCACCTTGGCTACGAGCGCTTCAGGAAAGACGCTTACGACCAGGCGCGAATGGCTCTGGAAGAAGCGGCGAAAATGGCTGACGCCCTGCTTGTGCCCGGCGACATATTCGACAACCGCGCTCCAAAGCCCGATGTAATAGCCGAAGGCCTGAGCATTTTCAGGGAGCTTGCAGGCATGCCGTGGCGCGCAAAGGTGGCAGAGGTAACGGGCGCCACGCGATCCTATGCAAATGTGCCGATAGTAATAATCCCGGGCACCCACGAAAGGCGCGCCGCTGGAGAAGAGAACCCGGTAAGCCTGATAAACCTGGCTGGCTTTGCGATTGACGCCAGCGAATCCACAGTAGTACTCGAACTGGAAGGCGAGCGCGTGGCTGTGCGCGGCATAGGCGGCATATCCGAAGAAAGGCTAAGAGAATATCTTAAAAGCAACGATATAAAGCCTGTGCCTGGCGCTTTCAACATCCTAATGCTTCACCAATCAATTTACGAGCTTATGCCTTTCAACTCCGAGTTTATACATTTTGACGAGCTGCCAGAAGGCTTTGACCTTTACATAGACGGCCACATACACAACAAAGTAGAGGCAAAGGCGCACGGCAAGCCATTCCTCATACCAGGCAGCACAGTGCTAACGCAGCTCAAAGAAACGGAGCAGGAAAGCAAGGGCTTCTACGTGTATGACACAAGGTCTCGTACGGCGCAATTCACAAAAATAGCTTCAAGGCCATTCTTCGTTGCAAAGGTAAGCGTGGAAGGCAAAGAGCCTAGCGACATAGAAAAGGAGGCAGATGAAAAAATAGAAGAAAGGCTGAAAGCAAGCCATGGCGCAGTTCCCATAGTGCTCATTCAGCTTGTTGGCGCCTTGAAGTCCGGTCTAAAGTTCGGCGACATAGACCTTGTGCAAGTTTCGAAAAAGTACGAAGGAAAGGCGATAGTGGAAATATCAGGCAGCGGCATAGAAGAGGTGAGCGCAATCGCCGGCGAGTTCAAGCAGGGTATGCTAGAAGGCGCTAGCGTAAAAGACCTTGGCACTACCATATTCTTGGAGAAGCTGAAGCAGGCAGGCTATGCCCTTGACATCCCGCCAACCGTGCTTTTTGACATTCTCAGCGGCGATAGCAAGGACAAAGCTGTGAAGAGCGCGCTGGAAAAGCTGCTTGGCAGCTAGCGCCGAGCCAAACGTCGCGCCGGATTAGGTAGTCTTTTATAAATTGTCCAGCAATTATATTTGCGATGTTTATGATTTCAATGCCAAGGGGCACGCACGATTACCCGCCTTCGGAAGCGTTGCTGCTTAGAGACATACTGACAAAAGCAGAATCCGTATTCAGGCGCTTCGGATTTTCGCCTCTAGTTACGCCTGCCTTGGAGAGCAACGACGTGCTTTCCGCAAAGTCGTACGGCGAAGAAGCGACAACGGAGTTTTTTGAAGTGGAAGGCGAGGAAGCAGGGCTGCGGTACGACCTCACTGTACCGATGTCCAGGTTCGTGGCGCAAAACAGGGATTTGCCAATGCCATTCAAGCGCTACGAGATAGGCGCCGCGTGGCGCAAGGAGGAGCCGCAGCGTATGCGCTACCGCGAATTCTACCAGGCCGATGTAGATATTGTGGGCACTTCAGAAGTAGCAAGCGACGCGGAAGTAATCGCGGCATGCGCTACCGTGCTTGACGAACTAGGCATAAACGGCTATGTCGTGCATTTGAACAGCAGAATAATACTGAATAGCATGCTTGAGATGTTTGGCGTCGCGGCAGAAAAGCGCGCAGAGGTGATGCGCGCGCTAGACAAGCTTTACAAGCTTGGCTCTGACGCCGTCAAAGCGCAGCTTGTTTCAATGGGCTTGAGCGGCCAGCAGGCCGACGAAGTGCTGCAATTCATAAGCGCGGGCGATGAGGAAAGCAAATCGGAGAAGCTGGCTTCTTTTTCTGCAACTGCCAAGACAGAAATCGAGCGCATGAACAAGCTCGTGGAGCTTGTAAAGAGCTACGGAACTACAGGCGACATTGCTATTGACTTTTCAATAGTAAGGGGCATTAACTACTATACTAGCTTCGTGTGGGAGTTTGTAGCAGAGAAGGACGGCAAGCGCCTTCCTTCCATAGTTGCAGGCGGCAGGTACGACAATCTAATAGGAATGCTTGCGGGCAAAGGCAAGCCGCTGCCTGCTACCGGTTCTTCGCTTGGGATTAGCAGGATTTTCGATATGCTTTATCAGGAAACCGGCATAAGGAGCAGCGCCAGGGCTTTCGTGGCGCACGCAAAGCCTGCCGATTTTCCTAACGCGCTCAAAGCAGCAAACGAGCTGCGCGCTCTCGGAATAAATGCTGAAGTCGAAGTGGCAGGCAGGGCTCTTTCAAAACAGCTCGAATATGCAGCTTCGCTCGGCATTCCTTTCGTTGTAATAGTCGGCGAAGCAGAAGTCAAGCAGGGCAAGCTCAGGCTCAGGGACATGTCTACTGGGAGCGAGGAGCTGCTGAGCATAGACGAACTTGCCAAAAAGGTTGCGTAGGCGTTGCAAATGGCGAAATCCGAATTGGAGGAACTTACATACAAGACGATAGCGTCAGGCGGCATTCTCGCAAAGCTATATTTCGACATGCAGAGCGAAAAGCAGGAAGACCTGCAGCCGCTGATGGCCGACCTCATAAACAACAGGCTTCTGAAGACACCGGGGGTTGTATACTGCTATGGCAGCATAGAGGAACCCATATTCATAGAGCAGGACAAGGTATATTCCACAAGCGCAACAGTGACTGTGCTTTTCAAGAACATGGCTTCGCTTGTCAACGTCGCTTTCAATTTTGCCCCTGCCGGCATAGAGGTGCTGAAGCCAGACAAGGAATACAGGCTTTCAATAGCAGAATTGCAGACCATAGTGCTTGACGCCGCGCAAATATCGGTGAATTATTCGCAGTATATACTCAGCAAGGTGCTAAGCAAGGAAGACTTTGCTAAAATAGACAGCGAGCTCAAGCGCAGGGAAGAGCTGGGCAAGAAGCTGTTCGCAAACAAAAGCAACGATGTGCCAGCCCAAAAACAGTAGCATTTGCAACAAAATCAAAATCACGCAGTTTTCGGTTGGCGTCAACCGATTATTTGCAATGCTGCGTGCGTGCGGCTTATGATTTGGTTTTTATACTTTTCTAACCAACCAATATGTGGGATTAGCATGGCGAAACCCGGTTCAAGCCCGTCTCTTTTGATCATAATAGGAGGCATACTGGCGACTTTGAGCGGCATACTGTATGTATACGCGGGTCTGCTGCAAACAGGAGCGTGGATTGTTTCTGCCGCGCTGCTTTTTGGGCTAGCAATTTTGATATTGGGCGTTCTGGCGCGCGCCAACGGCAAAAGGCTAAAAAGGCTTTCGCTTGTTGCGCTGATATTTTCAATATTATACTTCATTGCCGGAGGCATGATTTCTGTTGTGCTGCTGTTTTTCGGATTTAGCATGCTGTCGTTGTTGCTTCCTCTGATTTACTTGGCTGGCTTTTTGGTTAGCCTCATAGGAAGCATAATGGGCGTAATGTACAAGCAATGACGCAGCAAGATGCGCGCAGATTTGAGCTTGTCTGACTGCCGACAAGTCGGCAGTCAGCATGCAGTAAGTAGGCGCACTTTTGGCAATACGTGCGTGCCTTGGAAAGGTTTATTTGCCTATTCAACATAAAGTATTCATAAGGGTATTGATACTGTGGCAAAAGAAAAAGAGATAAAAGGTATAGAGGACTTGCCTGGCATAGGCCCAGCCACAGCAGAAAAGCTGAAAAGCGCGGGCTACGCCACTCTTGACCAAATCGCTGTGGCATCGCCATTCGAGCTTTCTACCGCCGTAGGCATAAGTGTCGAAAACGCTAAGAAGGCGGTTGAGGCGGCTAAGCAGGCAACTACTATAAATTATCTTGAAGCTTCTGAGGTGCTTGAGCGCAGGCTTGCAATAGGCAAGATAACAACAGGCTCGAAGGGTCTTGACGAGCTGCTTGGCGGCGGAGTAGAAACAAACGGCATTACCGAGGCATATGGCAAGTTCAGCAGCGGCAAGTCTCAGCTAGGTTTCCAGCTTGCCGTAAATGTGCAGTTGCCAGCAGGTAAGGGAGGTCTCGGCGGCGGCGCATTGTTCATCGATACCGAAAGCACCTTCAGGCCGGAGCGCATACAGGATATAGCAAAAGGTTCCGGGCTCGACCCGAAGACCGTGCTAGACAACATATTCGTCGTTCGCGCAACCACAGTGGAGCAGCAGATACTGACTGTAGAGCGCGCCGAAAAACTCATAACAGAGAAAGGCGTCAAGCTCATAGTAGTTGATTCTCTTACTTCGCTTTTCAGGGCCGAATTTGTAGGAAGAGGCGGATTGGCGGAGAGGCAGCAAAAGCTCAACGGCCATGTGCACAAGCTGCAAAGCCTTGCCGATTCGTTCAGTCTTGCAGTTTATGTGACAAACCAGGTAATAGACAATCCTGCAATCCTGTTTGGCGATCCTACTGTGCCAGTAGGCGGCAACATAATAGCACATGCCGCAACTACCCGGCTTTACCTTAGAAAGAGCAAGGAGGACAGGCGCATAGTGCGCCTAGTGGACTCGCCCAACCTGCCAGAGGGCGAAGCCGTGATCAAAATAACTACCGAAGGCATACGGGACTGATTTGCTGATTTTATGCTTTTTCTCATAGGCCTCGGCCTCGACGTCGGCGATTTGTCGGAGAACGCAATAAACGCAATAAAGAAATGCGACGATGTGTTTATCGAGCGTTACACTTCTTTTCTTCCAGACAGTTATGACGGTTACCTTGCAAGAGCGACGGGCAAGGCAGCAAAGGAGCTTGAAAGGCGCGATCTTGAACAGCTCGCGAAAGACATAGTTTCCAAGGCCGCGAGCAGAAACATAGCTGTGCTAGTGCCCGGCGATCCGCTGCTCGTCACCACCCACGTAACCTTGCTAGAGCTTGCCGGCAAGCTCGGAGTGGCGGCAAAGACAATTCACGCGCCATCCATTCTTAGCGTTGCCATAGGCGAGAGCATGCTTGATGTTTACAAGTTCGGCCAGTTTGCCAACGTGCCAATGTGGCAGAAAGATTACAAACCGACCGCATTCATAAATGTTGTCAAGGAAAACATGCAAAAAGGCCTTCATTCGCTGCTTTTTCTAGACATAGACCAAGAGCATCACAAGCCGATGGCGCTTGAAGCATGCATTGCAACAATGAAAGCGGCAGACGAAACCGAGCATGCAGGCATTTTTGCTAAGGACCCGTTAGTGCTTGTACTGGGCAATGTTGGCAGAGCCTCGCAGCGCATAGCGCTTTCGCGTATTTCAAGCGCTGCAAGGCTTGCTCCGATGTTCAACGAAATGCCTTTGAGCATAATCGTGCTTGCTGACTTGTCGTTCTACGAAGAGGCAGTGAAGAAATTTTTAGTATAGCTATGCTTTGGTTTTCCAATACCTGGTGGTATACAGAAGCACTGCCGATGATATGAGCTCCTCGAACCATATGCTTGCAACTCTGAAGAATATGGTTATAAGCGCTGCTACGCCGAACGTTATGCCAAGGCCCGGGAAAAACGCAACCAAATAGCCAAGCAGAGCAGCGTCTGTAATGCCGAGCGTGCCGGGTATTCCAGTAACCATGCCAAGCAGAAGCGCTGAAGTGTATATGAACAAAAGAGTGGGAATGAAGTACGCGCTCATGTGTATGCCAAAGCTAAGTATTACGAAGTATAACGCGAGCCCACTGAATATCATTGCGGGCACGGTAAACAGCATTGCAAAGGCGTAGCTGCCAAAGCTAAGCAGCCTTTTGCTTTGAAAATATGTGTCGCCTATGTTGAAAAAGCTCCTAAGCTGCCTGTATTTGTAAAATTTTTTCTTCAGGTACTTGAACGGCTTCTCGTAGAATATAAACACGAACGGTATGAGCAGCAATATGCTTATTACTATCGAAATGCTGGAATACCTGTGCACCATGAACGCGGTAACAAGCGCGACCACTATAAATCCAAGAAAGTCGGTAAAAATGTCGGCAACTACTGCCGGAAACGTCTGGCCGAACGTCGTACCTGTTTGCCTGTTTACGGTGTATGCTACTGCGGCCCTGCCCCATCTGCCCGGGGTTATGTCCATGGAAAACATTGAAAGATAAATAAGGAAATTCTTAGATTTCGGAAGTTTTATCTTTAGCTTTTTAAGGAAAAGGTCCCATTTCGGAAAGCCTATTATATCGCCAAGCAGCACGCATGCAAGTGCCAATAGGTAATAGTATGGATTTAGCGACAATAGTGTGCCAACAAACTTGCTTGTGCCTTCGTTTATTACGGCCAATGCGGCTATCACCACAAATACCGCAAGGCTTGCAGTCAATACGCCCACTACCGCCACTTTTGCTTTTCTGAGCCTTTTGGCCTGCTCCTTGCGTTCCGCGTTGTTGTTTTTTTGTTTAGGCATTGCAGCACGGCATAAATACTGGCTTAAATTTATGAAATGATGATTTCACTCTTATAAACCTATCAGGTAGGGTCCTCCGCCGACAAAGTCAGCAGAATAAAAGCGGATTTTGATATGCGGGAAGTCGAGCGTAGAGACAGCGTGTGTTCGCAAACTAGCCGTTTGCCGAAGAAGCAGAAGCGCAAAGCACGCAGAATGTGCACTGCCAGAAGGCGCTGGTAAGTTTATATATGTGCGGAGAACAATCTGATTATGCTTGAGCTCAAAATTTCAAACGGCAAAGTGTACGCGCTTGATGACTCTACAAAAAGCATACTGCAGAACGGATTTTATGGCCGAGCGATAAACGGCAAGTTGCAACTGTATTTGGACGAGGCGCTTTACCTGCTCGATGCCCGCAACGCAACTTGCACTGACAGCAAGGGCAATGTTGACTTCTTGGGCCTGGCTTCGAAATACTGGAAGTCTAAGAAATTCCTCGCAAGGTATTTTGCGTATAAGGACTGGCGCGATCGCGGACTAATAGCGCAGGACACAAGCATGGCGCACAAATCGACGTTGGAAAATCCGCAAAAGAAATATCCTGCTCAGGCTCTGAGCCTCCCAAGCGTGCATGCAAGCGCAACATTCTTCAAATCAGACCTTATTGCCATAATCGATGACCAGGAAATTGGCAGAATGCTATACGATAAATATTGGCTTGGGCAATACGGTTCTTATAAAGCAGCTGACCGCGGCCAGCTGAACAAGCTTGACATATATGAAACGCTCTATCTTGTTGACAAAGGTCTTCTGGCGCTTACCAACGCGTCTCGTGCCGAGCTTATGCAGCTTGCTGCGAAAAGGCACGAAGATTTCGAAAGCATGTACAGCGTATACGCCGACTGGCGCGACAAGGGCTATGTCATAAAAACGGGCTTCAAGTTCGGCACAAATTTCAGGGTATATTTTCCTGGTGCAAGACCTGGTTCTGGAAACAGCAAGGAGTGGGCGCATTCCAAGCACGTGATACACGTGTTTCCAAGGAATTCAAGACTGCTTATATCCGAGTGGGCTCGCGCCATACGCGTGGCGCATTCTGTAAGGAAGACGTTCCTGCTCGCGATTCCTGGCTCGGCAAAGGTCAGCAAGACAAAGCTAGACTTCATACTTTATCACAGGCACGGCGGTGTTGCCGATGATCCTTCAAAGACGCCTCCGCACTTTGCCATGCTTGCCCTTGGCGAAGAAGAGTATCTCGGCGGCAATGACCTTGCCAGCGCCATAGAAGAAGCAGCAAGAGAGAAGCTCGAGTTGCTTCTTGCAATAGTTGACAGGGAAACTGCAGTTACCTACTACACGGTAAGGCGCATAATTTTGCCGAGGAGCAGGCACGAATACTACGAGATAGACTGGCTGCAGCCTTGAAACAACGCGACCACATCGCCAAGTTCAACGTTGCGGCATCGCAGGTAACTTTTAAATACTTGTCTGCTTCAATAACATCAAGGCGATAGGTGAAAACATGCTTCTCTCGGAGCTGTTGCGAATGGACATTTACAGCGATGCAGGCCAGTATCTGGGCGAAGTTCAAGATATGATCTTGGACTTGGAAAAGGGCGAAGTGAGCAGGTTGCTGATGGTTCCTTGGAAAGAAGCTAAAGGCGACGTCAAGACAATATTGAGGCAGAAAAGCATATTGTACAAGAGCGTCAAAAACGTAGGCGACGTCGTGCTAGTTTCCGCTCCATCAGTGCCTCAGGAAGCGACAAAAGAAGAAACCGCAGATCTGTCAAAGTGACCAACAGCAAATCGCTTGCGTAAAGCTGCGTGCTTATGGGCACTGCCAATTTTGAGTCTTGGGCCGGCAATTTCAAGGCAGCCGTAGATAAGGTAATCGGCGCGTGCTCTGCCGTAAACGGCGATTTTGCAGATGCGCTTGTGCACATGAACGAATTCTTCTGGAACAAGTTTGACACCCCCAAAAGCATAGAAAACTTCTCAGACGACGGTTTCTTCGAGGAACTTGCCGTTACCGCATTGCGCGCCGCGTCTGCGCTTTCAGGGAAGCCAGTTGCAGATGTGGGCAAAGAGTGCTATGAGCTCGGCGTGCGCAAAAACAAGGACTACGGTTCGGACAATATTCTAAGATTTGGGACTATGGGCATTATTGTCAGAATAGGAGACAAGATAAACAGACTGAACAACATCCAGAAGTCTGGCACGGCAAGCGTAACCGACGAGAAGATGATTGATACGATTATGGACGTTTTCAATTACGCGGTATACGGCATAATGCTAAGCAACAACGTCTGGTTCTGAGCGCTTGCATTCAAAACATAAAAATAAAAAGAAGGAGCGATAGAATATATGCGGGCTCCCGTCGTCTAGTCCGGTCAAGGATACAGCCCCTTCGAGGCTGGGACCCGGGTTCAAATCCCGGTGGGAGCATT
>JBMFTS010000013.1:0-15678 GCA_049966915.1 Candidatus Micrarchaeia archaeon
CGGTTATTGCAGCTGCGGTCTGTTTTGTTTCGTTTTCTGAGCTACATGGAGTGCTATGAATGCCTCGAGATGCTGAGCCGTCACAATGCCAATTAGCTTTTTGCCGCTCACTACTGCTGCCAATCCCGCTTCCTTGTTTTCCAATACGGCCATCGCGTCCACCACGTTAGTATTTTTAGCTACGTTGGGCAGCGGAATGGCTAAGTCTGAAGCGGTTTTTGCAGCGTTGAGCTTTCTCTTGTCAAGTATGTTTACATAAGCGTATGCGCCGTTGACTTTTGTTATAAGCACGTGTTTTTTTCTGCGTCTTATCGTGTTGTAGAGCTCGGCAAGACTGGCGTTCGACCTTACTTCAGCGAAGTCCTTGCTTGCGGCATATGCCACTGTAAGCCCGCGCGCGTTTTTCTTGAGTATCGCATTCTGCTCCTCGGCCTGTGCTCCACCGTAAAGTATGAAAACAGTAAACAAGGTTATTACAAATACCATCTCCTTGTAGTAGAACGAAGCGCTTACAGCGAGCACGTATGCCAGCGTGCCTATGACTAGTGCGTACATTATTGCCTTGCTGGTCTTTACCGTAAGCATGGTAGCGCTGTAAAAGTCGCGTTTTCTTTCGAGGTAGCTTCTGAATACTCTGCCGCCGTCGGTCGGAAATGCGGGCAAAAGGTTTAGAACTCCAAGCAGTATGTTTATTTCAAACATGAACTGGAATACTTGGGTAAACAAGCCTGCCGGCGTGAAAACTACCAAAAAGCCAAACACGGAGCCCAGCAGCATGCTCATAATGGGTCCTGCTATTGCTATGTTGAACTCTATTCTGGGATCTATGTCGACCTTGTCGAGCACAGACAGCCCGCCGATGGGCAGTATCAAAATTATCTTGTTTACCTTTACCTTGTTGCGTATTGCTGTTACCGAATGGGCAAGCTCGTGAAGCAGCACCGCAACGAGAAGCAGCAGCATGAGGAAGAAAAGGTAGACGCTGATCAGCAAGAACATCACTAGGAACAGCACTGAAAGCCAGTGGAGTTCTATATCTACTCCGAACAAAGTGCCAATCTTTGGCGATTGCATGAATCTATTTTGATTGGAAAAGAATAAAATAAGTGGCTAACATCAAGACTGCATGCGCAGGCGGCGTAGCAGCCGCGCGCGCAGTATCGCTGCCGTTATTTATTTTTTGGTTTGCAAAAGCATAGCATGGAAATGCTCGAAGAGGTGCCTGCCGTGCTTGTTGGCGGTGCGCTTGCTGCTGGCGACTTGCACATAGGCATAGAACGGAAGCTCGCCAATTCCGGGCTTAATTTTCCAAACGCGGCCAGCAAGCTATCGGCAAAGCTCGCAAGAGCGTGCGCTAACAACGGCGCGCGAACGCTGGTGCTGCTCGGCGACATAAAAGACGCGATAGGCTGGCCCGACAAGCAGGATTACGAATCTTTGCAAAAGTTCTTCTACAGCGTTAGAAATACGAATTTGAGAATTGCAAGGGGCAATCACGATGCGCATTTGCAGGAGCTGCTTGACAGGCTGGGCTACAGCATAAAACTCGAGCAGGAAGTGCGCATTGGCAAAACCACGTTTTTGCACGGCAACGCGCTTCCTAGCAAGGAAGCGATGCTAAGCGATTACATAATTGAAGCTCACGGCCATCTTGCAGTGGACATATCCGGAGTCAGAAAGAAAGTTTTTGTAATTGCAGAGATAGGCGACGGAGCGCGGTTCCTTTACAAGAATTTCAACAGGAACGCAAGGCTCGTGCTCGTGCCTCCCCTCAACCCCCTCATATTGGGCAACAAAATAGACTCCTCAACCAAAAAGCACCTGCCAGCGTTCAGGAACGACCTGTTCGACTTCGAAAGCGCGAGAGTCTATGCCGGCGGCTTTCTTGGCAGGGTGCGCGACTTTCTGTAGTTTTCAAACCAATGCCTCATTATACTGGGTTTATCTTGAAGTGCTTTTTGACTTCTTCTATTTCCGCGTACACTGTTTTGCTCCACTCGTCGAAGTGCGAAGGATCCTTAGGGTATTTGGCATAGATTTCCATTATTTTTTTCATTTTCTTTACCGTGTACACGAAGTCCTTGAATGCATTTATGTTGGCTATGCCGCTCACTAGCTTCTGCGCTGCGCCGAGCAATGACACCTCTGGCACCATTCCATTGTAAGCAAGCTGCTTTGCCTCTTCAGGCGTTATGAAGTGCTTTATGCCGTAGTTGAGCCTGTCGTTGTTGAGCGACTGCATATATACTCTGAATATTTCAAGCGCTGCGCTTTTGTTGCCATATGCTTCGTTGAAGTGCACGTTGTACTGCCACAGGAAATCCATGCTCGTGTTGTTTGCAGCAATTGCTTCCGCAGCCGTTTTGCCTGCAAGCGCGCCCGCAACCATTGCCGGGCCTATGCCTCCGCCGCTTATGGGATTTGCCATTGACATAGAGTCGCCGGCGCCCATGTAATTCGCATAAACCGCGCTGTGTTGGTGCCTTCTTACTGATATTGACCAGTACCCCTTGCCGTTTCCGTCGCTAGCGTCTATGCTGGTGTTTTTTACCACTTTGTTGTACGCCACGTAGTCGTCTATGAGCTTGTGCAAGGTGTCGTTTTTGCCAAGCGCCTTATTTCTTTTTTCGAGGCTTTTCTGGCCCACGCCTACGCCTATGTTTACCCTGCTGCCGCTCTTCGGGAACACCCAGCCGTAGCCGCCAGGAGCGAAGTCCTGGTTGAGGTGGATTAGCGCGTTGTCAGGGTCGTAAAAGTTCTTGTCCTCGCCGTCGGGCTCAAACTTGAGTATGTACCTGCCAGTAGGTTCTATGTCGTCGGTGCTTATTTCGCGTTCTATGTATTTGTTCTGCGGGAGCCTGCGCCTTAGCGTGCTTGCCATGCCCAGCGCGTCTATGATTATTTTGCCCATTATTCTGAATTCCTGCTTCTTGTCGTCTTTGCCGAACACGCCTTCCAATTTTTCGCCTGAAGCTATCGGCCCTTCAACTTCGTAGCCAGCTTTGTACTCGACACCTTCGTGTAACGCTATGCTGAGCAGCTTTCTTGCAAGCTTTGGCCTGTCGAGCGTGTAGCCTTCGCCTTCGAACATGAGCCTGTTTTCCAAGTCCGGGCTTATTACATATATGCCGTTTACCTTGTGGTCAAGCTCTGGCTCGCCAAGCCTTATGCCTGGCTCTTTTTCCAAGAATTCCAAATGCGATTTTGCTACTGCGTCGCCGCATACCCAGCCCCAGTTAGTTTTCTTGCCCACTTCTTCGCTTTTATTCCTGTCCAGCAGCAGCGTTTTGGCGCCGCCCTTTGCCGCAGCAGTAGCGGCTATTGTGCCCGCTATGCCCGCACCTGCAACTATTACGTCATATGTCATTTCTGGCAACAAATCAGCCCTTTTTATTTTTACGCATCCATTTCCGCTCCAAGGTCCTGCCTTATTACTGCTATTGGTATTACTCCGGCCTCGAATTCCATTTCGGCCAGGTCAAGAGGATCGTACGTTGTTTTGGGCACTTTTATCAGAGGAGGCGCGCCGAAGGCAAGCTGCAAAGCCCTTGCGCCGATTATTCTTGCCTTTTCAAACTTTGTGTATTGCATAATATCACGCGAACAAGCAGATTAGGCAGT
The DNA here is from genome assembly GCA_049966915.1 of Candidatus Micrarchaeia archaeon. Lineage (GTDB taxonomy): Archaea > Micrarchaeota > Micrarchaeia > Micrarchaeales > CABMGC01 > JAGDXZ01. The sequence continues at coordinate 3,622 of JBMFTS010000013.1, forward strand.
AAGCCTTTTAATAGTGCTATTGATATATTCATAAATCTTTTTATGGGTTTGCATGCGTGTTTGTGCAGGCCTGAACCAAAACGGATGATGCCTTGGCAGCACTGAAGCGCGTGGTAGGGCTGCGTGCCGCACTTGCGATAAATCTAGCTGCAATCATAGGCGCAGGCATTTATGTAATAAGCGGTCTTGCTGCCGGAATAGCCGGCCCAGCCTCAATATTTGCCGTTCTTATAGCCGCGTTCGCTTCTGTATTCACTGGTTTTAGTTTTGCCGAGCTTGCCCATTTATACGCAAGCGAAGGGGGCAATTACGAATATTCAAAGGAAGTGCTCGGTAACTATTTCGGGTTTATAGCCGGAATAGTCTGGATTTTTGCCTCAGTAGTGAGCGGTTCTGCAATAGCGCTTAGCTTCGCAGGATACTTCTCTGCGCTTTTCGGCATAAAGGTCAGCGAGGTTCTGATTGCCACGTTGCTGATAGTGGTGCTTTCTGCGATAAACTATTTCGGCATAAAGCGCTCTGCCGAGACGGCTACGCTGCTCATACTAATAAATCTCGCCGTGCTCGCGTTTTTCGTGCTCGTTGGCATTTTCTTCATAAAACCGTCGAATTACGTGCCAGTGTTTCCGAAAGGCATAGGCAGCATGTTCGTTGCTTCGGCGTTTGTGTTTTTTGCCTATACCGGTTTTGCGCGAGTCACCATGCTAGGCGAAGAAATAAAGGAGCCAAAGAAAACAATACCTCGCGCAATACTCTATTCAATTGTCATTTCGATGGCCGTTTACGCGGTGGTAATGCTTGTGCTCATAGGCATAGTGCCATACGGCAAAATAAGCGCATCGTCTTCGCCGCTTGCCAGCGCGCTTTTCATTGCGACTAAAAAACCGTGGTTTGGCTACGTAATATCTGTAGGCGCGCTTATTGCCACTTTTGATGTGGATTTGGCCATGATACTCGGGTTGTCAAGGGTCCTTTTCGCAATGTCGAGAGACAAGGCCATACCGCCGGTGTTTTCAAGGCTCAACAAGTACAGCGTCCCGCACTTCGCCATAATAACTTCTGGCATAGTAATGGTTGCCATGCTCGCATTTGCATTCAAGGAAATAGTGTCGATGAGCAACGCGGGCTCGCTTTTCTCTTACACGCTCGCAAATGTGGCAGCAGCAAAGTTGGCGATAGACACGAGAAACAACCCTGGCAAGATGCTTTTCGGCAAGCGCAAATTCTACTTGGTGCCAATAGTGGGCATGCTTACGACACTAGCCCTTCTTATGTTCCTGACAAAATTCAGCATAGGCGTTCTCGCGCTTTTCCTGCTGTTGGTCAGCGCTTACTACTTCATTTCGGGAAGGCACCACAGAAGGCGCACAACGCACACAAGGAAGAACAACTGGTAGAAGCAGCTGCAGGATTAGCGCATTAGCGTATTTCGTCGTATATTTCCTTTGGTCTTTTCAAGAACGCATACCTTAGCATGTTGCCTATGTGGTAACGCGCGAAGCCAAGTATGCCCCATGCCTTTACGCGCCTTACGCTCGTGTACACCTTTGCGTTGTTATTGAATGCTACTCTGCCTATTTTGCTGAGCCTTCGCGACAGGTCCCAGTCTTCATAGGTTTTGAAGTTTTCGTTGAAGCCGCCAACCTTTTCGAACGCAGACCTTTTCGCTGCGAAGTTCATGCCGTTTATGCTGGGCTTTCCAAGCCTCAGCATGAATTTTGCAAAGTAAACCGATACAAACTTGTAGCCCATCTTCACGCGCCAGCTCGAGCGCTCAAGAGGCAGAACAGGGCCTGTTGCCGCCACTACTCCTTCTTCTGAAAACGTTTTCAAGTACTCTTCAATGAGTCTTGAAGAAGGCTCGGTATCGGCGTCGATGAAAAGCAGGTAGTCTCCCTTTGCCTGTTTTGCGCCTGTATTTCGTGCTCTGCCAGGCCCGCGTTTTGTGTCTATAACAACGCGCGCATATTTAGCTGCGATTTTCCTTGTGCCATCTTTGCTTCCGCCATCTACCACTATGATCTCGTACTGCTTGTTCGTCTGGCGTGCCAATCCACGCAGCGGGTATTTTATGTACTTTTCCTCGTTAAGCGCGGGTATTATCACGCTGAATTTCGGGTTTTGCTTCACAAATTCACTTCTGGCCGTATTTTAGCGCAAATTAATATATTTAAAATTGGTAAGTTTTATATGCCTGCGCAACGATTTTTGGATATCGGCTCGTTTTCGGTTTCAGGGAGCGTGCATGCCTACCAGGACAGGCTGCTGGTAAACGCCTCGCTTGGCCTTTTTGCTGTTGCTGACGGCGTCAGCGTGCCCGATTTCGGCGACAGCGGAAAAGCAGCAGAGTTCGCGCTGGCGGCGCTAGAGAAGCGGTTTGCCGGCGACCTAGTAGCTGCTATGGAGTATGCAAATACCGAATTGATAAGAGAGAAGAAAAGTCTAAACTTGGGTCTTACTACTCTCTCTGCTGTTTACATTTCGGAAGTCAATCACGCATTGTTCGCGAATGTTGGAGACAGTCCGTCTTTCTTGCTTAAAAGAGGCAAACTCATCGAGATGAGCCAAATCGACAACAACGGCATTCATATTACTCAAGTTATAGGACGCGCTGGCATAGAAGTCCACCGCAAGGAAGCCGTGCTTGAAACAGGCGACATAGCCATTTTGGCAACAGACGGCGTTGAACATGTGCTAAACGAAGATGTGCTGTTGCCCATTCTGGGGCAGTCTTCAAGCATGAAGGATTTTGCGTCAGGCATTTTGCGGGCCGCAAAAGAGCGCGTGAGCGCCTACGACGATGATAAAACGCTAGTTTGCATTCGGTTTTAAAAGCCATGTGCAGGGGGTGAGATTTGAACTCACGCACCCACAAAGGGAACGGGGCCTAAGCCCGCCGCATTTGGCCAAACTCTGCCACCCCTGCTTCAACATTTAGGCACGCCTCGCGCGGCCTGACAACGCAGCATGCAATTATGCCTTTGCCGCTATAACTTTATAAATTATGTTTTATAACTATATTGCGAGGTATTCGCATGCTGACAACAAAGTATGTAAGGGACAATCTGGAGCAGATACGCAAGTCGCTTGAAAAGCGGAAGAGCGACTTTCCGATAGACGAGCTCCTGAAGTACGATGAAGAATCAAGAAAGATCATTACGCAGGTAGCGAAGCTGAGGCAGGAGCGCAACAAAGGTAGCGAAGCCATATCCGAAGCAAAGAAGCAAGGGAAAGAGCCGAGCAAGGAGGATATCGAACGGCTTGCGAAGGTAAAGCAGGAAATAGACGAGCTGGAGCAGCAGCTAGGGCAGTATCAAAAGAAACTCGAAGCCTTGCTATGGAATATGCCAAATGTGCTCCACGAGTCAGTGCCATACGGCAAAGACAGCAGCGAAAATGTTGAAATTAGAAAATGGGGCACCATAAAGCAGCAGGCTCCGCAAAGCCACGTGGATGTGCTAAACAAGCTCGACCTAATAGACCTGGACCAGGCAGCGAAGGTGTCTGGCGCCAGATTTTACTACCTCAAAGGCGACTTGGCGCTTCTCGAGCAGTCGCTAATAAGGTTTGCCATAGACGAGCTTACAGGCAAGGGCTATGCGCTGATTGCCCCGCCTCTTATGATAAAGCGCGAGTACTACCGCGGCGTTACCACAATGGGCGACTTCGAGGAAATGCTGTACAAGGTTGCAGAGCCGAGCGAATCGAAGGCGAAAGGGGATTACGAACACATGGACGACGAGCTTTTCATGATAGCAACTTCCGAACATCCTATTGCTGCCATGTACGCCGGCAAGATCCTTAGCGCTAAGGAATTGCCAAAGAAATTTGTCGGAGTGAGCCCATGCTTTAGGAGAGAGGCCGGAGCACACGGCAAGGATTCAAAGGGCATATTCCGCGTTCATCAGTTTTACAAGGTAGAGCAATTCGTGTTTTCAAAGCAGGAAGAATCGTGGGACTTGCTCGAGGAAATTGTCAAAAATGCAGAAACAATAAACCAGAAGTTGGGGTTGCCTTACCATGTGGTAAACATATGCACTGGCGACATAGGAAGCGTAGCCGCCAAGAAATACGACATAGAAGCATACATGCCTTCGCAGGGGCAGTATCGCGAAGTGGTGTCGTGCTCCAATTGCACAGACTGGCAATCATTAAGACTGGACATAAAGTACGACGAAGGAAACAAGAGAAAATACGTGCACACGCTGAACGGCACTGCCTTGGCCACAACGCGAACAATTGTGGCAATAGTGGAAAATTATGCCAACAGCGACGGCACCATAACGGTGCCTGACGTGCTCGTGCCTTACATGCACAAGAACAAGATAGGCTAGCGCAGTTTGATTCGATGAAAAAAGAATACGACATGCTAAAGGAGATTAAGCGGCTCAAGTCCATACGCGGTTCTGGAACTGAGCTCATAAGCATTTACATACCAGCAGGGTTCCAGATTAGCGAGGAGATAGCGAAGCTGAGGCAGGAGCGCAACCAGTCCGGCAACATAAAATCTAAAACCACGCGCACAAACGTGCAAAGCGCAATAGACAAGATAATACAGTATCTAAAGCTTTACAAGGAAACGCCGAAAAATGGCTTTGTCGTATTCTGCGGCAACATATCTCCGGATCCTGGCAAGGAAAGCATAGAGCTCTTTTCCATGGAGCCGCCGGAGCCCATACGCGTGAACATATACCGCTGCGACTCCACGTTTTTGCTAGATCCCATAGAAGCCATGGTCGAGGCGCGCGATACGTTCGCGCTCCTTGTGCTTGACGGCAGGGAGGCGACAGTGGCTACGCTTACGGGCACGCACATACAGGTAATAAAGAAGCTTCATTCTATGGCGCATGCCAAGATGAAAAAAGGCGGCCAGAGCGCGAGAAGGTTCGCAAGGGCAAGGGAAGAAGACATAGACTACTACTATACAGAAATAGGCGACCTTATAAGCTCGCTTTTCCAGCAAAGCGAGTTCAAGATAAAAGGGCTCATAGTCGGCGGGCCTGGTCCTACGAAGGAAAATTTCATAAAATCGGGCAAGCTAAACTACCAGATAAAAGTGCTCGGCGTGTTCGATGTAGGATATACTGACGAGACGGGTCTTAACGAGCTTGTCGAGAAAGCCTACGACGTGCTGAAAGAGCAAGAAGCGGCGCAGGAGCGCCACATTATAGAGCGTTTCATGCGCGAGATATCCAGCAACGGGCTTGCAGTATACGGCTATGCCAATACGAAAAAGGCGCTTCTTGACAACAAGGTTTCCACTCTTATAGTAAACAAGGATTACGACTATTACATAGCGACAAGGAAGTGCAACAAATGCGGCAGCGAGATAGAGGTGGTGGTGAACAGGGGCGTTGACGAGACCGAGGAAGAGTTCGAAAAGCGGAAGAGCGCCATAGAAAACAACGAAGACCCTGCGCAGTCGCGCATCCACGAGGGCTGCGGCGGCGTGTACAGCACGACCTCAATTATTGACGGCATAGAGGAGCTTATAGGAATAGCCGACAAGAATGGCGTCGAGACGGTTTTCGTGTCCAGCGAGAGCTCTTACGGCAAGGAGTTTCTCATGGGCTTCGGGGGCATAGGCGCGCTTTTGCGCTACAAGTAGCAGCGATGTATTCCACTATTCGGAACTTCTGCCATTTGTTTTTATTACTTTCTTACCAATTAAATCCTGCTTTTTGTGGGTGATGGTTTGGGGGAGAGGGCATATAGCTTGTACGATATAGAGCAATTTATAAGAGAAGCAGGCGCAGAGAAGGTAACCGAAGACGCGGTGCTTAATCTCGAAAAGGAGCTCGAGAGGCTTACTGAACTGGTTACTGAGCGCGCAAAGATTTATGCCGAGCATGCCGGCAGGAAAAAGCTGATAAAAAGGTCTGATGTCGTGCTTGCCAGACCTCGCGGTGTGGCTTACAGGAAGCCGCCTATTTTGAGCAAGAAAGCCAGCAATACGAATGCAAACTCGATAAGCGACAAATAGGCAGAAACCTGCGTTTCCTTTAGCCTTTTGGCGTTCATTACAACGTGCGTAAGGCTGTACACGCGCTTGCCATACGGCGCCTTGAACGTGCCGTCTTTTTGCCTTATCCCGAGATCGCTGACCTTGAAGCCCCTTCTCAAATGCAGGAAGAATTCCACAATCCACGGGAAGAACACTATTATGCCAAACGCCTCTGCGTTGCCAAGCACCATTATAGAAACAAGGCCCGCGCCTAGCATGTAAGTAAAGCTGTCGCCAGGTATTAGCTTGCCGAAGTTGAAAGGCATAAATGCCAGGACAGAAGCCAACATTACTGCAGAAATGAGCGCGCCTACGTGGTTGCCGTAAAGTACTGAGTACACGAGAAAGCCGGCGAGCGCTATTGCTCCCATTCCCGTCTGCAAGCCGTCGAATCCGCCGAGCAGATTTACCGCATTCGACGCGAAGATTATTGCAAGGGGCAGAACAAGCAACGGATACCATGCGCCAAGAGCAACGTTGCCGATAAACGGTATGCGGACGGTGCTTATGCCTGCGTTTATCGCCATCAGCGGCAGCGCGCCTATTACTGTGAGCAGCGGTTTCTGCCATTGCTTCATGCCCTTCTTGTACGACTTTATGCCGGTTGCGTTGACAAGCTTGCCCTTTACATTTATGTCGTCAAGAAAGCCCACGAGCGATATGAGCAAAAGCGACAGGCTTACAGCGAAAAGCGTGCGTACGTCGTATATTGCATGCAGCGACTGCGATAGAAAGCTCATGCCGAAAGCGTAAGTGATTATGCCTACTATGGTGCCGAACACGACCGCAAGGCCGCCGCTGCTTGGCAGCTTTATAAGCCTTCCTTTATTCTGGTCTTCCTCCACTACGCCAGAGCTTGATAGGTAGCCCATGAGAAATTTCGTGGCTACAAAGGTAACGGCATAAGCGACTATTGCTGGCACAAGAAGAGTCAGAAACGTATGATACAGCGCCATGGTTCTATTTAGCACGCGCTCTTTTAAATGCATTGCTGCATTGCTCTGCTTGCCTCATTTCTCTTGCTGTGCGTTCCTTTTTATGAACATTATGTTGGCGTCTATGCGCTCTCTCGTTTTGGCTATGCCGCGGAGGATGTCTTCGCGCCTGTTGACTTGCCTGGAGAAGAACGAAACGAACTTCGCTCTTGACTTGCTGTCACTCGCAATGCCCAAGTTTTCCACGAATCGCCCTAGCATGCCTGTGCCTTCGGAATACCTGCCTGCAAGCGTTTTCCATTTTGACAGCGTCCAATCCATCAGCACGCCTCGCGCGGCAGGATTTGCAGAAATAAACGAAGGTATTATGAAAGTGTCCTGCGGCTTGACCTGTTTAGACAGCGCAAACGCCAACGCCTTTCTGGCAAGGTGCTTGTCTTTGAACATCGCAAGCGCCTTGAGCAGTCTTGCCTTTTCATCTGGCGCTTGCGCTTGATCGTACATTTTCGCCATTTTGTTGAACAAATCGGCTGTGCCATTCCATGCCGAAACAGCGTACACCGCTTCTTTCATGTCTGGGTTTATTTTTGCGCCGCGTACGGCTCTGTTAAACTCGCCGATTGAGAATTGCACTATGCCTCTGTCTCCAGCCATTCCGAGCACCAACATGGCTGTGCTTCTCAGCTGCTTTTCGATTGCTGTATCGGTTTTCTTCGGCTTCAAGCCCACTTCTGACACCACCGCCTTGCCGCAGCTTAGCATGGCTTCGCGCGCTTTTTGCTCAAGGCATGTGCTGTAAAGCATGCCGTAAATCCAGTTGACATGCGATAGCGTGCTAGCGTTCGCAGGATAGCCTGCTTTCGCAAAATGCGACTTTGCTGCATCTAGGTAGCTCTGCGCCGCGATTTTTCCGCTCCGCGCAAGCGCGAACATGTCGTTTTCAAGGCCCCACGCATCTATTGCGTCTATGCGCTTGCGGTCTATTGCTTCGAGCAGCTTTTCGAGCATGCGCGCTGGATAGCTTGTCCTGTAGAGGCCTTTCTGGCCGTAGTTGAGCTTTATCCACGAGCATTTCATCGATATTTGCGAGCTCTCCTTGTCTATGAGCGCGAGCCCCGTGTTGCCGTTTTCGCACAAGTATCTTACGGGCACAGGCCACGTGCCGCGCTGTTTTCCTAGCATGAGATACCTTTCCTGCCTGAGCTTTACCCCGCTGCTTGTTTCTTGCGCGCGCAGCAGCGGATACCCTTCCTGCTCTATCCATTTTTTGGCAAACGAGGAAAAGCCTTTGTTGCCTGAAGCCTCGCTTATCGCATTCCACAAATCGCTAGCAGTGGCGTTGCCGAACGCGTGCTTGTTGAGATACATATGCAGGCCCTTCCTGAAATTTTCTGGTTTTACATAGTCTTCGAACATGGCCAGCACAGAGCCCCCTTTCTCGTAGCTTATTTCGTCAAATATGCTGCTTATCTCGCCCGGCGTGTTCACGTTCACGCTTATCGGGTGCGTGCTTTTGAGCGCGTCGACTGAAAGCGCTACAGCTACGGTTTCCTGCATATAATCCTTGTCTACGCGCCATTCTGGAAACGCTGCGGCAACTGCTTTATAGCTCATGAACGTCGCAAAGCTTTCGTTCAGCCAAAGGTCGTTCCACCATTTCATTGTTACGAGGTCGCCGAACCACTGGTGTGCAAGCTCGTGTGCTACTGTTATCGCGACCCTTTTCTTTGTCTCGACAGGCGAGCTGCTGTCGCACAGCAGGTCCAGCTCCCTGAACGTTATTGCGCCCCAGTTTTCCATGGCGCCCATTGCAAAATCAGGCACTGCTATGAGGTCTACTTTGGGCAGCGGGTAATCTATTCCGAAATAGCGTTCGTAAAAGGCTATGAATTTCTTGGCGTATTCCATTGCGAGCCTTGCCATGCCAATCTTGCCTTTGGTAGTGGTGGCCCTTATGACAAGTTTGCCAAGCCTGGTTTCAGCGTGTTCGAACTCGCCCACGCCGATGTAAAGCAAATATGTCGACATCCTCGGCGTTTGCGCGAACCGCACGAGCTTTTTGCCGCCGAGCAATCTTGTTTCTTTTACTGGCATGTTCGATATTGCTTCCTTGTCCTTGTCAATGAGCAGTGCAAGGTCGAAAACGGCCTTGAATTCCGGTTCGTCGAAGCAGGGGAAGGCTCTGCGTGCGTCTGGCGCCTCGAACTGCGTGGTTAGCATGTAATGCTTTTTGCCTTTGTACGAATACGTGCTCAAATAGAGCCCGGCAAGCGTGGCGCCAATCTTTCCAGAGAAGCGCAGCTTAAGCGTGGCTTTGCCAACTGCTGGCTTCTCTACAGCAAGCGCAATCCTTTGCTCCTCTGCGTAGTACTTTATGCTTGCCTTCTGCTCGTTGCCGGCAGCATATGCTACCCGCGCCTCATCGATGTTTAGCCCGTTTGCATTTAGCAGTATCTCTTTCGAAGCCTTTGCAATTTTTACTGATATTTCCTCATAACCTTTGAAAGACAACGAATTCAAGTCGGGCTCAAGCGTTATGCTGTATGCTTCTGGCACAACTTCTGTTCCCAGCGTTTCGTGCGCTTGCGTTGCCATGCTAATTACCTGCTTTGGCTTTTCAAAAACTCAATTGCCTTCGCCGCGTGCTCTTCCGGCTTTATCTTTTCGAGCACCTTCGCCACCTTGCCTGACTTGTCTATTATGTAGGTTTTGCGCAAAGTGCCGAATCCGAAAACGCCTTTGTTGCCATATGCGCCATACGCCTTTATCGTTTTGCTTTCCGGATCCGAAAGCAGCAGAAAGTTTAGTTCGTGCTTGCCTGCAAACTTTTTGTGCGAGTCTATGGAATCCTTGCTTATGCCTATCACCTCTGCGCCTGCTTGCCTTATGCTGCTTGTGGAGTCTCTGAAAGCGCATGCTTCCGCTGTGCAGCCCGGCGTGTTGTCTTTAGGGTAAAAATATATCACCAGGTATTTGCCCTTGAATTCATTCAGCGTGTGCTTCTTGCCGTCGTTGCCTTCAAGCTCGAATTCGGGCGCGCTGTCGCCCTCGTGCAATTCTTTTTCCATGATATAACCTTATTATATTTTTACAGCAAAATATTAAATTGGTGTTTTTTTGTTTAGCATCAAAAGCCTTTTTGCCAAGCACTACGCCGCTAGCATAACCAGCGTGAACATAAGCTACATGAACGACGTGCACCAGCTGCCCGGGCTGAAGCCATTGCGCAAGGAATTCGAGCTCAGGGTGCCGTTCCGCAACAAGACCGCAAGCGACCTTGCCGACGACACCGTAAAAAGGCCAGACCTTCGCATAGACGCCATTTCAGTGAAGCAGCCGTTCGCGCTTCTAGGCGTTTTGCCGAGCTTGCCCATAATCCTGCAATACGGGCAAAGCACTGAGCTCGTGCTGAGGCTCAAGGCGCCTGACGTGGCTTATACTGGGCCGCTGTTCATAGACATGCAGGCGAAAATGCCCGATTCTCTGCACATAGGCATAAGCAGCGTCAAGCTTTCGAGCAATGGCAGGACCTATGCCCTAGACGATTCCGCAAAGAGCCTTTACATAAGCAAGGGCGACGCTATAAAGCAAGATGTGCAAGCCCTTGCCATTTTGCACGAAGGCGACGAGGTGAAAGAGGTAAGCGCAAACGCGCCGTTTGCCGTTTTAAAGACAAGCCCGCAGGTTCCGTTCAAGGTAAACAGCAGCAACAGCATGATAATTTCAGTATACCTCAAGGCGCCGGACTACAACTACTCCGGGCCGCTGGAGCTGACTTTCAAGTGAGTTATTCGAGCGTGCGCCACAGTCTTTCAAAGTCGTTTCTGAGAGCTTGCACTTCTTCGGAATTTTCGATGCGCCTTGTTTGCTCGATGTTCTTGTGCATGCCGGCGAACGTCAGGTTTGCCGAGCCTTCCACGGCAAAATTGTCGCCTATGTAGAGCTTTGCGTGCACGAACTGCCTGGGTGTTTTCAGGCTTATGCCCATTTTATTCGTGGCATCGGACAGGTAGACAAGCACATATGCAGAAGAGCACAGCACAGACGCCATGCCAACAAGCGGTTCGATGCCAGATCCTGCAAGCGCATAGTTCAACATGGCTACTGCAAGCAAGAATGCTGCGAGGCGCTTTAGCGAGCGCCTGGCCAGGCGCTTTTCGGCACGCCTGCTTATCGAAGAAGATATTATGCGTATGCGCTTGCCTTTTGCGTGCTTCACCAGATATTTCGCATAATATTCGTCTATATACGGCGAGATTATGCACAAGGATTTGCTTTCTTTTATCAGCTTGTCGACAGCCACGTAGGACCTGTCGCCGTAATCATACTCGTGCCCTTTGCCCGATATCCTGTGCGCCACCATTTGCATATATATTTTATACGTGAAAAGCAAATAAGATTGCATGCCTGCAGCAAAAAGTGAAAGCTCAAGGCTCGCAGCCGGCTTCTTGAAAGGCGAGCTGCTCGACTTCGCTACATACTCTGCTCTTCTTGCCGGCGAGCGCGATGCTGCTTTCAGAAAGATACTCAAGGAGCTTGCTGCGACAGAAAACAGGCACGCTGACATATGGGCAAAGGTTGCAGGAATTGACAGGCATAGCAGGCACGTATCGCGTTTGCACGTGCTACTTATGCTTCTAGTTCGCAGATTAATGGGACTTGCTTTTACTGTCAAGCTGCTCGAATTGAACGAGGTTCGCGGGGCGCGGCAATATTCGAACGCCCTTGCGGGCATCAAGGGCAATACCCTGTTGAAAAGCCAGGTAAAAGCCGTGCTTAAGGACGAGTTGGGCCACGAGCGCATGCTTCAAAACATGATAGAGGCACAGGAAACAGAGCTGCAATACATCAAGTCCATAATCTTTGGGCTGAACGACGGTCTTGTCGAAATAGTGGCGATAGTGGTGGGGCTTGCAGTGGTTGCAAAATCAGGCGCCATAGTGGCTCTTGCAGGCACAATAGCTGGCATATCGGGCACGCTTTCAATGTCAGGCGGCGCGTACCTATCGGCCAAAGCAGACAAGCTCGTTAATGCGCGTTACGGCTCTTCTACTACGCCGGCACGCGAAGCGTACTTTACTGGCATTTACAAAATGCTTAGCAGAAAGCCCACGATTT